>CBFGUY010000569.1:0-1502 GCA_965651895.1 uncultured Algoriphagus sp. | reverse complement strand
TCTGACAGTGATGCGTGGAAGGCTCTAGATGACTTTGATCCAGAATTTGCTAGTGAAGCGAGAAATATTCGAATTGGGTTGGCGACAGATGGGTTTACACCTTTCAATACAAATGCGGCATCATATTCTTGTTGGCCTGTATTTGTTATTCCATACAACCTTCCACCTCATCTGTGCATGAAATATGATTACATGTTTCTTTCCCTAATTATTCCTGGTCCAGACCATCCTGGGAAAGGGCTGAATGTGATGATGCAACCCTTGATCGATGATCTCAAAAAGTTATGGAAAGGAGTCGAAGCATACGATTGCTACAAAAACGAGAAATTCACACTTCGAGTTGCATATTTGTGGTCCATTCATGATTTCATGGCATACAGTTTATTTGCTGGATGGAGCTGCCATGGAATTCTAACATGTCCAATATGTGGCAAGGATACAGATTGTTTCCGCCTTGAGTTTGGAGGGAAGATCTGTTACTTTGACTGCCACAGATGCTTCTTGCCCCAAAAACACCCGTATAGGTTCGAGGTTAACACCTTTAAGAAGGGCACTATCGTGACAAAGGGACCGCCCAGGCGTCTTAGCGGAATAGAGATTGAGGCTATGCTTAATAATTTGAAAGAGAATGAAAGTGGTGATGGATACATAGGTTTTGGAACCGAGCATAACTGGACACATAAATGTGGTTTATGGGAACTACCTTATGTTAAGGCATTGATTCTGATGCATAACATTGACGTCATGCATCAGGAACGTAATGTTGGTGAAAGCATTCTAAGTACTTGCATGAATCTAGGCGACAAAACAAAAGACAATATAAAGGCCAGGAAGGACTTAGCAAAACTTTGTAACCGACCAACCCAGGAACTCGACGAAAATGGAAAAAAGCCACGTGCTCAATTTTGTCTAAAACCTAAACAGAAGAAAGAAGTAATGGAATGGTTGAAAATTTTGAAATTCCCAGATGGTTATGCGGCTGGGTTTAGGAGAGCTGTGAACTTGAAGACAAAGAAAATAACTGGATTGAAGAGCCATGATTATCATATAATGATGGAAAGGCTCCTCCCTATAATGTTCCGTGGGTACTTGAAAGTCAGTATCTGGAAGGCGTTAGCTGAGTTAAGCTACTTTTATAGGCAACTTTGTGCTAAAGAAATAAACAAAGATGTGATGGAGAAGTTGGAGACAGAAATTCCTGTCCTTATATGCAAGTTGGAAAAAATATTCCCCCCAGGATTCTTCAATCCAATGCAACATCTACTTGTCCACCTTCCATATGAAGCTAAGGTTGGTGGTCCTGTGCAATACAGGTGGATGTACCATATTGAAAGGGCATTAAAGAAGCTTAGTTCAATGGTTGGTAACAAAGGAAGAGTTGAAGGGTGTATAGCTGAAGAATTCAAATATAAAGAGGTAGCAGCCTTCACGAGTGTATACTTTGCAGACGAGCACAATATCAATGCCCCTACATTGAGGTATCATGATGACAAAGTAGGGAC
>CBFGUY010000568.1:0-1507 GCA_965651895.1 uncultured Algoriphagus sp. | reverse complement strand
GGTAAGATCTGCACTAGGCGAGGGCACTACCTTCAAACTGATATTTAACGGGTAATCTAAGATATCAAAAAACTGAAGTAACTGACCAGACTTATGGGAGGGTTCATTCTACAGATTAGAAGATGCTATTAATTGCTTTTGCTCTGCTCAATTTTCAACAACTCTATGAACCAGCGAAATCTATTTTTATCCGGATTTATACTGATCAAGCTCGTTCTTCAATACCTGTTGATAGATCCTGTATATGACCTTCATCGAGATGAATACCTGCACCTGGATCAAGCACATCACTTGGCTTGGGGATATATCTCAGTTCCACCTGTTACTTCCTGGTTTTCTTACCTGATATACTTGCTCGGCTACACTGAGTTTTGGGTCAAATTCTTTCCTGCCCTTTTTGGAGCGTTGACAATAGTATTGGTTTGGAAAGCAATAGAAAGACTAGGCGGGAATTTATATGCTCAATCCTTGGCGGCAATCTGTCTGATCTTTTCAGCATTGGCCAGGCTGAATATCCTATTCCAGCCCAATTCCTTTGATATTCTGGCGTGGACTTTTGTATTCTTCTGCTTGCTGTGTCATATCCAGACCGACAAGAACAAATGGTTATACTGGCTTGGAATCGGAATAGGTTTTGGCTTTCTGAATAAATACAACATCGCATTTCAGGTACTGGGATTATTGCCTGCCTTGTGGATATCCAAGCGTAAGGTTTTCAAAAACCCACATTTCTACGGTGCTTTTGGAGTTGCCTTTGTAATAGCCTTGCCAAACCTAATCTGGCAATGGCAAAACGATTTTCCAGTTATCTGGCACATGCGTATGCTCAGCCAATATCAATTGGTCAATGTGGATCGCCTAGACTTTTTGACTGAGCAGTTTTTCTTCTTCTTTGGATCAAGTTTCGTTCTGATTCTGGCTTTTGTTTCATATTTCACATATCCACCATTTCGCAAGTATCAGGTATTCTTCTGGGCAATAGTGTTTACGTTGGGAATCTTCACCTATTTCCGGGCAAAGAACTATTATGCCATCGGCCTCTACCCTATTCACATTACGTTTGGAGCAATTTACCTTTCTCACTTATTGCAAAAAAGCTGGGGCAAGTACTTGAAACCAGTCGCAATGCTGATTCCTTTTGGACTATTTGTACTATCTGCCCCGATGACTTATCCTATCGGAGCCCCATCATATCTCAAGGAAGTGAAATCCCAACATCCTAAGCTGATGGAAAACCGTTGGGAAGATGGCGAAACCCATGACTTGCCACAGGATTTTGCGGATATGCTGGGTTGGAAAGAGCTGGCTGGAAAAGTTGATCTCGCTTATTCTAAAGCACCTCAGGGGGAATATACTGTAATTATTTGCGACAATTATGGTCAGGCTGGAGCGGTTAACTTTTACTGCAAAACCAAAGACTTACAAGCGATCACTATGAATGCCGATTATGTCAATTGGATAGATTTAACTCGGGAAATCAAAAACGTGATTTTGGTTCGTGATGCAG
>CBFGUY010000567.1:0-1512 GCA_965651895.1 uncultured Algoriphagus sp. | reverse complement strand
CTGTCTTGTCCTGAAATAGATTTACGTAAATTGTAAATCATGATTAAAAGAAAATCAGAACTTAAGCGGCTTAATTCTGCAGCGATTGCCCAGGAATATCTTTCGGGGGATAATACCTTGAAGGAACTTGAAGATAAATATGGTGTGCCCTTGCGTACTATTCAAAGTTGGGTACGGAAATACCGTAAAAATCAGGGCATTGATGCGCGAGAAATTTCCACCATGAAAGAAAAAGAGCTTCGAGCTGAGTTAGCGCGAATGAAGCTGAAGAATGAGCTTTTAGAGGAAATTATTACCCTTTCAGAGAAACAAACAGGTCTTTCCTTAAGAAAAAAGTTTGGACCCAAGCAGTGATAAATGTCAAGCAAAGACATGGCTGTAGCATAACTGTTCTTTGCATGCTCCTTGGGTATTCACGGCAAAATTATTATCAAACCTTGAGAAGACGCCAACAAGATGAGCTGGAAAAAGAGCTGATCATTCAGGAAGTACTTAAAATTAGAGAAACACAAAAGAAGGTAGGTACAAGAAAGCTGCTTATTCATGTTAAACCCTTTTTAGATCAGCATCAACTCAAACTAGGACGAGATAGCCTATTCAGTCTATTGGCATCCCATGAGCTGCTAGTGCGTAAAAGGAAGCGTAAGATTCCTAGGACGACCTTTTCTGACCATTGGATGCATAAGTATCCTAATCTCATTATAGGCATTAGTCCACTGGAAGCTCATCAACTTTGGGTAAGTGATATAACGTATATCCGCCATTCGGAAAGGGAGCATGCTTACCTTAGCTTAGTGACTGATGCCTATTCCAGAAAAATAGTGGGCTATTACCTAAGTAAAGATCTAAGTGCACAAGGGTGTATTAACGCCTTACAAAAAGCATTGGCACAGTTGCCAGAGGGCAGTAAATTGATCCATCATTCTGATAGAGGGTGCCAGTATTGCTCCTTTGATTATGTTTCTCTTCTTCAGGAACACAATATTAGTATCAGTATGACGCAAAGTGGAGATCCGCTTGAAAATGCCATTGCAGAAAGAGTGAATGGAATACTGAAGCAAGAGCTCTTGGAGGAAAGTTTTGTTGATTTAAATACTGCCCGTCGAAGCGTTGATGCTGCTTTATCCATTTACAACACGGTCAGGCTTCATTCCAGTATTGATATGCTTACTCCTGAAAATGCCCACAGCATGGAAGGGAAATTCAGCAGACGTTGGAAAACATATTATCGTAAAATGGAAAAGGAGGTGCCCCAACAGTAGTTAAGGTTTTTTTAGGCATGGAGAAATCAAAAGTAAACTAAAAAAGCCCGTCAGTTCAGACAGGCTTCCTATTGTTTGACTTCGTCATTCAGAGGCATATCCCTGACGAGTTGCTCCTCAGCAGAGCTCGTTTCCGTTTCTGACTCCAGTGCAAACATAAGTTGTAAATACATAACAGGATTATTTTAAATTTGTAAATCTATTCTAGGACTTCATTTCAAACCTGTAAACTTATTTCAGGACGACACAA
>CBFGUY010000566.1:0-1516 GCA_965651895.1 uncultured Algoriphagus sp. | reverse complement strand
CCTGTTTATCCCGTGCTACATCGATCAGTTCTATCCAAATGTGGCTATCGCTACTTTGGAACTGCTGGAAAAACTAGGCTGCAAAGTAACCTACCCACTCGGACAGACATGCTGTGGACAGCCTATGGCCAATTCAGGTTTCGAAGCTGATACCGCAGCCACCGCTTCAAAGTTCATCCGGGATTTCGCTATGTTCGATTACATAGTGGCCCCATCAGGCAGCTGCGTGTTGCACGTCAAAGAGCATTCGCCTAAAATAGCCAAGCTTCAAAAAAACCAGGAGTACGTACAGACACACATCTACGAACTGAGCGAATTTATCACAGACGTGCTAAAGGTGGATTCGATCCAAGGCAGCTTTCCACATAAGATAGGTTTTCATGCCTCCTGTCACGGACTGCGGGGACTCAGACTTGCGAGTGACAGCGAGAGAAATGAGCCAGCTTTCAACAAAACCCTTCAGCTGATGCAAGAGCTGGAAGGATTGGAAGTGGTGGAACTGACCAGAAAAGATGAATGCTGTGGATTTGGTGGTACTTTTGCCGTAAGTGAAGAAGCCATCTCCGTGCAAATGGGCAAAGACCGCATTGCAGATCATCTAGACAAAGGAGTGGAAATCATAGTAGGAGGAGATATGTCCTGTATTATGCACATGCAGGGTATTGCGACCAGGGAGAAAGAAAAGGTGAAACTTATGCATTTTGCGGAAATCCTAAACCAAGTCATCACATGAGCCACCCGCAGAATGCCACGGTGTTTCTGAAAGACAAGGCACGTGCCAAATGGCATGATGATACCCTGTGGATAGTACGCCAAAAAAGGGACGCTACCATACACCAAATCCCCGAATGGGAAAAACTCCGTGAGCTGGCATCCCAAATCAAAGACCATACACTGTCCAAGCTGGACTACTATCTGGAAGAACTGGAAAAAAACGCCATTGCCAACGGCATCAAAGTACACTGGGCTGAGAATGCGGAAGAGCATAATCAGATCATCGGCAAAATCCTCGATGAAAAGCGATGCAAGGCCATCGTGAAGAGCAAATCTATCCTTACAGAAGAATGTCACCTGAATCCATTTCTGGAAGCCAAAGGAATTGAGGTGGTAGATACTGACCTAGGTGAGCGGATTATCCAGTTTCTCAAGCAACCCCCTAGTCATATCGTAATGCCGGCAATCCACCTGAAAAAGTCTGATATTTCCGATATTTTTCACGAGAAGCTCCACACCGAAAAAGGAAATATAGATCCTGTATATCTGACACATGCCGCAAGACTCCATCTTCGCGAAAAGTTTCTTCAGGCCAAAGTAGCCATTACCGGAGTCAATTTCGCAGTGGCCGAAACAGGTGAATTTGTCGTCTGCACCAACGAAGGCAACGCCGACATGGGGGTGCATCTCGCGGATACACATATTGCGTGCATGGGAATAGAGAAATTGATCCCACGTAGAAAAGATCTTGGGGTTTTTCTCAGACTCCTGGCCAGGTCTGCCACCGGGCAGTCCATTACCA
>CBFGUY010000565.1:0-1516 GCA_965651895.1 uncultured Algoriphagus sp. | reverse complement strand
TATGAAATCCCATAAATAAGAATATACCAACCGACATAAATATCTTTGCGCTATGAGCGCAATACAATACAGACAGATTATCGAGGTAGGTTGTGGCATAGATGTCCATAAGGATATCATAGTTGCCACTATCCGCAAGAGCGACTCGGTGTATGAGACCCGGGAGTTTGACGCCTACACAAGTTCATTGACAGATTTAAGAGATTGGTGCAAAGAAGAAGGCGTGAGCCATATCGCTATGGAGAGTACCGGGGTGTACTGGAAGCCGGTGTTCAATGTTTTGGAATCAGATTTTGAGATTTTGTTAGTCAATGCGCGTCATGTTCGCAACGTTCCCGGGCATAAGACCGACAAGAAGGACAGTGCCTGGCTGAGCAAATTGTTGTTGAGCGGGCTACTCAGGGGCAGTTTCATTCCGCCAAGGGACATCCGCGAACTGCGAGACCTTGTACGCTACAAGAAGAAGATTGTCGGGCAAATGGCCAGTGAGAAAAACCGTATCATCAAGATCCTGGAGGATGCCAACATCAAGTTGAGCAGTGTGCTGACCAATGTAGATGGAGCCACGGGGACCAAGGTCATTGCCGATTTGATATCGGGGACTATGGAGGCCACGGAACTCTCCAGGCACTACCACGGAAAGATGAAAGCCAGCAAGGCGGATATGGAACGGGCCCTGGAAGGAAAATTAACGCCCCACCATCAGTTTATGCTAACAACCATAAAGCGAAGCATTGAAGACAAGCAGGCGTTGATCGATGAATTGGACAGGCAGATCGAAAAGGCTACCCAGGGCTATCAGGTAGAGATCGATTTGTTGCAGAGCATCCCGGGAGTAGGTAAAGAAAGTGCCATAGGGATCATCAGTGAAATAGGCGCTGATATGTCCCAATTCCCCAACCAAAATCACCTTTCCTCCTGGGCAGGGATGAGTCCTGGCAACAATGAGAGCGGCGGTAAAAAAAAGTAGCTCGCACCCTTCACGGCAATAAATATCTTCAAAGCACTTTGGTGGAATCCGCTTGGGGTGCTACCCGGAAAAAGGATGGTTTTCTAAAGCGTAAATACGAATCTTTGGTAGGAAGAAGAGGTAAGAAAAAAGCACTGGTGGCAGTAGGCCACAAAATCATTGTTGCAGCTTACTTCATCATCCTTAATAAAGAGGCGTATAAGGAACCCGAACTGCACGAGCGGCCCAGAAAAAAGAAAAAGCAGGCTAAAAATTACCTTAATAGGATTAACGGGCTGGGCATTAGCGACCAACAGCTTAAAGAACTCTTAGAACAACGCATACAAAGTCGACTTTTTACTGAGCAGCAATAAGCATCTCGAGTATGAAATTGACCAACGCCTTGCACAAGACAGGGCACACAAGTTTAAGCACCAACCGATGTTACCACTTCCAGGCACCCTGGAACGGAGTACGAAGATGAAAATTTAATCTCTTAAACTTGTTTTTAAACTTACTGATAATGAATTGATTTTTAGTAACATGAAAATTATATATAGATGAAAA
>CBFGUY010000564.1:0-1517 GCA_965651895.1 uncultured Algoriphagus sp. | reverse complement strand
GTTTTAGCAGGTGACCGAGGTTTCTTCGTTGACCGATCACGTAGAACGGTCTTCTCGCTAGTATTCTTGGAGAGCAACTGATCAACAGTAGAGTCAGCTTTGATCAGCCGACCATTTGTGCTTCGCCGTTGTGTCTCCTTCCCTTTTAAGGTTTTGTGTGGAGGCTGACGCCTTTGGGCATAGGCGGACTGTCCGGCAGAGTTAGCCGAACCGTCTATCTGAACACCGGACCGTCCGCACGTAGGTGCCAGATCGTCCGTGATGCTCAGGACAGGCTGTCGTGCTTGACTCATTAATTGTGCCTGCCCCCCGGTGCCTCCGGACTTTTTAGCCTTATCGTCCGGAGCCTTTCGAGCAATCTCCTTTTGCGATATATTTGACGTGCGAGGATCGTCAATGATGATGTCTTTGCTTTTGCTTTTATCGGCCATTTCGGGCCGAACTAAGATCTTTTTGCATGCGATATCTATTGTATTAACAGGAAATGGTTGTGTGTCCACTTGCATTTCCTGAAAAGCCAACCGGCCCTCATTTATGGCCGATTGTACCTGTCGACGAAAAACATTACAGTCATTGGTGGCATGAGAAAAAGAATTATGCCACTTACAATAAGCACGCCTCTTTAATTCATCTATAGGAGGGATAGTATGAGTTAATTTAATGTTGCCATTTTTAAGTAGCTCATCAAATATCTTATCGCATTTGGCAACATTAAAGGTAAATTTAATCTCTTCTTGCCGATTCTTTTGAACCGGCTGTAAGGAAGAACATGCTGAAGATTTGGCCTTTGTTGGCCAAATAAACTCAGCGGTATATACATCTGCGGATTCATCATCTGAACTATCACGCTCTATTAGATGTATAGTACGGGCGGCCGATTTTGATGTCTCTTTAAATCGGCTTTCACAGGCTAAAGCCCGCTGATGTAGCTGGGCTATCGAAAAGAACTGGGTCCCATCTAATTTGTCTCTTAAGTAGGATAGCAACCCATTAAAAGCTAGCCCTGCTAGCTCTTTGTCTGCGACATGGATCCGAAAGCATCGGTTTCTAGTGTCCCGGAACCTCCGGATATAATCATTAACCGATTCTTCGCGTCCTTGTCGGACTGAAGCTAAGTCAGCTAGTCCTAATTCATATTCCCCGGCAAAGAAATGTTCATGAAATTTACTTTCTAACTCATTCCAGGAATTAATGGAATTAGGAGGCAGGGCGGCGTACCATGCAAAAGCGGTACCAGTAAGGGATAAAGAAAATAACCGAACACGAAATGCTTCTCCATCGGCCAATTCGCCTAGGTGTGCTAGGAACTGGCCTATGTGTTCGTGTGTGCTTCTCCCATTCTCACCAGAAAACTTAGAAAATTCTGGTATCCTTGCCCCTTGTGGATATGGGACAGTGTCAAACCGGTGATTATATGGCTTTTGGTATGATTGCCCTACTCTGGCTACACTAACTCCGAACTTATCTCGAAATAGTTCAGTCATCTCTTCCCTAATTTTTTCCATTGCACCCGGTGG
>CBFGUY010000563.1:0-1529 GCA_965651895.1 uncultured Algoriphagus sp. | reverse complement strand
CCTTGCAAAAAGCAATGGACTTTGCCATGACTTCCTTCTGGACCACTGGGGGAATACGGGGGAAAATGAAAGATCCTGCCAAGTATCAGGCTAGGGGGTTCAATATGGGGGTATCACGAAAAGTTTATGAAACAACCGGAGGTTTTCTGGATCCCAATCAAGGCGAAGATATAGAGTGGAGTATCCGGATCAGAAAGGCAGGTTTCAAGCTGGAGTTGGTAGAAGAGGCTTTTGTGTATCACAAACGGAAAAATACCTTGGTGTCATTTGTCAAGCAGGCTTTTTCGTTTGGTAGAAACCGGGTGAATGTATCCCGATTTCATCCTGGTGCCATCCAGGCTGTTCATTGGCTTCCATCCGTGTTTTTGCTATTTACTGTCAGCATACTAGTTTTCTATTTTATAAATAGATCACTATTTCAGCTAAGCGCATTCCTCTTTGCATTTTGGAGCGCAGGTGTGATTGTCACATCAGCTATACAAAACAGTTCAATAAAGGTGGGGATATTGAGCTGGATTGCCTCGGTTTCCCAGCTCTGGTCTTATGGACTTGGATTGCCACTGGAATTATTAAATAAAGTGAGAAAGGGTTAATTGCCTTTTTTACATACAAAGATAATTTCATCAGATGGAAGCGCATATTGCTTGACTTTATCTGGTGAGATTTCTTTTACAAACTGATTTTCTTCGATAAGCAGTCCTGATTTTCTCAATCGCTTGGCATAATCTTTCCCATACTTCCTTACATGGTCCCGTTGGCCAAAGATACGCTCCCGTTCGGATGGGTCTGTTATGCTTTTGTCTTCTAAGGTGCTTTCGATAGGGTAAACGGGAGACTGGAGTATGCCCCACCCATTGGGCTTCAGTACCCGATTAAATTCAGCACAGGCTCTCAAATCGTCTTCTACATGCTCCAAGACATGGTTGCAAAAGACCACGTCAAAGCTGTTTTCAGGAAAGGGGATGTCGTGAACATCCATTTTCACTTTTGCCAGAGGTGATTCTATATCCGCAGTGATATAATCCAGATTTGGAAATGCCTCAAATCGTTCGATAAAACAATGTTCTGGAGCTACATGGAGCACTCGGAGTGGAGCTGAAAAAAAATCCGTTTTTTCCTTAAGAAAAAGCCACATCAGACGATGACGTTCTAAAGACAAGCAATTAGGACAAAGCGCATTTGCCCGGGCGATGCGTCCATAGGGAAGAAATTTTTTATAACTGTGATCACAAACCGGACAGGTGACGTCCTTACCGGAATTCATCTTGGAAAAAAGCTTCATCACAACGGGGCTTACCCGCTGCAATAATGGTCTAGGGACATATCGAATAACGAAACTGATAATGGATTTCATGCTGATTTTAATCTGTCTGCAAGTTACGCAAAGGGTCAAAAGCAGCGTAACAAAAAAACAATGTTTTGCTTTTTTAGATTTTTTAGGATTTCAAGAGCAATAAGTCTCTTGTATGTAGGGAATCAATCAGTATTTTAGTTGATAAGTATGGTTTTCCTTTTTCAATCCTAACTAT
>CBFGUY010000562.1:0-1537 GCA_965651895.1 uncultured Algoriphagus sp. | reverse complement strand
CAACATTGGTAACTGTTGCACAACCTCTCCAAAATGACTGAATTTTGTTTTATGTTGAATTGTTAATGCCAATTCCGGTTCTATTGGTTTTTAAGAATTATTGAAAATTGTTATCCTTTTGTAATTCTGCAATGCAGTTTTGGATAGAAATTGAAGGGATGGCAACATATAGACTTTTTTGTAGCAAAAGGAGCTCTTGGCGTAGTGCCATCACTGCTGTTTTAACCATTTTGCGTTCAAATTTCAGATACTTTTTCAGGTTATAGGTGAGTGCTGCCATGAGTACATGTTTATTGGCTTGTGCCATACCTCTGCTATTTAACCTCCGCATATTCGTAAAGTTGATTAATGTACCCAATACCGGCTCCACGGTCTTGCTACGTATTTTGCTGATGCGTTTCGCATAGCTAGGCTTGCTTTTCAGTTTGGCGTGCATCCGGTCATAATACGGCTTGTGTACGCTATCGTCAATCTTCTTGAATTTGGTCTTAGCCCCACAGCATGCGGCTCGCAGTGGGCAGTGCTTGCAATCGGTCTCCGAACTGCGATAGGTCTTTTTGGTATAGCCCTTGCTGTCTGTGCGTTCTCCTTTGAAAGGCAGAATTGCGCCATTTCCTCCTTCTTTTTTGCATTCATATCTGTCGTGGTCTTTGTTGTAAATGAAGCCATCTCGCTCTGCTATGTACTGTCCGAAGTTTGGAATCCATGCATCTATATTCTTTTCTTCCAGATACTGTAGTGCTTCTCCACTGCTATAACCTGCATCAGCCGTTACTTGGTCTATCGCTATCTCATTTTCTTTCAGATTACTGATTGTTTGATCTAGTATCTCTTGCAAGCTTTGGCTATCCCTCTTGCCCGCACTGCTTGCACAAGCACCTGTAATTACATGGTGAGCATCATCAACGGCCACTTGACCGCTATAGTTGAGCTGTCGTGCTTTGCCGGGTTTCACTGATATTTTAGCATCCGGATCTGTGGGGCTAAAGTGCGTGTGATTACTCAAAAAACGAGGGCGAATTAGATTGCCAAATTCATCTTTACGTTCACTTAGCCTGTGGCCGGGCATATCTTTATAAGCTACTTCTTTCCATGAATGATGACGGTCGACCAACTTCTTGCGCATGCTGGTTACTTTGTATTCCGAACCCTCATTGAGCTCACTCACGTAGGCACTAGCATCTTCTATTACCTCCTTCTCCACCAAACTGTCCATGCTTGCATTGGCTTTGATAAAGGCTGAGTCCACTGCCTGACGCTTACCGCGAACCATGCCCTTTAGCACACACAGCCGCAATACTTCCTGAAATAGCTGTAGAAAAACTTCCTCTCCATACAACTGGCGCGTGCGGCTAATCGTGGAATGCCAGGGTAAGGACTCATCCAAATCATACTTGAGAAAAAGCCTCACATCAAGCGAATTGGAGCAGAATTCGACCAATTTTCGGTCGGAATTAATATTGTTCAAATAGCCCACCAACAATATTTTGAAGAAAACTACCGGGTCAATACTTGCCTGACCTTCGCTGCCATAGTA
>CBFGUY010000561.1:0-1542 GCA_965651895.1 uncultured Algoriphagus sp. | reverse complement strand
TGTACTTGCCTGAGACACATCAAAAAAACAGCATATATAAAAGCAAGCCGATAATAAGAGAGACCAATCCGGCAAAGAAATAGCCATTCCTTACAAAGGAATTTCTCCTGTTCATTCTATAATGAATGCTATCATCTATGCTTTTCAGATCGGCTTTTTCCATGTTTTTTTCTCGGGAAATGCCGTCAGGTCTGGTGCTTTTTGGGCGTATCTTACCAAGGTTTCGATTTTCCTTCGAAGATTTATTTGCTGAGGAAATAAAGCCGGCACCCCCTGTCATAATGAACTAATTGCCTTTCAAAATAGTGATTTCATATCGTAGTTGAAAGGTGAATTCTATATATCTTTTTAAAAATGCTCCAAATACAACGATTAGTACAAGGTAGGTCAGTGACATCTATTGGTCTGTATTGCCTTACCTTTTTTCTGGTTTCCTATGCTGAAGCTCAAAAACCGGAATATAATCCATCCGATTTTTATTTTCCTCCTGTGGACTCTTCGACATGGGAGGAGCAATCCCCCACGGAATTAGGCTGGAATGGAGCGAAGCTTGCAGAATTTCTAGCGTGGCTGCCCACTCAGGATACGCGCGCGTTTATCATTCTGAAGGATGGAAGAATTGTGGTGGAAGAATACTGGGGAGATAAATTGACAGGTCTTGGGAAAATGGATCAAAACTCATATTGGTATTGGGCCTCTGCGGGAAAGGCTCTGACTGCGACATTGGTAGGAATAGCAGAAGATCAAAAGCTGTTGAAAATCAAAGATAGAACCCAAAAATACTTAGGTGAGGGCTGGACATCACTTACGGATAAGCAAGAGCGTGATATCCGTCTAGTCCATCAGCTCACCATGACCACGGGACTGGATGATGGAGTCGCCAACCAGGATGACACAAGCCCTAATTCTCTACAATATTTAGTGAAGCCCGGAGAGCGGTGGACTTATCACAATGCCCCTTATACTTTATTGGAGCAGGTTATTCAAAAGGCTTCAGGACTGAGTTACCAACGTTTTTTTGAAGAAAATCTAGGAGGTAAAATAGGGATGAAGGGATTCTGGCAGAAAAGCGGGCAGAATAATGTCTTTTATAGCGATGCCCGTTCATTTGCAAGATTTGGACTTTTAATGCTGGCGGATGGCCATTGGGATGGAAGCCAGATCTGGTCGGGTGGTTTTATGGAAAAGCTTACCCAATCCCCACAAACTCTAAACAGAAGCTATGGATATCTGACTTGGCTAAATGGACAAAGTTCTTATATGCTTCCTAAATCCCAGAGGGTTTTTCCGGGTATGCTGGTACCAAATGCTCCTGCCGACATGTATCAGGCGATGGGAAAGAACGGTCAGGTACTGATGGTAGTTCCTTCTGAAGGTTTGGTGATAATAAGAATGGGTGGGGCGGGAGATAATTCGGAAATTCCCCTGCAGTTGATCGGGGAGATTTGGAGGCAATTTGCGCCCGTGATAAAATAAGCTGCAAGTGAAATTATTGATATTTCTCCATTTGGAGCTTGATTTTCTCCAAGGTCAAGGGTTTTT
>CBFGUY010000560.1:0-1543 GCA_965651895.1 uncultured Algoriphagus sp. | reverse complement strand
AGTCCAATTCCTTTGACGCTTCTTTTATCAAGTTACGTGAAATGAGAGTTGAATACGGGGTTCCTGTCAGGCTTCTTCAAAAAACAGGTATTCGCCAGGCTTCTATCGCACTTTATGGCCGGGATCTGGCGATGTGGACTAAGTTCCCAATGTTTGATCCGGAAACCGCCGCACTGAATGGAGGCACATTGCTTCCGGGAATAGAAATGGGGCAATTGCCAAGTACACGTAATATGGGAGTGAATCTTACCCTTAAGTTTTAATTGATGAACAGTATGAAAAAATATATCGCGACACTTTTGCTAGGATCTTTGGTTTGGGCTTCGACTTCCTGCACCGGAGATTTTGAAGAAATCAACACCGATCCAAATAGGATCGATCAGATCAGCCCAGGCACTTTACTGAATCCGATCATCTACGGCATATCCAGCTTCGGTACGGATAGGGCAGATGCCTTCACCTTTCAGGTGATGCAGGTGGCACTGCCTTTTCCCAGTGCCAATGGAGGAATCCATCGCTATGATATTTCTGAAGCTGCGGGTAATTCCACCTGGAATACCTATTACAGATGGCTGATCAATATCAAGGAGATGGAGGCTTCTTCTATTGCCAATTCTGATGTGAATTATGAAGCGATTGCGCTGACCTTAAGGGCGTATAGCCTCAGCCAGCTCACAGACAGCTTTGGGGATATCCCTATGGTGGAGGCCAGCCGCGCAGAGGAAGGGATCTTCCAGCCTCAGTTTGATACTCAGGAGGCGGTATATGCTCAGATCTTCCAAGATTTGGAGCGGGCAAATTCACTCTATGATGATACACAAGCTATGATTTACGGAGATGATATTCTCTTTCACAATGATGTGATGAAGTGGAGGAAATTCACCAATTCCCTGCATATGAGACTCCTATTAAGAGTGTCCAACAGAGGCGAGTTTAGCTCCTTTGAAAAGCTTGCTATGATCATCAACAATCCAGATCAGTATCCTGTCTTTGAGAACACAGCAGAATCAGCTATTCTGCAGATAACTGGGGTGACTCCAAATCTTTCTCCTTGGGGTAGAGCGATAGACTTCACGACTTTCCGTTCGATTTCGGAGTTTTTTGCTGAGCAGTTGAATATTCTGGAAGATCCCCGCCGTGCCAAATTTATGACGCAAGCCAGGGATATAGATGGTACAACTACTATAGGGTACAAGGGGATTCCTAGTGGATATGATGGAAATGACAATCAATTCCAGTTTCTTCCAAGTAATCACAATAGAGCCTTGGTGGAAGCTCCGATGATCTCATTGCTCTTAACCTATTCCGAACTGGAATTTATCAAAGCGGAATTGGCACAACGAGGCGTAATAGACACAGAGGCAGCAGTTCATTATGAAAATGGCGTAAAAGCTGCCATGGAACAGTGGGAAATTGAGATCACTGAAGACTACTTTGAAAATCCTGAAGCTGTCTACGACGGTTCGCTGGAAAGAATAATGCTTCAGAAGTATATTGGCTTGTATTTCAATGATTACCAGCAGTGGTTTGAGTACCGCAGAAC
>CBFGUY010000559.1:0-1551 GCA_965651895.1 uncultured Algoriphagus sp. | reverse complement strand
TGAGCAGGCAAGGCCTGTGATGGCAGAGCTGAAGCGTGTAAAACCTGAGCTTCTTATAGCGGTAAGTTTTTTCAGCCCCTCGGGATTTGACCATGTGATCAAAAAAACTCAGCCTGAGGTGGATTTTGTCACTTATTTACCGCTTGATAGCAAGAGGAAGGCACAGCGATTTGTAAAAAGTTTGAGGCCAAGTCTGGTGTTCTTTGTCAAATACGATTTGTGGTACCATCATATCTGCGCTATAAAATCAGAGAAAATCCCACTCTTTCTGTTCTCAGCGTCATTTCGTCCAGATCAGCCCTATTTTCGGAGAAATGGATTTTTCAGAAGCATTTTATTTCAATTCAATTATATTTTCACCCAAAATCAAAGGACGTTAGAGCTGTTGGATTCGATCAACTACCGGACTGCCAGTTTGGCCGGGGACACTAGATTTGACCGGGTGGTGGAAACAGCGAAAAATCATAAAGAATATCCAGAAATGACTGATTGGGTCGGAAATAAACCAACGGTAGTTGCCGGATCTGTTTGGGAAGAAGATATGGATCTGCTTATTCCACTGATGAATACCAAGTCTGGGTATAGATGGATTATAGCTCCGCATGATTTGAATCCTGAGCCTATGAATCGATGGGCAGAAAAGCTCAATCTGTCGGTGGTCAGGTATTCCCAGTGGGATTCCGACTCAAATCCTGATGTGATTTTTATTGATAATATAGGAATGCTGAATTCCTTATACCAATTTGCCAGAGTAGCCTACGTAGGCGGTGCCATGGGTAAGGGTTTGCATAATATTCTGGAACCACTGGGTTTTGGGATTCCGGTGATATTCGGGAAATTGAGAAAGACAGCAAAATTCCCTGAATCTGCTGAAAGCCAATTGAATGGATGTGGATTTGAAGTGGAAGATGTTGATAGTCTGATTCAGGTTTTTGAAAGGCTGGAAAATCCCCACTTCTATGAGAAAAGTAAAAAAGCTGCAAGCAAGTGGGTAAAAATGAATGAAGGAGCTGCTAGCAAAATCATCAAAAAGGTGGAAGGGCTGATTTCAGATTTATTAAACTGAGGTTGTATTTTTCCTGCCTGAAAATGGATACAGTGCTCGTGAGATAGAATATGATAAATGAGAAAATTATAATCCTATGATAGGAAGGGTGATAAAATCCACTGGGAGCTGGTATCTGGTACAGGCTGGGGATGAAGTTGTTTCCTCCAGATTAAAAGGGAAATTCAAGCAAGGTGACCTGAAGCTGACTAATCCTATTGCAGTGGGTGATTGGGTAGAGCTGGATAAGGAGCTAAACCAGGAGACAGCAGTGATCTCTGAGATATTGCCCCGGGAGAATTATGTGATCCGCAAGTCTACCAGAAAGCAACATTTTTCCCATATCATAGCGAGCAATCTGGATCAGGCTATGCTTGTGATCACGATGAAAAGTCCGAGAACTTCTCTGGGATTTATAGATAGGTTTTTGGTTAGCACGGAAAGTTTTAGGATTCCCGCCATATTGGTTGTGAACAAGATGGATCAGCTATCCGGGGAAAAAGCTG
>CBFGUY010000558.1:0-1551 GCA_965651895.1 uncultured Algoriphagus sp. | reverse complement strand
CAGCTTTTTCCCCGGATAGCTGATCCATCTTGTTCACAACCAATATGGCGGGAATTCTAAAACTCTCGGTACTAACCAAAAATCTATCTATAAATCCAAGTGAGGTTCTCGGACTTTTCATAGTAACCACGAGCATAGCCTGGTCCAGATTACTGGCGATAATATGTGAAAAATGCTGCTTCCTGGTGGACTTGCGGATCACATAGTTATCCCTGGGCAATATCTCAGATATTACTGCGGTCTCCTGGTTTAGTTCTTTGGCAAGTTCTACCCAATCGCCCACTGCAATAGGATTAGTCAGCTTCAGGTCACCTTGCTTGAATTTCCCTTTCAATCTGCAAGAAACCACCTCATTCTCAGTCTGTACCAAATACCAGCTCCCGGTGGATTTTATCACCCTTCCTCTCATATGATTATAAATTTTTCACTTGTCATAACCTATCTCAAGGGCACTTTATTCATTTTAAAGCAAGAAAATCTCAATGCCAGTTTCATTAATTTAAAATCAGTTCCTCCACCTTATTGATGATTCTACCAGCAGCTCCTTCATTCATTTTTACCCACTTGGTTGCAGCTTTGGCACTTTCCTCATAAATGCGAGAATCTTCCAACTTTTCAAAAACATGCATCAAGCTATCAGCATCCTCCACTTCAAATCCACATCCATTCAATTGGCTTTCTGCAGATTCAGGGAATTTTGCCGTCTTTTTCAATTTTCCAAATATTACAGGAATTCCAAAACCCAGCGGCTCCAGAATATTGTGCAATCCCTTACCCATAGCCCCTCCCACATAGGCTACTCTGGCAAATTGGTATAAGGAATTCAGCATTCCTATATTATCAATAAAAATCACATCAGGATTTGAGTCTGAATCCCACTGAGAATACCTGACGACCGATAGCGAAAGCTTACCTGACCAACTATTCATAGGCTCTGGATTCAAATCGTGCGGCGCTATGATCCACCTATATCCAGAAACGGAATTCATGAGGGGAATAAGCAAATCCATATCCTCTTCCCAAACAGATCCGGCAACTATCGCTGGTCTATCTCCAATCCAATCATTCATTTCAGGATATTCTTTACGATTCTTTGCTGTTTCCACCACACGGTCAAACCGGGTGTCGCCTGCAACGCTGGCAGTACGGTAGTTTATCGACTTCAATAGCTCTAGAGTCTTTTGATTTTGTGTGAAAATATAATCGAATTGAAATAAAATGCTTCTGAAAAATCCATTTCTCCGAAAGTAGAGCTGATCTGGACGGAATGAGGCTGAAAACAGGAAAAGTGGAATTTTCTCTGATTTTATAGCTTGGATATGATGGTACCACAAATCGTATTTGACAAAGAACACCAGACTTGGCCGCAAACTTTTTACAAATCGAACCGCCCTTCTCTTACTATCAAGAGGCAAATAAGTTATAAAATCCGCCTCAGGCTGAGGTTTTTTGATCACATGGTCAAATCCGGATGGGCTGAAAAAACTTACCGCCACAAGAAGCTCAGGTTTTACACGCTTCAGCTCTGCCATCACAGGCCTTGCCTGCTCA
>CBFGUY010000557.1:0-1552 GCA_965651895.1 uncultured Algoriphagus sp. | reverse complement strand
AGTGACTCCAAGCCCTTTACTTTTCTTGGAACCACTCTTCGTCGTCACGATCAAAGCTCCATTGGCCGCACGACTACCATAAAGCGCAGTAGCACTAGCTCCTTTCAGCACCGTGATGTTTTCAATATCATCAGGATTGATATCTGCTATCCCATTTCCGAAATCAATGGGAACATCGTTTCCCGACCCCGCCCCATAGGCATTACTAACACCGGAGGAAGTAAGACCTGAATTCATGGGCACGCCATCCACTACTATTAGCGCAAAATTCCCGTTTGGGTTAAGGGAATTGTCCCCCCTCAAGCTGATCTGAGAAGAATTCATCGGGCCAGAGCTTGCGGACAGCACATTCAAACCAGCAACTTTTCCCCGAAGTGCATCAGACCAATTATTCGATCTGGCATCGAGCAGTTCCTCAGAATCCACTTTTTGAGTTGCATAGCCGAGTGCTTTCTCCTCTCTTTTGATTCCGAGAGCGGTCACCACCACTTCTCCTAGCACATCGTCATCTAGTCTCAGTCTTATAGTGAGCTCAGTCTGATTTGATGCCTGCACTTCTTGCTTGTCATATCCCACATAGGAGAATACCAAAACCTCTCCCTCATTCACTGAAATGCTAAATTTGCCATCCAGATCTGTAGTGGTACCTGTGACAGTCCCCTTAATGATTATATTTACTCCAGGCAGGGCTTCTCCAGAGTCTTCATCTACTACAATACCTGAAATTGTCACTCTGTCCGGACTTACTTCCGGCAGTGTTGATTTCTTTTTGTTGCTTACCGCTATGGTGTTGTTGATCTGCTTGAATTTCAGATTGGATTGACCTGAAATTTCCTCCAGGATAGTCTGCAAGTCTGTCCGGGTCTTCGAATAAGTCACTTTTGTATTAAGTGCCAGTCCTGTTTCGTAGGAGAACTTAAATCCTGTCTGGCTCTCTATCTGCGAAAAGGATTCTGAAAGAACCAATTCACTGGAGCTGAACGAGACATAAGCCTCCTCCAGTTTCTGGGCATGGAGGTCGCTGGCAAACACCATCGTGTGCATCCAGCAACTGAGTAAGCAAGCCGTAAATAATCTCATAACCAAGGTTTTTAAGGCAGGTGGTAACTTTTTTTTCATATTTTTAAGTGTTCATGTGATTAATTGTCTGAAGCATTTATTTACCGGAACAGAATGGATTCGTTGGCGCGGATCCATTCACTTTTTAGGGGCAGTTTTTAAAGGTTAGGGTTACGTTTTTCCCATCAATTTGGTAGTCGAGCGGGATCGAGTACTGGATCAGTTGAAGTATGCTTTCCAGGCTTTGATTTTTATAAGTGCCTGAAATCTGACAGGAATTGGATGATTTGAGATCTGAAGTGATTTTGACACCATACCATTCTTCCAGCGTTTGGATCATTTCCTCCATTGATGTATGATCAAATGCCAATACATCCTCCGTCCACAAGAACAATGGATCATTCTCGGCGATAGTTGACACAGTCCCGGTTTGTTCTGCATAGTCAAGCCGAAGATTAGGAGTAAGCATAAAAACCGAGTCCACCTGATCGGA
>CBFGUY010000556.1:0-1556 GCA_965651895.1 uncultured Algoriphagus sp. | reverse complement strand
TTTTTTTTTTAATTTTAGGGTATGCAATCATCCTCTTTCTCTCCAAATGATCACACCACTCTACCTGATCATCCAGGCGTATATAAATATTTCAACGAGGACGATGAACTCATCTATGTAGGCAAAGCCAAAAGCCTGAAAAAAAGAGTCGGAAGTTATTTCAACAAAAGCGTAGGATTCAATCTGAAAACCAGGAAGATGGTGAAAGAGATCCGGAGAATCGAAATCACCCTCGTAAATAGTGAATTTGACGCTTTGCTTCTGGAGAACAATCTGATAAAAAAATCCCAGCCCAAGTACAACATCCTCCTACGCGACGACAAGACTTATCCCTACCTGCTCTTAACAAAAGAACATTTCCCTAGGATATTTCCAACCCGGAATCTAGTTCCCAGAAAAGGCACCTATTATGGCCCCTTTGCCAGTGTGAAGGCCATGAACAATGTCCTTGATCTGATCCGCGAACTCTTCACAGTCCGAACCTGCAACCTGGATCTCTCCCCCTACAAGATAGCTGAGGGTAAGTATAAGGTATGTCTGGAATACCATATTGGAAATTGCCAGGCTCCCTGTGTAGGCCTTCAAAATGAAGAGGATTACATGAGAGATTTAGAGCATGCCAAACATATTCTGAAAGGAAATCTAGGCATAGCAAAGGCTTACTTCAAACAAGAAATGCAAGCACTGGCTGAAAAGTTGGAATTTGAAAAAGCACATAAGTTAAAAGAAAAGCTTGACTTACTTGAAAAATATCAAGCCAAATCACTGGTGGCAAGCCCATCCATTAATAACCTCGATGTGTGTACTATAGTCTCCGATGAGAAAAATGCCTACGTGAACTACATGCGGGTGAAGAATGGATCACTTATCACATCAAAGAACGTTGAGCTCAAAAAGAAATTAGATGAACCAGATGAGCAATTACTGCTCACAGCCCTGATAAGACTACAGGATCAATTCCAAAGTGATGCAGAAGAGGTTTTGCTTAACATAGAACTCACAGAAGCCATAGAAGGGCTAAATGTATTCATGCCAAAAATCGGCGATAAGAAGAAGCTAATAGAACTTTCACTCAAGAATGCTCTCTACTATAAAAAGGAAAAAGCACTTCTGCTTGGCCTTAACCAGGACAAAAAAGACCGCGTTATCCGCCAACTACAGCAAGACCTGACTCTTCCTGAAATACCCGATCATATTGAATGCTTTGACAACTCAAATATCCAAGGGACAAACCCGGTAGCCAGTATGGTTTGCTTTCTAAACGGCAAACCTGCAGTAAAAGAATATAGACACTACCACATCAAAACGGTAGTAGGCCCGGATGACTTTGCCAGCATGAAAGAAGTAGTAGGCAGAAGATACAAGCGCCTGCAAGATGAAGGAAAGCCTATGCCTAAGCTGGTGGTGATAGATGGCGGAAAAGGACAGCTATCTTCGGCTGTAGAGGCTTTGAAGGAGCTGGGAGTTTATGGGAAAATGCCGATTATCGGGATCGCGAAGCGCTTGGAAGAAATCTATTTCCCGGGAGATTCCTATCCTATACATATTGATAAGAA
>CBFGUY010000555.1:0-1556 GCA_965651895.1 uncultured Algoriphagus sp. | reverse complement strand
CCTATTTCGGTTTCTACTTTATCAAGTCCCCTGAGCATAAAGCGCTTGAAGCCCATATTTTGCTTGATATTCCCAAAGACAGCTTCCACCTCCCAGCACCTTCTTTTTCGGTAGGCAATGCCTTGTTCTGAGAGCAACAGTTCTTTGGCTTTTGCCTTTAACCGTATCAGTTCGTGGTTTCTCTCGATGGTCCGGTTACCTTTGGTTTTATGACATAAGCCCCTTAACGGGCAGCCCTTACAGTTTTTGGCCCGGTAAAGGTCATAGACTTGCAGGTAGCCATTGGCCGTCTTCTTTTTACGTTGTCCAGCATGTTCCATGGCTTGTCCTATAGGGCAATAAAAGGTGTCGGTTTCTTTGTTGTAATAGAGTTTGTCAGGGTGGAACGGAGCTTTGTCCACTTTTTCTTTGGCCTGCCTTTGTTCCTTGTGGAAGTAGTTGTACTTGACATAGGCATCAATATCCTTATCCTCCAGGGCCTGGTAGTTTTCCTGACTCCCATAGCCGGCATCGGCCGTTAAGCTTTCCGGGGTTTGGTCATAGCTTTGTTCAAAATCTTCTATGTGGTCTATCAAAGTGGAGGTGTCGGCCGTAGTCTGAGCCAAAGTGTAATTGACTATAAATTGGTTGTTGGTCGAGGCCTGTAGGTTGTAACCGGGCTTGAGTTGTCCATTCTTCATGTGGTCTTCCTTCATCCGCATAAACGTGGCCCCGGGGTCGGTCTTACTCATGCTCCCACGATGCCCTAACTTCTTTTGCTGCTCGTTGTACCTGGTGATGTTCCCAGGCCAGTTCTTTTGGGCATAACCCAGTTTTTGTTTGACCTTTTTGTCTACCTCTTTGCCTTCCAAAGCCTGGTTGATCTGCGCAATGGCTGCGGATACTTTTTCAGGATCAATAGCATCGAACTCCGGGGTGTTGGGTAGTTGTTCCTCCTCGGCATAGACCTTTTCCACATAACTCCAAAGTTCTCTGAGTTGCTTTTGGATACGCGCGCGCGAAGTCTTGATACTCTTGGCCCACACAAAGGTATAGCGGTTGGCATTGGCTTCGATCTTAGTCCCGTCTACATAGAGCTCCTTTAGACTTAAATAGCCTTGTTCGGCCAGAAGAAGTACTACCTGATTGAAGATTTGCTTAAACTTTCCTTTTAGTTTACCACTACGGAAGTTACTGATGGTGTTGTGGTCAGGTTTGGCCCCGCCACTGAGCCAGATAAAGTGAATGTTCTCGCTCAAGGCCTGCTCAATCTTACGCGAAGAATACAGGTTACGCAAATAGGCATACACTAAAACTTTTAGCAATACTTTGGGATGATAGCTTGAGGTGCCACCTCCACGATAGGTCTTCTCCAAACTGCTCAGGTCTACCGAGTCCAAAATGGTGTTGACAATACGCACGGGATGGTTTTGTGGTACAAGATCATCATAACTGGGTGGAAGAAGGCTCAACTGCCCTTGATCGTAAGTCTTCCAGGTCACTTTTCGGCTCATGCTTAAATTTACAAACACTCTGCCTTAATACAAAAAAAAGAGGCCGCCTTTTTAGACAGCCTC
>CBFGUY010000554.1:0-1558 GCA_965651895.1 uncultured Algoriphagus sp. | reverse complement strand
GATCGTCCTGAATTGTTTTTCAAGGCTACAGCTAGCCGTGTCTCCGCACCGGGAGCTGCAGTGAATATCCGAGAGGATTCTAGCTGGGATGTGCCTGAGCCGGAATTGACTTTGGTCGTTTCTCCTTCTGGAAAAATCCAGGGATATACCTGTGGCAATGACATGAGCAGTAGGAGCATAGAGGGAGAAAATCCACTTTATTTGCCTCAGGCGAAGGTGTATGCAGGTTGCGCTGCTATAGGGCCTTGCATATATCTGACAGATGAGTCACTTGAAGAAACAGCCAACATCCGTTTGGAGATATTCCGGGATGATGTATTGGCTTTCGTAGGAGAAACGGCATTGACTCAGTTAAAGCGTAAGCCTCAGGAATTGGCTGAGTGGCTTTTCCGGGCTAATACCTTTCCGATCGGGTGCTTTCTGATGACCGGCACCGGAATAGTGCCAGATGACTTTACACTTGAAGTAGGGGATAGAGTCAGGATAGGTATAGATCAGGTGGGAGTGCTAGAGAATTATATCGAAAAGATCTGATTTGTAGCAATTTGCATAAATAGAACGTCACTCTTACTAAAGATTGAAAATGAAAAACGTTAACAAGAGTTTCCTGTTGCCTCTTCTGTGTTTGATTTCCATTTTGGTAATGTCTTGTCAAGAGGATGAAGAGCCACATGACATCTTTCCACAGACCTGGAAGCTTGCCGGTTGGCAAGCTTATGGGGTCGAAGAAGATTCAGAATTTCAGCCCATCAGCGACTCCACTTATACCTATTTGTTCAAAAGTGACGGCACCTTTGTCAAAAACGTGGGAGAGGAATCAACAGCAGGTACCTATCAAACAGAGGTTTTGATCTATGAAGTAGGCGGTGAAAGGAAACACTACAACCTGATTTTTCCAGAGGATAAGTTAAGACATAGCTGCCATCCAAACCGGGAGTATCTTCAAATTGATGAAAACGGGATGCTGGTTGGAGGAAGTGCCCCTTGTGATGGGCCAGCCTTGTTCTTTCGTTTACAGGGTAATTAGGAAGATTCAATATTGAAAAGGAGAATAAGAGCTTACCATAGAATCTGGGGCTTTCTGACTGGAATTTGTGCCCAAAGGTGTTTTACTGTGCAGTATGATCTTATTTTTGTAAATGGCTCAATTCTTTCAACACAAACTTCGCTTGCAATCTCTTCCTGCGGGATATCATCTGATCACTGATGAGATAGAAGATGCAATCCCTGAGATCAAAAAGATACAAACAGGATTTTTGCAGGTATTTATCCAGCATACTTCTGCAGCCCTGACTATCAATGAAAATGCTGATCCCACGGTCAGAAAAGACTTTCAGACCTTTGTAAATGAGTTAATTCCAGAATCTTATCCACGGTTTATCCACACCTATGAAGGACCCGATGATATGCCTGCGCACATTAAAGCCAGTTTTTTTGATACAAGTCTTCAAATCCCCATAACTGGTGGAAAACTTAACCTTGGAATCTGGCAGGGAATTTATCTCTGTGAATTCAGAAGAAACGGAGGAGGTAGAAACCTGATTCTGACTGCCTTTGG
>CBFGUY010000553.1:0-1569 GCA_965651895.1 uncultured Algoriphagus sp. | reverse complement strand
CTTTCTGGGTGCTTACCAAATTGCCAAATGGAAATGACTACATCAAAACAGCCGCTACCGATGGGGATGAAAACATCCGGGTAGCGGCAATACGAGCCTATAGAATCAATAAAATGAGCGATATATCCTTCTTACTGGAAATGGCTGGAGATGAATCTGCCCAAGTAAGACGGGAGGTAGCCCTTGCTATACGATATAAAGCTAATCCTGAAGTTTGGCTGAAACTTGTAGAAGGCTATGAAAGTGGTGATCGATGGTATTTGGAAGCGCTAGGTATTGCTGCTGAAGGTTTCTGGGATGAATATCTACCTCAGTACTTGGAGAAAATCGGCAAGACCTGGATGGAAAATCAGGAAGCTAAAGATATAATCTGGAGATCCCGGGCTTCAAACACAGCCGAGCTTTTAGGAAAAATCATACTTTCCCAGCCTGGCAGAAACAAAGAAGCCTATTATAGAGCGTTGGACTTCCAATCTCCTACCGCAAAGAATGAAACCTTAAAAGCGCTGCTGGCAAATGCCCCTGAGGAAGATCAACTGATAATTTTGAGGCAAATCAATTTCGACCCAAAAAGCCCGGATAAACAGATTCTCTCCCTTGCAAAACAGACCGCAGGAAGCGTTTCCGACGACAGGGACTTTTTGGACATCATTAATAAGTATGGCTTGACAGATCAGAAAGAACGCCTCCTGAAGCTGGTGTACCAATCTGAAAACAACCAACATTCTCAAATGGCTGCCAACAGTTATGCTTACCTATATGGTATGGGGGAAATCGAAAATTATTTTAACGGAGCTGACCAGGAAAAAACAATTCAGTCGATCCGGAAGTTTGGGGCTATTGACAATGAAAGCATGGCAAAAGCCCTCTCCAAAATTTACTTGGATAAATCAAAGCCCCTTGAAGTACGAACTGCTGCGATGGAAGCTGCCAAGGGCTACAACTCCGAGCCCTACTTATGGGAACTGGCCAAGTCGGAAAAAATCCCTGCTGACATGCTCCCAATTGCCCAGAAAATCCTCCTTTCCTCCTGGAACGGAAGTATCCGCGCCGAAGCAACTGAGAAATTTGGCAATGCCAATTCTTCGGATGAAATAGATCTTTCTAAACTACTCGCCCAGCAAGGAGATATAGAGAATGGACTCACCATCTCCAATAACTACTGCCTTGCCTGCCATAAAATTGCGGAAAAAGGGGTAGATTTTGGTCCGGGACTTACAGAAATAGGTGACAAGCTTTCCAAAGAAGGGCTGTTCAATGCCATCATCAACCCATCAGAAGGAATGGGATTTGGATATGAAACCCAGTTGGTCAAAATGAAAGACGGTACCGAATTCACGTGTATAGTCAATTCCAAGACTGAGAATGATCTAGTCGTAAAGCTTGTTGGTTCCGGTGAGCAGAAAATATACAAATTGGCGGATGTAGAAAGCGTAACCCAACTGGAAGAATCCCTGATGCCAAAATTCCCACTATCGGAAACTGAGCTGGTTGATCTGGTGAGTTACCTGGAGACACTGAGGAAATAGAATTTTAGAATTAAGAATAGTATTCTCAAATCCCGGTTTA
>CBFGUY010000552.1:0-1573 GCA_965651895.1 uncultured Algoriphagus sp. | reverse complement strand
CAGAAGCTATGTCCTTTTTTTAACCTGGAAAATATTTTTGCGTCTGCACCCGTAAGCACAGGAAAACGAATGCCAATTTAATTTAAGTCTTGGCTGCAAAAATATTTTCCGATCTGCTGCACTGCAGCAATTCCCAAACTGAAACCGACAGGGACTCGTTCGAATTTGACCAGAGAGCTCTGCCCCGCTTCGGCACACGTGAGGGACGTTGAAAATTGCGCCGCTGTCAAAAGACGAATTTCGCTAACAAGACCTCCGCATGAGACTACTAGGTATTGCAGGAACAAATCCGGAATCTGGTGGAGTCAGCGATTCGTCCCAGTCGTTCAGCCTGAAAATTGCAATTCTGGAACCATTAAGGCAAAGATAAGTGCTCTACAGCGTAGATTGTAAACGGGTGCGCGATGCCAAATTCTGACGAGCTCTTTAATTTATTTCTGGATCTTCCGGCTGACCCTGAGGAGGCATTTGTAGTATTTCTACATTGGCAGATGGAAGAATTAGAAAAAAATGTCAGTCCAAATAGCTGGAATGCTGAGCGCGAATTTGTTGACAATATGATTGCTTTTGATCAGGTATATAATACCCTCGCCTACAAAGATTTTGAATATCCGCCAAATCTGGAAAATGAATTCATAGAATACTATAATCCTTTCTTGCGATATTCTAAAAAACTATTCATGAAATTTCGCCTTGAGCATGCTCGAAGAGCGAAAGTTACTCCTGACAATTTGGTGGTGCTTGACAGCGCATCTAAATTGGCCATTCGACAGCTGGTTGAAGCGATCAAACAAAAACTTGAAGAAACAAACATACCCGAAGACAAAAGACGCAATCTATTCGCGAAATTGAACGCCTTCTTGAACGAGGTAGATCAAAATTTGACCCGAACGGCAGCTTTTTTCGATTTTGTGGTTCAAGCAACAAGAGCCGCGAACGAAGCAGGAGCGGAATTTAAGCCTTTGACCGAACGCATAGACAGGGTGTTGGATATGATCGATAAGGCTAAAAAGTGGGTAGACAGTTTACCCTCTTGGACTGAAAGAAAGAAACTGCCTCCCCCCCCCAAACAATTAGAAGGTCCTTCTGAGACAAGTGATGTTAAGAATGATAGCATCGCACCATTTTGACATTGCCCCACTAAACCTTTGGATTATTAGGCTTGACTCATTTTGAGACATCTCAAAAGAATTCTATGTGAAAAAGAACATTCAACGCAGGTATGCTCGAACTTCGACCCACTAGATCTTGTGAGAACAAATACGGAAACTCACAGTGTCAGCGATTCGTCCGGGATTCGTTCCCCCTGTGTCCCAGGGTAAACGCGAAGCCTGGGCGTGCCCCGAGCGCGGTTTCTCAAAAATTAACCATTGACAGGGATTCGAGGCAAATCACCAAGGCGCGGCAGCCGCGACTCAAACCCTTGACCAGATTCAGGATTTCGTGGCCCCTCCGCCCCGGAGGACCACATGTCGTAGGGAACAAATCCTGAATCCCCAAGAGTCGCCGATTCGGCTCCGGTTTGTTCCAGAGTCGTTCTCCACAACTTATTTCGTCTTAGAAAAACCCGACC
>CBFGUY010000551.1:0-1574 GCA_965651895.1 uncultured Algoriphagus sp. | reverse complement strand
AGACAGGAGACGGAGTGACCTTACCTGATTTTGGATGTCGGATGCCCGGTGTGGGGAGGCGAAAGACTGGAGACCGAAGGGTGTAAGAATTTAGAAGCACAAGAACTTTTAATTTCTTGCATACCTTTATTAAAACAAAACATGGGATAAAATATGCCACTGATATACGTTAAGAACATGGTTTGTCCACGGTGCATCGCAGCTGTAAAGGAATCCATGGATCATTTGCTAATCCCCTACTCTGAGGTGAAACTGGGAAGTATTTCCTTTGTTGATTTACCCGGGACGGAAAAGCAAAGGGAATTGGAAGAATTACTGCAATCCCATGGATTTGAGTTCCTGGAGGAGGGAAAATCGGCATTGATTTCCCAAATCAAAAGCATCTTAATAGAGCAGGTTCAGCATTCAGAAGATGTTATGACTGAAAATTACTCAAGTTTTATCTCTGATAAACTGGATCATGAATACACTTACCTGAGCAAGCTTTTTTCTCAGGTTGAGGGGATCACTATAGAAAAATACATTACCAAATTGAAAATTGAGCGGGTAAAGGAACTGATCACTTACAATGAAAAAAGCCTTTCGGAAATAGCTGATCTTCTTAGCTATAGCAGTGTAGCCTACCTTTCATCACAATTCAAGAAAGAAACGGGAATGACCCCCAGTTTTTTTAGAAATCAAAAAGATTTGCGACGCAAGGGGCTGGATGAAATTTAGAGGGCATCCTGGTCGATCATGGAGCTTACTTACTTAGTAAATCCAAACACTTTTACTATTTTTTCTATTAAGACCAGAGATTCAAAACCTATATTTTACCTATCTACTGATACAAACATTTTTTTTAGGGCTTAGTTATGAGCCAATTATCAAATCATTCTTTTTACCATCTATCCAGATTCTTTTTTTTGTTGATTATAAAATTTGTTAATTGTGACCTAATCCAAGTAACCCACTAGTAAGTTGTCATTTATTGATTCTAGTTTATTTGATGTAAACTCGACAGAAGAGTTATGGCTTGAACTGCGTTCTGGTGAAAAGACTGCATTAGAAGCTATTTACAGGCTATTTATCAAGGATTTATTCCGCTTTGGCATGAGTCTGCATGCGGATGAAGGCATAGTACAGGATGCCATACAGGATATTTTTATGGACTTGTGGAATTATCGCGGCAAACTTAGCGCAGAGGTAAATATCAGGCAGTATCTATTTAAGTCCCTTTCCAACAGGATACAAAAAGAGTTGGGAAAAAACGCGAAGCGCGGCATGATGGTTTGGACTGGTAATGAGACTCCCTTGGAACTTTCTGCGGAGGAGCAGTTGGTCAGGCGGCAAAGCGAGTCAGAGATTTCGGCTAAGCTAAAAGTAGCGATGGGTAATTTGCCGGTTCGTCAGAAGGAAGTATTACAATATCTCTATTTTGAAAAACTCAGTTACGAGGAAACCTCCAAGTTGCTCGATATCACTATACGCTCCACCTATACTTTGGCCTGGAAGGCTATCAATGCGCTGAAAAAAGCTATTACCGTATTTTTGTTGTTTGTACTCTTAGCCTAAGCCTGCCAGGTTTACATCTT
>CBFGUY010000550.1:0-1576 GCA_965651895.1 uncultured Algoriphagus sp. | reverse complement strand
GGTGCCCAGAAAATGTCGATCGAAAAAATCAATGGAAAAATGAAAAAATTCTTGCATATTTGTTTGTATTTCTTCGTCAATTTTTCATTTTTCCATGGAATTTTTTCATCAACAGTTTTCCTGACCCACAACATCAAAGAATATGCAAAATTTTTTTCATTTTTCCATTGATTTTCCGACTGACATTTTTTAGGCACCCCCTATATATATTGTTGATACCCTAAAACTAATCTATCTAAAGTAACAAGAAAGAAAGAGGAGAGACCTTAATAGTTGGTTCTTTGACCATCTCGGCTTATGCACTCCTCGAGCCGAGATGGGAGACTCATAATGGAGCCTCTCATTTTATCCCACGAGAGATTATTCCATTCTTTTTTGAGAGTCTTCTTCAAGGCGGTAACGTTGGGAATGTTTTTCTTCTTAATGGCTTGTTCGAGCTGAGACCAAGCGTCCTCTTGGACGTTAAAATCGGGACTGTTTGGAGGAAAATCCCGGATTCTATCAGGAGCGATTTCGTCGAGATATTGCTGTGTTTTTTTCGCAGTATGCTTGGGATCGTTGTCTTGTAAAAACACCCAATTACCGCGTTTTTTCATAGGACAATCAAGTGATAATCTTGGGGGGATACGTTGACGTAATATCTTCCGATAAAGCTCCCCGTCGAGATTCTCATCAAAGACATAGAGGTCAGTTTTCCAATAATAACCAATTCCTGCCCAAACATGAATTTTGGGCGCATGCCTTGTTTTAGGTGCCTCATCTCTGTTTTCTGGGTCTTGCCACTTCTTATAAGGCCCTCCGCTCAACTGGAACGTTTTCTCATCGGTAAAGAGAACGTTCTTCCAGTCAAATGCCAGCATTTTCTTTGCAAAGCTCAGGCGCTTCGCTTGTTGCTGTGGAGTAATAGTTTCCCGCTTTTGGACGACTAGCCACTGAAGACCGCTTTCTTTCAATCGCCTTCGAGCTGTATCCGTCGAGAATTTCTTGCGAGATCGTGCAGATTCTCGAGAGATCTCTGCCGCAGATTTCCCTGATTTCGCTTTCTTTACAACTCTTGCGACTTCTTTTGAGGTTAAGAGCCGCTTTCGGCCTTGTCCTGGTCGGTTCTTCACACTTCCAGTCTCTTCATATTTCGCCACTATGCCTTTCACTGTATTAACTTTTATTTTAAGTTCTTTCGCAATTCTTGTCACCTTCCACCGAGCATTCTGATATAAAGCTACAGCCCTCATTCTTGTGTCCTCGGAGACTGGCGCAGGGCCAGGATTCAACTCAACGCAGACGAGTCTTGGAGCGGGAACAACAGAATAAAAATTTCGCATTTTCGAAGCTTCCACCTAACAACCAAAAATCAAATTTTCTTTGTGTCCGCATAGTGCATGATTGTTGTGTCATCGCATACATGTTTCATACAATGGCGAACCATAAGGGTTAAAACCCCCCAAGGGTAGGCTAAGTCCTCTCCTACTGGCTGAGAACCCGCGTTTTACAAAAGTCAACTAATTTTGCTGGGGGGGGGGGGTATCTATCTATCTATCTATCTATCTATCTATCTATCTATCTATCTATCTATCTA
>CBFGUY010000549.1:0-1583 GCA_965651895.1 uncultured Algoriphagus sp. | reverse complement strand
TTTTGATGTAAGGATTTAATAAACTTAACTGTATTTTTGCTAAGCATTCGGATCGACTCTGCCATTTTGAAATTCACCAAATATATACTTTTTATCTGTGTCCTCTGGGGCATGTTTGCTTGTTCGCTAAGCAGAAACTTACCAGAAGGCAGCTATGTCCTTGAAGACAACAGACTTGAAGGAGCAGAAAAGTCCAACAAATCTGAAATAGAAGGGTTGTTTTTTCAGGAACCAAATACCCGGATCCCTCTGACGAATTCATCATTAGGGGTTACTATCTATAGAATAGGGCAGTCTTTCTACGACAGTGCTAAAGTGACTGCGAAGCTTGATACAAAAAACTCGGAACTCATAGAAGTGAATACCAGATTGGAGCAATCTGAGGATCGCCAAAAACTTCTTAAAAAGCGAGATAAAATCCAGACAAAAATCCAGGATCTGAAAAAACTGCAGGAATACGGCAACTTCTTAATGCGGACTGGAAATCCACTGACGATTCTGGATAGTGCTTTGACCCAAAAAACCGTTACGGAAATTGACAACTACCTGTACAATAAGGGATTTCTGGATGCTGAAGTATCCTACGCCGTGGAAACCAGGAAAAAAAAGGCTAAAGTCTCCTACATAATCAATGAAAAAGAGCCTTACCTCATAGATTCTATTTACACTAATTCTGTGAATGAGGGACTGTTGTCATTGATCGGTAATACCAAGGAAAAATCTTTTATAAAGCAGGGGGACCGCTACGACCAAACCAATTTTACCAGAGAAAGGAACAGGCTGGAAGAGCTATTCAAGAACAATGGCTACTACATGTTCACCAAGAGCTTCATTGACTACAATTTGTATTATGATACGGCGGCGCATCGGATCAATGTAGAACAACGAATCCTTAAACCTTCATTTTCTGAAAAACACGAAGTCTATAGGATAGACTCTATCACTTTCAAGGTGAGTCCTCCAAGCGATCAGTTTATTGATGAAAAGGTCGAGAAAAATTTCCGGAATATAGACTTCACCTTTTACAGAGATAGATTTTCGGCCAGACTACTCGGCTCCAGGATTTTGTTTGACGAGGGACAAAAATATAGCAGAATAGATATAGTAGAAACGCAAAAGCAACTTAGCAACCTGGATCTTTTCAGGTATATAAACATCTCCTTTGACACCTTGGGCAACTCACTGACTGCAAAAATACTTACTCAACCCAACCAGAAATACCAGCTCACCAATCAGCTTGGTCTGAGTATCACCGAGCAGTTGCCAGGCCCATTTTTCAGCATGGTCTTGAGAAACAGAAATTTCTTCAGAGCGGGGGAAATACTGGAATTTAATACACGTGCAGGATTCGAAGGAGTGGCCTCAGCGACTGATCAGGGAGTGTACCAAAGCAAGGAATTTGGAGTTTCAGGCTCTGTGATTTTCCCCAGGTTTCTCATACCGTTTTATGGAAGAAGTCTGGAGAAATTTGGGAGATATAACCCAAACACCCGTACCCAGATAGGCTATAATTATACCAACCGCCCGGAATATACCCGATCAGGGCTAAACGGACTCCTGGCATATACCTGGGTCACCCGGGG
>CBFGUY010000548.1:0-1589 GCA_965651895.1 uncultured Algoriphagus sp. | reverse complement strand
ATTGGGCGTATAAGGTAATCGATGAAAGCATGCATCTTACACACAATCTGGATGTTATAGGTGACGCATCGGACAATGCAGTTCTTTTGGGTGGAAAAGAAGGGGTAAATCTTTTGACCCGTTCAAATGCTTCTTGGTCAAAAGAAAGAATTAATCTTCCTGCCAACCCAGGCGTAGGGGAACTGCGCTTAGGGAATGAAACGGGACAAAATCAATTTTTGGCTACCATAGAGCCCATGCACGGCACCACGCTGGTCGCTTATGAAAGTTCGGGTAAAAACTTATTGTCATCAGATCTGAAAAGAAATATCCTTGACACCCAGCTCAAAGACGGTCACGCACTCGCAGTTGGTGATTTTTTGGGTTTGGGATCGGATCAAATCGCAGTGGGTTGGCGGCTCCCCAATGAAGCCGGAGAATTCGGCATCAAACTTTTTATACCCAAAAACGGCTCCTTCTCCGAATATGAGGAGCTATGGATAGACAAAAACGGCATGGCTTGCGAGGATTTACAAGCCGCAGATCTGGATGGAGACGGTAGGTTGGACTTGATAGCATCCGGCAGATCTACCAAGAATCTCAAGATCTATTGGAATAAGAGCAAATAAAGACAACTTATCATCCTACATGAATAGATCAGCGAGCGCGTTTTGAATGCCCATCAAATCAGAATGAGAATGTCTATATGTCCTATTCTCGGTGTGTGTGAATAAATAGTTAATGTATAGATTTTCTTAGATTTATGAAAAAAACATGATCCTACATTAATCCGAACAACATGAGTAAAGTTCTGATCACAGCCATCTTTATCTTAGAATGTTTTGCCCTACCGGTGCAATATTTCCTCTTATTACATGATACTGAGTTTACGATCTTCGAGGCAACAATACGGTTTTTCAGCTATTTCACTATCCTGACCAATTCACTGGTTGCACTTTGTTCATTTTTCCTCCTTACAACTGCTGATACCGGATTAAAGCAGTTTTTTAGCAAAAGCACCACACAAACAGCCATCACAGTATATATTTTAATAGTGGGATTGGTTTATAATATTATCCTGAGACCGCTCGCAGAGTTCGATGGTCTTCACCTAGTAGTATCTGAAATATTCCACACCATAGTCCCCTTGCTCTTTCTGTACTTCTGGATAAAGTTTGTCCCCAAACAGACTCTTTCCTATAAATGGCTTCCAATGTGGATGATCTATCCACTGGTGTATGTTATCTATACCCTTTTCCATGGAATATTTTCAGGGTTTTACCCTTATCCGTTTATTGATGCGGGCAAACTGGGCTATGCCGTAGCGACGACAAACGGTGTTTTTGTATTGGTGGCTTTTATACTACTCTCAGCGATACTGATTGCCTTTGGGAAATTTAGGACAAAAGTGAATATAACTGATGAAGGAACCAGCTAGATAGTTGGAAATTTGAATGATTAAGAGTTAGGAAGTTGAAAGGTTGTAATGTGGAAAAGGTTTGCTCTTGATTCCTACCTCCGGTAGGCAAGCTTGACTCTTGTTTCTTGATACTTTCATACTATAACTGTGGGCGTTTATTGGCCTCTTTGGCCAAATCATTTTATTATAA
>CBFGUY010000547.1:0-1607 GCA_965651895.1 uncultured Algoriphagus sp. | reverse complement strand
TTATGAACAGAAAAAGCCATTAGAGCCTGTTCGCTATTTGAAACTGTTCGAATTACAGCAGTTCCCGCTGGAGCGGACTTATTGCCCTGTTGATCACTAAATGTCGAGTATGAAAATTTTCGAGATGCAGGCTTTCTGGGGGTGTCCCCTTAGAGAGTGAAATCATAACTGTAAATGGGCTGGGCAACGCTAAATTTTGGGATACGGCGTAGCCGTTTAAGAAGTATCCAGCTGTTTATTTCCAGCTAGGATCGCATAGAAATTTTCCCAGGTAACCAGGGGTACGTACTTGAATAGAGTGCTCATCTCTGTCCATAGGTTCCGGTAGGTGCCGGCACGTTGTTTGCACCTCTGATAGAGCTGGCAACAGATCTCCTGGATCTGATCAATTGCAAAGGCTAACATCATCAGCTGGCAGAAAATTGTGGAAAGATATTTTTTGCCATGACCGTAGTTGTGTTCGAAGTTGTATCCCAGATTCTTTAGCGTATTGAAAGTCTCGTTCTCAATTTTCCATCTTGCCCTCCCTCCTTTGGCGATTTTGTGTACATTCGTTTTCGAAACTCTGATGTTGGTGATCCAAGAAAATGTTCGCTCCTTCCCCTTAAGATCGGTGTGTCTATATTCAATCACGTTCACCTCAATATCTGGATTGGACTTGTTCAGCAAAGCTCCGTTCAAAAAACAGAACTGGTGGTAATGTCCATCCTCCGTGGTAATCTCGTGATAGACGGAGTCATTGCTTGACTCCAGTTGCGCAAAGAGAAACTGATGATCACCGGGCTTTGCTCCCAAAATATACCGGTGTCCGCCCTCCTTGAGCATGCGAATATTTGGTGCTGTTGAGCTAAGACCATCCGCAGTAATGATCACCCGGAGAAAGGGATGTTCCCGACGAAAGTTCTCTAAAAAACGTTTGGTGGCACTTCTTTCGCAATCATTTTTTGCACTACCATCCTGATTAACAATAGCTTCAGGACACAATGGTATCACATTTTTTTTGTTCGGGTGTACCACGCAGGCACCTAGCATCTGATGGTAGTAGCTCTCATTGCCTCCAGCATGTTTCTTCACACAGCATTGAGGGCAGGAGACTTTGCTGGAGGAAAAATGCCCGGTGCCATCAAGGGTTAAAAGCAGATAGCCGTCCATGTACTCGAACTCTTCCAACCCTTTGCCTCTTTGAAACGAAGCGAATACTTTCTTGAAGGCTGGTCGAAGATTTTCCGGGTTAACTTGATCTAATCGCTCTCTTAGATAGGTATCGCTAGGAGGACTGTCAACGTGATAAAGATCACATAGGTTTAATGCTGTAGCGGGGTTCTTGCGCTTTCTATCGTAATCAAGCAATGATGGACATTTCAGCCCGAAAACTGCCAGGCCGGACATCAGGTGGTCTTTGAGAGATATTGCTTCCCTTGAGAACTCCCGTGAGTCAAGAATCTTTGAAAACTGATGGTAAATGGTTTTGATCAGGCCGGGTGCGCTAAGATGCTTCCTAAATGGCGATATCATGTTCGAATCCCCTGAGGTGTATAAAAAGTTCCCAGAAGTTTACGAAAGCAAACTTTAATTTACCTCTAGAAAATGCTCAGCGGGAACTGCTG
>CBFGUY010000546.1:0-1614 GCA_965651895.1 uncultured Algoriphagus sp. | reverse complement strand
CTTTGCTAGAATAGCAACATTCACTGACAAGTGGGTCTTTCAACTTTCAACGCACTGGGCGTATAAATAAGATCATACCACAAACTCATTTTGGTACGCACACTTGCCATCTGCCCCTGCTTACTCAATTTTATCTCTTGCGCGCAAAAATTTACTGAGCTTTTAGTTTTGAAGCTTCGGCATTGAAAACAGTTTTTAGCATTTCCGAAGATGTCTGAAGACAAAAAGGCCGGTCCCGAGATGAAGCTGAGTCTCTCTGAAGAGAAGAACCTGGGGTTCCTTATAGCGATGGCGGAGACCAATACGGAAAAAATTACCAAGGAGATACTGGAAGGCTTGTCTGAAGATACTGGTGACAGCGACAGTTACGATGTAGAAAGTGGTGGGGAAGAGTCCGAAGATCGGCCATGGCGGCCAAGTCACGCGGTTTTCGGGAAAACCACCATTAAGCAGAGTCATATTGATAATATGAGGGGCCGATATTTTCAAGATATATCTATTGTGAGAGCTGATGCTGGAGAAAAAACTTCTCCCACCCCCGAAGAAGATGAAGTCGTAATCTTCCGAAGCTTTCTCAAGGCTGGGCTTCGATTCCCCCTGAGCAACTTTGTTGTTGAAGTTCTGAAAACATTTCAAATCTACCTTCATCAAATTACTCCCGAAGCTATCATAAGAATGGGGATGTTTGTCTGGGCTGCGAGAAGCCAAGGTTTAGAACCAAATGCCAAAAGCTTTTGCAACATTCATGAGTTGTTATATGAGACGAAGCCCTGGGGGAAAGAACAATATCACAACAACTTTGGGTGTTACAGCTTCGTTGCCCGCTCCGGGTCAAGCTGCCCTGTGCCGACCTTTCGGAAGAGATGGCCCGGAGCCTGGATGACTGAATGGTTCTATGTAAAGAATGACCTAACAACGCAAGAAGATGTCAAGAGTATCATTATGCGCCCCATCTGGCAACGCTTCGGACTTCGAAGGCCGAAGGTTAAAATGGATGAAGCAGCCGAGGAATGCCAAAGAGCCTTCGGCGTAGTCTGCTCTTTTATTGGGACAAGGGACTTGATTCAAGAACATATTGCCTTCAGGGTGTGGCCACTTGCAGGAAAGTGGGAAATGCCGAAGGAGACCATCAAAGAGTCCGACGAAGGCGGACTGGTCAGACTAAAATACACATTCAAATACGGGGATAAATTTGTTGAACCCGATGACGACTGGTTGAAAAACATTGAAACATTAAGTGACGAACTGCTTGGGGCATATTCGAAGGCCGAGAACACTGCATTATCAGCAGCCTTCGGAGGCCGAAAGAAGAAAAGACTCAACCGGGTATTTGACGCAGTCGGGTTTGTCTACCCTGACTATCACTATCCGGTGTTGGGTCGCAAAAGAAAGAATACTTCTTCTGCAACAGAAACTACCACAAGTGCCACTAATGAGCCAGCGCCGCAAAGGAAAAAGATGAAGGTGCTCACCCACCGAGCGCGCTTTATTGAGCCGGCCACAGTGCCAGAATTCATTGGTGAAGTTTCCTTGGCCTCTGAAGCTACAGAACCAGCTCCAGTGCCGAAGATAGAAGAGAAATCTGAAGCGCCTTTAGCAGAGAAGGCGGAAAAA
>CBFGUY010000545.1:0-1619 GCA_965651895.1 uncultured Algoriphagus sp. | reverse complement strand
GGTGGATCGAGCTGTGTTTTGCCAAAATCGACCTGCTGCCCCAACTCATAGATGGGAGACATAAATTCTTCGGCCCGATATTGACTGGAATTCCCGGTATATTCATTCAGCGTGGAAGCTAATCCTGCAAAGACCTTCGTCACTTCCAGCAAACTGCTCTCCGCTCCTCCCAAAATCAGGGTGAGTCCGTAGTGATCAGCAGGTTTAGTCACATGGCCCAGTTTCATTTTCTTTAGCAGATTGTAAAATCGATGCAGTCCATAGTTCTGCAAAAGTCTCACGGCAGGCACATTCAGGGATCGGCTTAAAGCATTGCTGGCACTGACCGCACCGTTGAACTTCTTGTCAAAGTTTTGCGGGCTGTACCCATTAATCGTAGTAGGCACATCAGCAAGTAGTGTCTGCGGCAGCAGTTCCCCAGCATGCATCGCTGAGGCAAAAAGCAGGGGCTTTAAAAGACTTCCCGTACTTCTTGGCTTATCGACTACATCTACATATTTCCCGTGCTCGGTCTCTGTTGGGCTATTGCCCACATACCCAATGATCTGCCGGGTATGTACGTCAAGGACCACGATGGATAGGTTGTGGATCTGGTTTTGTTTCAGCTGGTAATGATGATCTTGGGTAATCTGGTTTAGCTTGGATTGCAGCAGTGAGTTCAACGTGGATGTTACCCGCTTCCCCTCATGCTTTTGCCTGACTTTTTCAGTAAAGTGCAGTGCTACATCAGGCAAAGCCAAAGGTTTGCCCGGCAGGGATTCCAAAAGTGCCAGCTCATAAGTCATCTCATCAATCACTCCCTTTTGATGGAGCTTGAGAAGAAGCCTGTCCCGTTTTTCCCTGAGCAAAATCTCGTTTTTTCCGGGATATATCAATGCAGGAGCATTTGGAAGGACAGCCAAGGCGGCACTTTGCCCCCAACTCAGATCTTCTGAAGATGTTCCAAAATACCGCCATGCGGCAGCCTCTAGCCCAACCACATTTCCGCCAAAAGGTGCGTGCGAAGCATACAGGTTAAGAATCTCTCTTTTGCTATACCCTGCTTCAAGCCTAGTTGCCTGGATAAGCTCCAGTAGTTTCTCGAAGTAGCTCCGCCTTTTATTCTTCCTGGAAAGCCTGATCACTTGCTGCGTCAGCGTGCTCGCCCCCCTCCGCTTGTCACTCGTCAGATTATAGAGAATTGCTTTCCCCATAGCCACCGGATTGAAACCGGGATGACGAAAGAAATACTCGTCTTCAAAATACCGGATAGCATACTCAAATCGTCTCGGGACAGAATCCTGGGAAGGAAATCGCCATTGTCCGTCCTTAGCGATACGCGCACCGAGAAGCTCACCCTCACGGCTTTCTACCACGGTGGACATAGGATCATCAAAGACCGGTCTAGGCAGGCAAAAAAACCAACTCAGAAAAATCAGCAGCCCCAGTAAAACTTTTATTTTGTGTTTTACCAGGACGGCTATTATCTGTTCCCTTTTACGAATCATTTACTTTTCCACAACTACCCATTGGCCTTTGGTTCTGGCAAAATATGTATTGTCATACATTCCTTCTGCCTGGGAACCGGGCAAATAATAGCGTCCCAAATAGGAAGCGTTCAATTTGACAGTGAATGTTCT
>CBFGUY010000544.1:0-1622 GCA_965651895.1 uncultured Algoriphagus sp. | reverse complement strand
GGACGGTCCGCAATACAAAATATTTGTACTGTGGACGGTCCGCACTCAGGCCCCGGACGGTCCGCAGTTCAAAAAATAAAACCAAAACAGAACTACTCGAGTTCTGTCCAAACACCAGTCCTTCAACTACGGACGGTCCGCCACCTGGGACCAGACGGTCCGCAGTACAAAAACTTCACGAAACACAGAAACTCCGCGTTTCTGACCATCATCTCAAGTTAGACCTGCGGACGGTCCGCCATGCTGGCCCGGACGGTCCGCGGTACCTCAATTCAGCCCACATTCAAGAAATCGCTTTTGAATAAGTTTTTCTTTCACGAACCAAAGCGTTGTTAGCCCTCATGCAAATGCACCAACTATATGAGCAATGAGGCACTAAAGACATGTCAAGTAAGATAATTGACCCCTCTTGATAGTACGGCTATCTAGCCTACTAACCCGGTCAATTATCAACCTCTAAGCACCTTTTGACCGGTAAAACAAAAACCTATTGTTATACCTTTGCCTTGAGCATTCAATTCCATCTCCTTAAATGATGAACAATGGGCATCCATAAGTGTAGCCAACCATGATACCTTTTACCATTTGTCCATAGCATGAAGTTCCTCCACCATCATCATCAAGCCACTTGATCAATAGCCCAGATCAACACATGGCTTGATAATTCTATAATGATATGATCCACTCCATGTTATCACATAGCCTTCTTGGTTCATCAATCTCAACATAGCTTGCTCTTCACCGTTGCTTTATGTCCATCGGTGCTAAGTCCTTGCTCTTGCTTCACCGCCACGCGGTCCCTCACACATGAGCCTTTGACTTGCCCTTCACACTAGCCACTCGGTCCATCGAAACCAAGCCATATCTCTTGATCTTCTCCATATAGCCACATGACACCATGTCATGTCTTCATATGCAATGAGCTCCTTTATCACACTAGTTGAGCATCTCAATATCACCAAGCCACATCACCACCATGGCTAAAATAACTCACACTAGTGTACCTGTGGACTAATCACCTGTGTATCTCAACATAAACACTTATTAGTCCATATAAGTTGTCAATCAATTACCAAAACCAAACAGGGTCTCACAATCTCCCCCTTTTTGGTAATTGATGACAACTCTACAAAGATTTGTCGTTTTTGTTCTTTTTCCAAGCTAGCTTTTCACACAAGTGTAAATTGCTAGTTTGGCAAAGTTCTTATGTTCCTTATCCAACTTTAAGCTCATTTGTTAAGATTTGGATAAGCACCATAAAAACGGTTTGGTAGTGATATCCTCGCCTACATGTGTGCTTGGATGGTTTGGTTTCAAGCTTACACACATGCAAAGATATGAAAATTGAGGGGACATTATCACTACCATATGATGCTAAAGTATACAAAATAGAAATGTACCTTTGTAGCGTGTTTACTACTTTTCATTTCATCCTTAGCATCATCTTGCTAGAAACAAGTGAAACTAGATACCACATGAGATCATAATAAATAGGGTTCTAGTTACTCCTTTCACACTAAGACTAGGCTTATAAATATCACTAAATCAATCATCATCCAAGTCTTAGTTCTAGCAAACACTTACACACAAGTATGTAGGAATATAAGACAAATGTGATGCAA
>CBFGUY010000543.1:0-1627 GCA_965651895.1 uncultured Algoriphagus sp. | reverse complement strand
TGAGCTACACCCGTTTATATTTACATTGAAAGGTATCCCGCTTTAGCAAGACACCCTCAATGTAAACAATACTATACTAAAATATTAATCCAATATCTTGGTAACCTGACCTGCACCAACTGTTCTACCACCTTCACGGATAGCAAAACGCAAACCTTCACTAAGTGCAATTGGAGACAATAAGTCAACAATAATAGTAAGGTTATCCCCTGGCATAACCATCTCGACTCCACTTGGAAGATTGATAGTACCGGTAACATCGGTAGTTCTTACATAGAACTGTGGACGGTAGTTATTATGGAATGGAGTGTGACGTCCACCTTCTTCTTTCTTAAGGATATAGACCTCAGCTTCAAATTTAGCGTGCGGCTTAACAGAACCTGGCTTACAGATTACCATTCCTCTTTTTATCTGGGATTTTTCAATACCCCTCAACAAAAGACCAACATTATCTCCAGCTTCACCCCTATCCAATATCTTACGGAACATTTCAACCCCGGTAATGGTAGAAGTCAATTTCTCCGCACCCATACCGATGATCTCAACAGGATCTCCCGTATTCGCAACCCCAGTCTCAATACGACCAGTAGCCACAGTTCCACGACCTGTAATGGTAAATACATCCTCAACAGGCATCAAGAAAGGCTTATCAACATCCCTTAATGGCAATTCTATCCAGCTATCTACGGCATCCATCAATTCCATAACGGTATCGACCCATTTTTGCTCACCGTTAAGTGCACCTAAAGCCGACCCGGAAATAACAGGACCATTGTCACCATCATACTCATAGAAAGAAAGCAGCTCCCTTACTTCCATTTCAACCAATTCCAAAAGCTCCTCATCATCGACCATGTCCACTTTGTTCAAGAAAACAACGATTCTTGGAATACCTACCTGACGTCCTAAAAGGATGTGCTCGCGGGTTTGTGGCATAGGACCATCGGTAGCGGCAACAACCAATATAGCACCGTCCATTTGGGCAGCACCGGTAACCATGTTCTTTACGTAATCCGCGTGACCCGGACAATCCACGTGGGCATAGTGACGGTTCGCGGTAGAATATTCTACGTGTGAAGTATTGATAGTAATACCTCTTTCCTTTTCTTCGGGAGCGTTATCGATAGAATCGAAACTTCTCATTTCAGAAAGTCCTGCGTTTGCCAATACTGTAGTAATCGCAGCAGTCAATGTAGTTTTACCGTGATCCACGTGTCCAATAGTACCTATATTTAAATGCGGTTTGGAACGATCAAATGTTGCCTTTGCCATGTTTGTTAATTTTAATTCTTAGTTTATATTAGTGTACAAATAATGCCTTAATTGAGCCAATGATGAGATTTGAACTCATGACCTCTTCCTTACCAAGGAAACGCTCTACCCCTGAGCTACACCGGCATCTTTAATTTTAAACACTGGGCAAGGCCCAATCCAAAATTACAACCCTATACCCAAAGCTTAAGAGCGTTGACGAAGTTTACCCTCGGCGTCGCTCAGGACAGGATACCAAAATCTTGTCCATTTCATTTTAATTGCACAAAGCCCCATCAAAGGAGCTTTTGCTTTTAAAACTTAGAGCGGGAGACCGGGTTCGAACCGGCGACATTCAGCTTGGAAGGCTGACGCT
>CBFGUY010000542.1:0-1629 GCA_965651895.1 uncultured Algoriphagus sp. | reverse complement strand
GGGCTATGGATACCGGGTTGTTTGGATCTGTATTGATTTCTTCAAAATCCTTGGTACAGGAAGTCATTGTGCCGAAAGTCAGAAGAAGTATCGCTAGGCTGGCTATGTATAGTCTTTTCATAAGATTTATAAGTTGATTTTTAATGGCCATGAACTGTCAGGAGATGGGGCAAACTGGATGGGTTTTCACAATTGTTTGCTTCAGGTATGCTCCATGTCATGGTGTGCCATTAATTGGTTGAGGATTAAATCAGAAAGTTACATTTAGGTTGAATCCCAGGTTTCGTGTTGATGGCATTTCTCCATAGGAGAACCCTTGACCATTGCCGCCTTTTCCATCTACTTCTGGATCCATGTGAGGGTGGTTCTTATATAGTATAGCTAGGTTTCTTCCCACGAAAGAGAGTTTCATCGTCTGGATAAACTTATTTCCTAAGAACCCTCTAGGGAAAACATATCCAAGCGACAGCTCACGTAACTTCACATAGGTACCATCAAAAATCCCCGTTTCATGATAGGTGCGTGGATTCTGGGAATTCCAGAATGTAGTGGCATCTGCGATGACATCATTGGGAACATATACAGGATCTTCACTTGTCCCTACGTTCATGACTCCCTTGCCTATTACTCCTTCCTCACGCCCTATGGCAGTTTCCGCATATTGCCCTGTTTTTCTGGCAAGACCGGTTCCTACGTCGAAAATATCCCCTCCCATTTTCATATCGATCAGGGTATTTAGCTCAATGCCTTTGTAAGCAAGCGAGTTGGTCCATCCGCCTATCCAATCTGGTTGGATGTTGCCTAAAACAAAGGTCCCTTCTTCGAGAATCGGGAGTCCATTGTTGTAGATCAGCTCGCCTTCAGGACTTCTTAGGTACCTTCTGCCGTAGAGTGAACCATACGGCTGTCCGACCCGAGCTTCGGATGTTAATGAGTTTTGTGTTCCCAAAATGTAATTTTCCAGCCCCTCGGCAAGTTCTACTACTTCGTTCCGGTTTCTGGCGAAATTGAATGCGGTGTACCAGCTAAAACCAGTTGGGGTGTTTATCGGTGTGGCATTGATACTAAGTTCCACCCCTTGGTTGGTGATTTCCCCGGCATTTAGAATTTGGCTGCTATATCCGGAAGCAGTAGAGATGGAAACAGCCAGAATTTGGTTTATGGTGGATTGGTGATAGTATGTGAAGTCAATTCCTACCCGTCCCTCAAAAAACCTCAAATCCAAGCCTACTTCCTTACCTGTGGTGATTTCAGGTTTTAAAGTCCTGTTGGCGATTTCGTTTGATTCTGCATAGGTAGGAGTGGTTCCTGCCCATAGCCCTTCTGAAGTATAAACCTGGTTTAGCAGGTATGGGTCTGCATCATTTCCCACTTGTGCTATACTGCCTCGTATTTTTGCAAATGAAAGGAAGTCAGACTGTATATCGAAGATGTCTGTCAGGACAGCGCTCAGGGCTACAGAAGGATAGAAGAAGGAGTTTTGGTTGGTAGGAAGCGTGCTGGACCAATCGTTTCTTCCGGTCACATCGAGAAACAGATAATTGTTAAAGCCAATTTGGGCTGAGCCAAACACGCTGTTCACCACTTGCTTTCTGATTGTGCTGGATGGAGTGACCGGAGCTGCATAGT
>CBFGUY010000541.1:0-1629 GCA_965651895.1 uncultured Algoriphagus sp. | reverse complement strand
GGGCTATGGATACCGGGTTGTTTGGATCTGTATTGATTTCTTCAAAATCCTTGGTGCAGGAAGTCATCGTACCGAAAGTCAGAAGAAGTATCGCTAGGCTGGCTATGTATAGTCTTTTCATAAGGTTTGTAAGTTGATTTTTAATGGCCATGAGCTGTCAAGAGGCGAAGCAAACGGGATGGGTTTTCACAACTATTTGCTTCAGTTACGCTCGGTTTCATGATGTGCCATTAATTGGTTGAGGATTAAATCAGAAAGTTACATTTAGGTTAAATCCTAAATTCCGCGTTGATGGCATTTCTCCGTAAGAAAACCCTTGACCATTTCCTCCTTTGCCATCTACTTCAGGATCCATATGGGGATGATTCTTATAGAGGATAGCGAGGTTTCTTCCCACGAATGAGAGCTTCATCGTCTGAATGAACTTATTCCCTAAGAATCTTTTAGGGAAAACATATCCCAGCGACAGCTCACGTAACTTCACATAGGTCCCATCAAAAATCCCTGTTTCATGATAGGTGCGAGGGTTCTGGGAATTCCAGAAAGTAGTGGCGTCTGCAATTACATCATTGGGAACGTAGATAGGTTCTTCACTTGTCCCTACGTTCATTACTCCCTTTCCTATTACTCCCTCCTCACGCCCGATGGCGGTTTCAGCATATTGCCCCGTTTTTCTGGCAAGACCGGTTCCTACGTCGAAAATATCCCCTCCCATTTTCATGTCTATCAGGGTGTTTAGCTCAATGCCTTTGTAAGCAAATGAGTTGGTCCATCCGCCTATCCAGTCTGGTTGTATGTTGCCTAAAACAAAGGTTCCTTCTTCGAGAATCGGGAGTCCATTGTTGTAGATCAGCTCGCCTTCAGGACTTCTTAGGTACCTTCTGCCGTAGAGTGAACCATAGGGCTGTCCGACCCTTGCTTCAGATGTTAATGAGTTTTGTGTTCCCAAGATGTAGTTTTCCAGCCCTTCGGCAAGTTCCACTACCTCGTTCCGGTTTCTGGCGAAATTGAATGCGGTGTACCAGCTAAAACCTGTTGGGGTATTGATTGGTGTGGCGTTGATCGTGAGTTCCACTCCTTGGTTGGTGATTTCACCTGCGTTTAGAATTTGGCTGCTATAGCCAGAAGCAGTGGAGATGGAAACAGCTAGAATTTGGTTTATGGTAGATTGGTGATAGTACGTGAAGTCAATTCCTACCCGGCCTTCAAAGAACCTCAAATCCAGGCCTACTTCTTTACCTGTGGTGATTTCCGGTTTAAGTGTTCTATTGGCTATTTCGTTTGATTCTGCATAGGTAGGAGTGGTTCCTGCCCATAGCCCTTCTGAAGTATATACTTGGTTTAACAGGTAGGGATCTGCATCATTTCCCACTTGTGCTATACTACCTCGTATTTTTGCAAATGAAAGGAAGCCGGACTGTATATCGAAGATGTCTGTCAGGACAGCACTCAGGGCTACAGATGGATAGAAGAAGGAGTTTTGATTGGTGGGAAGGGTGCTGGACCAATCATTTCTACCTGTCACATCGAGAAACAGATAATTGTTGAAGCCAATTTGGGCTGAGCCAAACACACTGTTCACCACTTGCTTTCTGATTGTGCTGGATGGAGTGACCGGAGCTGCATAGT
>CBFGUY010000540.1:0-1635 GCA_965651895.1 uncultured Algoriphagus sp. | reverse complement strand
ACTTTCTTCGGGGGACAATCCGAAAAGATCATCAAAAATGGGTGAGTCTGGAAGAGGAACTTAATTACCTGAAGATGTACCTGGATATTGAGCGTGTGCGGTTTGGGCATAGGTTGGAGATAGAATTTGATGTGGGGGATGAATCTAATTCCATGCGTTTGCCTCCCTTACTGATTCAGCCACTTCTGGAAAATGCCATTAAACATGGGCTTTATGAAATCACTGAAGCGGTCAAGATAAAGATCCATGCCTATAAAGAGCAGAATTATTTATTGGTGCAAATCAAAAACCCTTTCGATCCGGAACTTGCTGCGCCAACAGGAACAGGCTTCGGATTGAGTTCAGTGGAGCGCAGGCTGTTTTTGCTTTTTGGAAGGAAAGACCTACTAGAATCGAAAGCTATAGACTCTATTTTTACTGTAATTTTAAAAATCCCCCAACTGAAATGATCAAAACACTAATCATAGATGATGAGCCACTGGCCGCGAGTATTGTGCAGGAATTTTTAGCAGATTTCTCCCAGTTTGAAATAGCGGGAGTTTACCAAAATGGATTTCAGGGACTAAAGGCCATACAAGAACATGAGCCTGATCTGATTTTCCTCGATGTGCAGATGCCAAAGATCACGGGATTTGAAATGCTGGAATTATTGGACGAGCCTCCGGCGGTGATATTCACCACCGCTTTTGACCAGTATGCTTTAAAGGCTTTTGACACTATGGCAGTGGATTACCTGTTAAAGCCATTTTCCAAAGTTCGTTTTTCGCAGGCTATTGAAAAGTATTTGACCCAACAGGGCGGCGCCACAGTATCTAACCAGAACTTAAATGAGTTGGCCGAGAAAAGAAACCGTCTAGTCGTGCGGGTGAAGAATGAAATCAAAATCATTCCTACCCATGAAGTGAGTTTTTTCGAAGCGGAAGATGATTATATAGCTATTCACTGTGCTACAGGTAAATACCTTAAGAAAATGACGATGAAGTCTCTGGAGGAAGCCTTGGATCCTGCCAAGTTTGCGCGTGTACATCGATCCTACCTCATCAATTTGAATGAAATCACTAAAATTGAGCCTTATGAGCGGGAAAACTACATGGTAATACTTAGGAGTGGAGAGAAAGTTCCGGTGAGCAAAACGGGCTATTCCAGGCTGAGACAGGTACTTGGGTTGTAGGACGTGGAGGTTGCCAGTGGTCAGTCTCAGTTTTCAGTTTGGTTTAGACTGGCGTAGGCTGGCGCGAGTCTTGAGACTCATACCAGTTTGGTTCAAGTCTCCTGACTTGGACCTTATAAACTGCAGTCTTCAGACTGCTATGTTTTGAAAATGAAATGGAAGTCAGGAGACTTCATTACCGTAAGTCCAAGTCTAAAGACTTGAACTAAAATTGTAAAATCAGCCTAAAAAAGAGCTGAAAGACCAATATCTAAGCCCAGTCCGTTAGGGCTGGGTGAAAAGCATAGGGGAATCCACCCATAGCTCTGAAAGAGCGAAATCCAATTGATCTAGGTTTTTGAATCCGGGTTCAAATTGGATACAAAAAACCGTTCGTGTGACACGAACGGCGGCAGAGATGGTATTTGATTCTTCAGACTGCCCTGTTTTTAACTAGTTCATGAAAAAATAATTTTACTTTTAAG
>CBFGUY010000539.1:0-1635 GCA_965651895.1 uncultured Algoriphagus sp. | reverse complement strand
GGCTTTATGCCGAAGTGACCTTCAAAACAACTATTAGACCCATAAATTGAATAACTTTACTACACTATGTTTCAGGTAGTTAAGACCTAACAGACATTGGTGTTCCTAAACCCTTGCCGTAGTCTGGTTCTGCTTGTTGTTAGCTATATATTGGTGATGTCTCAAAAACAATCCCTCATAGAAGAGTACAGACTGATCAATCAAGCAGACCTGAAGCATATATCTATATGTTCAATTTAATTCTGATCTGTTATGGCGAAGTCAACAAAAGAAAAGGTTGAACTCCCACTATTAAACCCGCATGCTGCAGGTATAGATATTGGGAGTACAGAGCATTGGGTAGCTGTCCCAGAAGGACGTGATACTGATAAAGTTAAGCGTTTCACCGCTTTCACATGCGATTTACACAACATTGCAAACTGGCTTAAAAACTGTGGTATCAAAAGTGTTGCAATGGAATCGACCGGGATTTACTGGCAAAACCTCTTCCTGCTGCTGGAAGATTATGGATTTGAAGTTTTCCTTGTGAATGCGAGACATGTAAAAAATGTAAGTGGAAGAAAAACGGACATGAGTGACGCTGAATGGATTCAAAAGCTTCATAGCTGCGGACTTTTGTCAAACAGCTTCCAACCGGATAATTATATAAGAAAAATACGCACTTACACCAGGCACCGACAAAACCTAATCCGTCAGGCAAGCAGATACCTGCAACATATGCAGAAATCGATGGAGCTGATGAACCTAAAGCTTCATAAGGTGATCAGGGATCTAGCCGGAAAAACAGGAATGGCTATCGTAAAAGCAATACTACAGGGCGAGCATGATCCGAACATTCTAGCAGAGCTCAAAGACCCGGGAATCAGAGCAAGTAAAGAAACTATTATAAAATCCTTAGAAGGCACATGGCGTGAAGAATATCTCTTCACTCTCCAACAGGCTGTGGATTCATATCTTTTCATACAAATGCAGATTCACCAATGTGACACTCAAATAGAAAAGGCTTTGAAGGAAAGAGACACTGTTGTTGAACTTGATATTAGCAGCAATCCCAAAACCCAAAAAAAGACGAAAAATAAGAATACTCCAAAATTTAATATAGACTACTATTTACTAAGTCAATTCGGAGTCGACATTACAAAGATTGATGGAATCGACAGCTTAAGCGGCATGAATATTTTAGGTGAAATCGGAAGTGATTTCGGTAAATGGCCTAGCCGGAAAAGATTTCTTTCATGGCTAAACCTTGTCCCAAATAACAAAAAATCAGGTGGTAAACAGTTGAGTAGTCACATAATGAATAAAAAAAACACAGCTGGACACATATTTAGAAAATGCGGGAGCTGTCTTTGGAAAAGCAAGGGGCCTCTTGGAGATTACTATAGAATTCAACGAGCAAAAAACGGAGGAAAAGCTGCAGCAATAGCTACTGGAAACAAATTAGCTACGATTGTATATACAATGGTAACCAATCAAGTAGAATATGATGAATCAATTCTAATGAAAATGAGAAGAAACACCCAAGAAAGAAGGCTCAATACACTACAGAGAAAAGTAAGCTCTCTACAAAAAGAACTTGAAAAAGTTGCTTGATAGAAACAGGCTGGAAAGACGGTTATATAGAAGTCTCTTGCC
>CBFGUY010000538.1:0-1637 GCA_965651895.1 uncultured Algoriphagus sp. | reverse complement strand
CCTGTTTTCCGCACATTTTTAAAAAGCGGCCTATCCGTTTGATTTGGGGGGATTATTTTTCATTTTGGGTGTTGCAGGTCTATTTTCAGTATGTTTTTGAGGAAATTAAAGAACCGGTCTGGCAGCACGTCAGTGCAGATCATCTCTAAATCACATGGCAAATACAGGGTGGTGAAAACCATAGGATCAGGAAGTAGTGAACAGGAGATTCAAAAACTCTGGTTTTTGGGCAAGCAAGAAATCGAACGTTTGTCAGCCCAGTCGAAGATCTTTATTTCCGAACAAGATACATTGGTGGAACAGGCTATGGAAAGCCTGGCAAACGCCAGCATAAGGACGGTAGGGCCGGAACTGATTTTTGGAAGGATTTACGATGGTATTGGATTTGGAGCAGTCAAGGAAGACTTGTTCCGTCACTTAGTAATAGCCCGCCTGGCTTTTCCTTTGAGCAAACTCAAAACGGTTGAATATCTGTATCGTTATCAAGGAATCCACTTAGACATAGATGCTGTTTACCGCTTTCTGGACAAGCTCAACAAAGGATTAAAGGATCAGGTAGAACAAATATCTTTTGCTCACACTCAAACGGTGCTGAAAGGCAATTTAAGTGTGGTGTTCTATGATATGACCACTCTTTACTTTGAGGCTGGTGACGAAGATGATTTACGGAAAACCGGCTTCTCAAAAGATGGCAAGCACCAAAACCCTCAGATCTATTTGGGCCTATTGGTAGGCTTGGGTGGCTATGCCATTGGCTACGATATTTTTGAAGGAAGCACCTATGAAGGACATACCTTAATCCCCTTTCTGGAAAAGATCACCGCCAGGTTTGATTTAGGTAAACCTGTGGTGGTTGCCGATGCGGGTTTGTTGTCGACAGAAAATATCACGACTTTAGAAAAAGAGCACTATCAATACATCATCGGGGCAAGAATAAAAAATGAGTCTGAACCGATAAAACAAAAAATATTTTCAAAACAATGGCGTGATGGAAAACTATCCCGCTTCCGAAAGAACGACACAACAAAGCTGATCGTAGCTTATTCCCAAAAAAGAGCTCTCAAAGACGAACACAACCGACGCAGGGGGCTCAAACGCCTCGAAAAGCAAATAAAAGCAGGCAAGCTCACTAAGGCCAATATCAACAATAAGGGGTACAACAAGTATCTCAAGCTCAAAGGCCAACTTACCATTGAAATAGACTACCAGAAGTTCAATGCAGATAAAAATTGGGACGGATTGAAGGGCTATGTCACCAACACACAGTTGAGTGGAAAGCAGGTAATTGAAAACTATAAAAACTTGTGGCACATAGAAAAAGCATTCCGGATGTCAAAGACTGACCTGCGGATAAGGCCAATTTACCATCGGCTAAAGCACCGAATTGAAGCTCATATTTGCATTGCATTCACTGCCTATTGCATCTACAAGGAGCTTGAAAGAATCCTCTACAAGGAAAAGTCTCAGCTATCACTGAAAGCAGCAGCAGAGCTTACGCACAATATGTATCAAATAACCTATACACTACCTGAATCTAAACACGCAAAATCAAGACTCCTTAAAATGGACGAGAAACAGGCCGAGTTATACAACATCATTCAACGAAATTTCTAGGGTGTTGCAACGCTGAAAACAGG
>CBFGUY010000537.1:0-1647 GCA_965651895.1 uncultured Algoriphagus sp. | reverse complement strand
CCAAGTGAGAAATTCCGCCAGTTGACGAGCGCCCGGAAGCCCAATACAGGAGTAAAATCACCCCCTGTAAAATCCAGTCCAACGGGAAAGGTCATCTCCAAACTGTCCACATAAGGCACATATTTTTTTTCCATTTCGAACATTACCTTTTTCAGACTGGTCGGGGCAAAGTTGTTAGCGACTCTATAGGATAGCGTGGTGAATTCAGGGAATTTGGTAGCCGTTTTCAATAGAGGTTCAAATTCTTCGGTCAATACTTCAGCTGTGAATTCTTTGTTGTTGAAGTAAAGCACCAACGCACTTTCATTTGGGAAATCAAATACCAGTGTGTCTGTGATAGGCCAATCTCTGTCCAGCCATTCTTGCAGATTTTTGGAAAGTGGATTCTCTACGCTCTGTCCGTAGGTTTGCATAGCACATAGCAATGCCAGGAAAGGAACTAGTAGTAGTCGTTTCATGAGTATATTAGAAGGTTTAAGAAATTACTGCTTTTGGAAATTGATTTTTATCGAATTTTTAGAAGGAGGAACTCTGCCAGTATGTTGATAGGTGATTTCCTCAGGATCACTTGCACCGAAGGTTGTTATGATCTTGCTCCTTTCCTGGATTCCCCAAGAGACTCTGACTTTATGAAATGTCTCAGCCTTTTCGTATTCGGGTATTGGAGGGATGATTATTTCAGAAATAGTTATGTTTTTCTTACTGAGATCTTCTAATTCTATTTCGCGAACCTTAATAGGCTTTATTGTATTTCGGGTGATTTTCTGCTTTTGTACCGGTATTGTTTGAAGATTTCCTGATTCAGATTCTTCGAATGCTTCTACTGCGGATTCTGACTGACTTGTCTGCTTTTCATCTGATAGCTTTATGTTTCGTTTTTCAGGGGACTGGTTTACTTCTGTGAACAATTGCTTAGCCATGTCTTTCTTCCCTACCTGCAAGTAAGCGATACCTGCAAATGTCAAAAGCAATGCAATGCAAGCTGCAGCCATTCCATATTTCCAAAGTGGAACAACTGGTTTTTCTTGATCCATTTGCCGTTCAATAGCATTCCATAGGTCAGCTTTTGGCATTCTTTCCGGCAGATTGGGGATATGGGCTTTTACCTGCATGTCGAAATCCCTCCGTTGCTGAATCTTACTCCATAAATCCGGTTTTGGGCTATACTCTTTCATGCTTGCAGTAGTTTAGTTATCCGCTTTTTCAAGAGCGTTTTAGCATAATTCAGCTGAGACTTCGAAGTGCTTTCCGAGATTCCCAGCATACTTGATGCTTCCCGGTGAGAATATCCTTCTACAGATAGAAGAAGGAATACCGCTCTCGCTCCAGTAGGCAGGCTTTCTATAGCTTGATCAAGTATCTCTGCATCAAACCATGAATCAAAGTCCTCGCTAGCTTCCGTTTCTGCCGATTCAATTGGATCGAAATAGATCTTCTTTTTGCAGTGGAGGATGGCTTTTCTCACCGTGATCGTTTTCATCCAGCCCAGCAAAGCCTCAGGTTGTCTCAGCATGTGGATTTTTTGGAATATTTCCACATAGGCATCTTGAAGTACATCATTTGCTTCATCCTCATCGTTGACTATTCGGTAACAGGTTGAATAAAGCATTCCTTTGGTCAACTCAAAAAGCTGGAATTGCGCTGACC
>CBFGUY010000536.1:0-1649 GCA_965651895.1 uncultured Algoriphagus sp. | reverse complement strand
ACTAACCCCAAAATCTGGCGGCAACTCAAGTGTATATGCATTATCATTAATTTTTGCAAGAACTTTATAAGGACCTGCAGCTCGTGGCATAAGTTTAGACTTTCTCAAATCAGGAAACCTATCCTTTCTCAAATGAACCCACACCAAGTCACCAGGTTCCAATTTCATTTCCTTCCTACCTTTATTAGCAGCAATACGATACTTTTCATTCATCTTTTCAATTTGCAACTTAGTTGTTTCATGTAACTTAAGAATGAATTCAGAACGTTGTGTAGCATCCAAGTTCACTATTTCAGAAGGTGGTAAAGGTAGCAAATCAATTGGAGCACGAGGATTAAAACCATATACTACCATAAATGGACTAAGCTTGGTTGTGGAATGAATCGATCTGTTATAAGCAAACTCAATATGTGGCAAACATTCCTCCCACAACCTCAAATTATCCTTCAAAATAGCCCGCAACATGGTAGATAAAGTGCGATTAACAACCTCTGTTTGCCCGTCAGTTTGGGGATGACAAGTAGTAGAAAACAACAACTTTGTTCCCAATTTAAACCACAAAGTTCTCCAAAAATGACTTAAAAACTTAGCATCCCTATCAGAAACAATAGTATTTGGCACACCATGCAAACGCACAATCTCAGTGAAGAACAAATCAGCAATATGTGAAGCATTATCAGTTTTGTGACAGGGTATAAAATGTGCCATCTTTGAAAAACGATCGACAATGACAAAAACACTATCACTCCCCCTCTTTGTTCTAGGCAATCCCAAAACAAAATCCATAGAAATATCCTCCCAAGGTGCACGAGGAACAGGAAGAGGCAAATAAAGACCATGGGGGTTAAGTCGGGACTTAGCTTTGTTGCACGTGGTGCAACGAGAGACGTAGCGCTCAACATCACGCCGCATCCGAGGCCAATAGAAATGAGTAAACAACACATCCTCGGTCTTCTTAACACCAAAATGTCCCATCAAGCCACCTCCATGTGCTTCCTGCAAGAGTAGAAGACGAACGGAGCTAGCTGGAACACACAACTTGTTAGCACGGTAGAGAAGGCCTTCACGCAGCATAAATTTTTGCCACGTTCTTCCCTCTCTGCAATTTTCAAAAGCATCTTTGAAGTCCAAATCAGCAGCATATAATTCCTTTATAGTCTCCAAACCAAATATTTTATGATTAAGTTGGGACAGCATAGTATAACGTCTAGATAAAGCATCAGCAATCACATTATCCTTTCCTTTTTTATGCTTAATAATGTAAGGAAATGATTCTATGAATTCAATCCATTTAGCATGTCGTTTGTTTAGATTAGATTGTCCCTTAAGATACTTCAAAGATTCATGATCCGAATGTATGACAAATTCTTTAGACCATAGATAATGTTGCCAAGTTTGTAAAACTCGTACTAAAGCATATAATTCTTTGTCATATGTAGAATAATTCAGAGTTGGACCATGCAATTTTTCACTAAAGAAAGCAACAGGTTTACCTCCTTGAATGAGCACTCCTCCAATCCCAATGCCGCTCGCATCACACTCGAGCTCGAATGTCTTGTCAAAATCAGGAAGTTGCAGCAGTGGTGCTTGTGTGAGCTTCGACTTGAGGGCATCAAAAGCTTGTTGTTGTGATGGTCCCCAACGAAACG
>CBFGUY010000535.1:0-1656 GCA_965651895.1 uncultured Algoriphagus sp. | reverse complement strand
TTACCCATGGATTTCTACCTCCCCATCCTTCGCCAGCTGCATTGGTGGCGCAGTTCGATGCGAATATGGGGCTGACACTTTTATATGGTTTTATGATTGCCATTCCTACTATTGCACTTGCAGGCCCCATTTTCGCAAGAACTTTAAGAAATATGGAAGCAAAACCGCTGGAGACTTTCCAAGCGGAAACCAAGCCTGAGTCAGAGCTTCCCTCAGCGGCAAACAGCTTCTTCACCGCACTGCTACCTGTAGTGCTATTGATAGGCACCACTATTCTCAATCTTAATATATCACCGGACAGTAGCCTCGCACCTATCATTTCCTTCGTAGCAGATCCGGGAATAGTGATGTTGATTTCTGTATTAGTCGCTACGTTCACGCTGGGACTAAAACGCAATTTCTCCATGAAGGAGATTATGGGCCATTACACTGTTGCGACAAAAGATATAGCTATGATTCTATTGATTGTGGCTGGAGCCGGGGCATTAAAACAGATTTTCACAGATACAGGAGTCAGTCTGGTGATTGCAGAAGGACTTCAGAGCTGGGATATTCACCCGCTCATCCTGGCCTGGATAATTACCGCCATTATCCGCGTGTGCGTAGGTTCGGCAACCGTTGCCGGGTTGACTACCGCCGGAATAATCGCCCCATTGGTAATCACAATGAATGTGGATCCAAACCTCCTTGTCCTATCAATAGGTGCTGGAAGTTTGATGTTCTCTCACTTCAATGACGCCGGCTTCTGGATGTACAAGGAGTTTTTCAACGTAAGTATCAAAGACACTATCAAATCCTGGTCATTGATGGAAACCATTGTTGCTGTTGCCGGACTGGCCGGTGTACTTATACTTGATATTTTCCTTTAATTTTAAAAAGCAAAAAACAAACTATGGAAACCCCAGAAAGTAGCTTTACCAAGCTTGGCCTCAATCTTCCACCTGCCCCAAAACCACTCGGAGTGTATAAGCCTTGCCTGATTGACGGCAAATACCTCTACCTCTCCGGACATGGTACCGTACAGGATGATGGCAGCCTGATCATGGGTAGAATAGGAGAAGACTTGGATATAGAAGCAGGAAAACTGGCCGCCAGACAGGTAGGACTGGCGATGCTATCTACCATCAAGGCAAACCTTGGATCGCTTAATCGGGTCAAGCGGGTGATCAAAGTATTGGGAATGGTGAACTGTGTTTCCACTTTCGAAAAGCACCCATATATCATCAATGGATGCAGTGAATTGTTTGCCCAGGTCTGGGGAGAGGAAAATGGAATCGGAGTCAGGTCGGCTGTGGGGATGGGAACTCTCCCGGACAATATCCCAGTGGAAGTAGAAGCGCTGTTTGAGCTTCACGAGGGTGTTTAAGATTTTGTAAGTTAAATGCACAGGCTGGGAGTGTTATGTTTTCAGTAGAAAATGCTCCGGCCTGTGCGTTAAACACTACGGTTGCACCAGCGCTTTGTAAGAGTCAAATACAGACATCACGTCTTTGACGTAATTTACGGCCAGATGTCCCTTGGCAAATCCACTCCTAACTATAGGATCAGTGTAGTAATCCGGGTCACTTTTGAGCTCCAGAAATCTGGAAACATCACTCCAGGTCTGGGTGTTTTCACCATATTTCATAGTGAGCTTCCAGGCATCTTCCACATGCC
>CBFGUY010000534.1:0-1685 GCA_965651895.1 uncultured Algoriphagus sp. | reverse complement strand
AGACTTTTGTTACCATAGGTACAGACCCTTCTAAGCAAATTTTCGGTGAAGGAAGGATCGGAACAGGCGGAGATATTGGAGTCGAACTGATGGGGGCTTACAACATCGTTAGAAAAGATGATGTGAACTTCTATTTAGGCCTTGGTTTGGGATTGGATGATGACCGTCACCGCCATGACCACGGCGATGATATATACATCACTATTCCATTTGGACTTCTGGTCACGCCATTTAATAGTAAAAATCTCGGTCTAGTGCTCGAAGCGGCACCCGTATTGGCTACTGATCATGGGGATTATTTCCGTGCCGGGTTTGGATTTAAATACACCTTTAGATAAAACAATAAAACCACCAACAACCAAAAAAAGGTCAACCTAGAGATGGGTTGACCTTTTAATTTTTCCGGGGATTTTTACTTGTTGTTTAGGAAAAAGGAGACACCCAGGTTGATGGAGGAAGTATTAAGGCCAAAGGAGAAAGAATCGTATTTTGGGGATGTCTGATTTTGTTCTCCTGTGGTGAAGGAGACCAGATTGGTTGAGAGTTCCAGTGCCAGCCAGTTTTTCGGGAAATATGCCAGCCCTGCAGATAAGCTTGTCGTGTACTGAGTGTACTTTGTTTCGTTCTCACTGGAAGTTCCTTGGGAAGAATTGTATAAAGAATTTACGGTGCGCCAATTGACTCCGCTGATCAATTCTCCAAAAACAGAAAATTTATCGCCAAGGGGAAAGTATTTCCTTGCAAATAGTGTAGCTCCAAATGCATCGTAATCAAAAATCTGTTCTTCCATCGTTGAGCTAGAGCTAGTTGATGAAACACTTTTTCTTGTAGTTTTACCTGTATTGAATGTAAGTGCTGTACCTATGATCCAATTATTACCTATGGCATAGCCAAATCTTGGGTTGAAAAGGAAATCTTTCGAATCATCATTGATGGCTGTGACATTAGGGAGCATTCCTATTAGTTGCTCTGAGTTTGAATTGTTGAAATTCACATTTCCTCCCAGCATTATACTTCCTTTTTCGATTTGCGCATTTGCTGCAAAAACAAAGAATTGGAAAACGAGTAATCCAAGTAAGAATTTTTTCATTGGTAGAAGATTTAGTTTAGGTTTCATGCTTACACGGGGCTGTGAACTATTTAGTTGCAGAAGTTCTGATAATCGTGAAGACTTTCATTTTTCTACGGGGATTCATTCATTTTCCCTATTTTTGCGCCTATGGCAAAAACTGAGACTCCTGCGGAAAACGCACAATTGAAAGATATTATTTCCCATGCCAAAGAGTATGGATTTGTTTACCCTAGTTCTGAAATCTACGATGGCTTACAGGCTGTATATGATTATGGGGCATACGGGGTTGAGTTGAAAAACAACCTGAAGCGCCTATGGTGGGAGACCATGACAAGGGTTCAGGACAATATAGTAGGCATTGATGCTGCGATTTTTATGCATCCTACTACCTGGAAAGCTTCCGGTCATGTGGACAGCTTTAACGATCCTATGATTGATAATAAGGACTCTAAGAAGCGCTACCGTGCTGATGTGCTTGTAGAAGAACATGCCGCGGTTTTTGAGCGTGCTGGTGATGTGGCAAAGGCAAATGAATTGACAGGAGCGCTGGCGAGATTGCTGGAAGCAGAAGATCTTACCGGTGTGAGGGATCTCATCGTAAATGAAGGCATTA
>CBFGUY010000533.1:0-1685 GCA_965651895.1 uncultured Algoriphagus sp. | reverse complement strand
CTGATATTAGGCATTTTTCTGTTAGTGGTTTTGCTGCTGCGTTAAAACCAAGTGAACCTTTTGATGGGACGTTTTACAAGAGATGGCGTAGTAAGATGATACTGTGGTTGACCGCAATGAACTGCTATCACGCCGCACAGGGGAAACCCGAACAGTTCACTCCTGAAGAGGAGAGAATGTTCGACGTTGCCGATAACCTGTTTCGAGGCGCCGTGATTGGCGCTCTTGCCAACAAGTATGTTGATTCTTATCTAACGTGCACATCTGCAAAAGAGTTATGGGATGCATTAGATGAGAAGTTTGGTGTTTCTGATGCTGGTAGCGAGCTGTACATCATGGAGCAGCTATTTGACTATAAGATGGTGGAAAACCGTCCTGTAGTTGAACAGGCTCATGAAATACAGGCACTGGCTAAAGAACTCGAACAATTCCCATGTGTCTTGCCTGACAAGTTCGTGGCCGGCGGTATTATCGCTAAACTGCCACCTTCTTGGACGGATTTTGCTACCACTCTAAAACATAAGAGACAAGAGTTTAGCGTGGCTGAGCTTATTGGTTCTCTTGATGTTGAGGAGAGGGCGAGAGCAAAAGACACTCGTGGAAAAGGAGTTGAGACTTCTAGTGCCAATATGGTACAAAAGAAGAACTCCAATGCATCACATAATAATAAAAAGAAGAACAAGCAACAGAATGCCACGAAGCCCAAGCAGGCAGCCTCGTTCAAAAAGAAGAACAAAGGAGCTGGTTGCTTTGTTTGCGGGAGTACTGATCATTGGGCAAGCGCTTGTCCAGACCGCAAATTTAAGCAAGAGAAAAAACCAGCTCAAGAGAAGAAAACAGTAAACATGGTTGTTAGCGAGACCGCAGAAGGAACATCGGGGTATGGTAATCTTTTACCTACTGTTCTTTCAGTGTGTCAATCCCCTGAGTGGTGGGCTGATACCGGTGCTAATATTCATGTGTGTGCTGATATTTCTTTATTTTCTTCTTATCAGTGCAAAGGGACTGGAGCCTTGCTGATGGGGAACGGATCACATGCGCGTGTTCTTGGTGTTGGTACAGTCATTCTGAAGTTTACTTCGGGAAAGACGGTGCTATTGAAGAACGTGCAGCATGTCCCCTCCATCAAAAAGAATCTAGTTAGTGGCTCTCAATTGTGTCGAGATGGCTACAAAATTGTCTTTGAGTCTAATAAATGTATACTGTCTAAGTATGGAACGTTTGTTGGAAAAGGCTATGACAGCGGAGGCTTGTTCCGCTTATCTTTGCATGATGTGTGTAATAAGTCTGTGAACAATGTTGTTTCGAATGAGTCGTATATTTGGCATTCACGACTTTGTCATATCAATTTTGGTTGTGTCTCGCGGTTAGCAAATTTAAATTTAATCCCGAAATTTGATTTAGTCAAAGGTTCTAAGTGCCAGGTGTGCGTGCAATCTAAGCAACCTCGCAAGCCTCATAAGGCTGCGGAGGCGAGGAATTTGGCACCACTAGACTTAATACATTCCGATTTATGTGAGATGAACGGAATATTGACTAAAGGAGGCAAGCGATATTTTATTACTTTTATCGATGATTCTACTAGATTTTGTTATGTGTATCTCTTAAAGTCAAAAGACGAAGCTTTGCATTATTTTAAGACCTACAAAGCTGAAGTGGAAAATCAACTCGAGAGGAAAATTAAA
>CBFGUY010000532.1:0-1688 GCA_965651895.1 uncultured Algoriphagus sp. | reverse complement strand
ATTCCCAAGGCCAATTTCAAAGAAAACGGAAAGAAAAACAAGAATCTACTGCGTGTGGGAAATGTGATTCCCATGCAGGATCATAAGGGAGGGCAGATACGGGGAGAGATCACCAAGATTGATTATAAAGGTGTACACATGGATTTCAATCCTCCGCTTGCCGGGTATGATCTGTTTTTTGAAGGTAAAATAATTTCAGTACGTGATGCGCTTCCCGAAGAGATAGAACATGGGCATGCCCACGGGCCAGATGGACACCATCATCATTAAAATTTACTCAGTGCCCTGTTCAACGAATAGGGCATTTTTCATGGGAGCGGTATTTCAGCGTGCCCTAATTGGAACTTGCCACTAGTTTGCCTTGCTCATCGGCCAATTCTTTTAACCCTTCTATGCGCTCAGAATTGTAGAGTTTCAGTGCCTTGCTTAATTGATTAGATGCCTTGCCAAAGTCCTGCTCATTAAAATGAGCAATGGCATCATTATAATATTGTAATCCCGCCAGTTCAGTAAGATTGACTTTTCTGAAAATAGCATTGTCTGATAGGTCAATCTTAGGAGCGCCCAATCGCTGGTTTAGTGATTTCAGCTGTACCTGATCATCAGCTTTATAGCCTTCTAGATAGGATGCCACCTCTGTAGGTGCTGTGATCATGCCTCCAATAGGAAGCGTACTTTCCAAGATGATGTCTTTCCCTTCATGGTGTACCACGATAAAAACATGGTAATCCGTTTCCACCACCTTGTATTCATATCCATAGCGATCCAAAAGCAGCCCTAAAGCCGCAGAAGCACTTACACAGTCATATTTGCCTTCAAATAGCATGTCATTGAAAGTGGAATGTTGCTCGTAGGTCGTAAATAGTTTCTGGTGTGATTTCTCGAATATGTGTCGAAGTACACTAAGGTGAGTGCCTTTTTTGTCGTACTTTTTATCTAAAACCGCCAGCAACTCAACCCATTTCTCATCTGAAATAGTATTATCTGGATGAACCGCTCTAAAGAGAAGAAAGGAATTTTCTTGCCCTGCTTCCCACAGCTCCATTTCGGTACTGCTATCAAAAGGCAACTCGTCCAAATTCCCTATAGCCATCTGTGCTTTTGCCAGAAAGGCAAGAGCTGCTAAAAGGAGATATGTGAGAAATGCCTTTTTCATCCTTGATGAAGCTAATGTTACTAATACTACGCACGGTATTGCCTAAAGTTAACAATTTGATAACATTAAAACACATAGCTATGCAAAACTTAACATTGGGGTAATGCCAGTTGTGTTTTTACTCTTTTAAATCACAGATTTTTCAGCCTTTAAGACTGCTAAATGACCGGTTACTCGTGGTGATAAGGTTCGTTTCGCAGAATGGTAAATCCTCTATACAATTGCTCTATGAAAAATGGACGTATCATTTGGTGTGAAAAAGTCATTTTGGAAATGGAGAGTTTACCATTAGCCCGGCTATAAACTTCATCCGAAAAACCATACGGTCCGCCGATTAGGAATATCAGCTGCTTAAGACCAGAATTCATCTTCTTTTGGAGAAATACGGAAAAATCCATACTACTGTAGCTTTTGCCACGCTCATCCAGCAAGATCAGTTCATCAGCAGGCACCAGCTTTTTTAAGATTAATTCCCCTTCCTTTTCTTTCTGCAAGATTTCCGACAGGGATTTTGTGTTTTTCAGGTCTGGGA
>CBFGUY010000531.1:0-1696 GCA_965651895.1 uncultured Algoriphagus sp. | reverse complement strand
GGATCTTCATTGTCCTTACAGGCAAAGCTGAGTACCAGACAAAACAAAATGGGGTAAAGTGCCTTTTTCATAGCAATCTGGTTTATTGGAAACAGTTATCAATAACCATACGGGCACATCGACCTATTCGCTACAAAAGAGTCATGTACTATTCTGAATGTACTGATTGGTTTTCTGAGACTTACTTCATCGGAGAGAACGGCAACTTTGTAAAAAACACAGCATCTACCCGTTCCACGATTTTACCATCTGCCTCAGATGCATCCCTGGCTTTTAGCCAAGCTGGATCTTTTAGAAAGTTTTGAAAATCCCTTTCGAAAGCGGCCTGATCCCTATCCCCCAGCAGATAGATAAGTCTCGGCTGACTTCCGTCTTTCTCTACCGTTACCCAGTATGGATAGTTTCTCAACCCCTGCTTTTCAAAAATGTCCTGCGTATGGTTTTTAAATCTGGCGATCAGATTGTCCAACTTGCCATCAAAGCAGGTATAGGTTCTTAGCTGAAACACTCCGCTAGGTCTAGGCTTAGGTGTATCATTCAGTCCAGGAGCCAGCTTCATAAATGTCTGATCTACGCTTTTAACGAGTCCACCGTTGATCTCTGACTCCTTTTTGGCTTTCTGCCATTCAGGATCATTCACAAATTTCTCCCACATGCGATCCCTGGACTTTTGGTCTGGATAGCCTAGAATATAGGTCAGGGAATTGTCTGTATTCTGCACAGGGACAAAATAGGCTATATTTTCCATGCCGCTTTTCTCAAATAGTGCCAGGGTATGATTCTCAAACCGCTTGATCAGATCAGGCAATTTGCCCTCATTGGCATAGTACTTCCGAATCTCAAAATAGGTGGACGTGCTATTAGCTAGCTGCTGCGCAAAAGCTCCAAGTGTAAAAAGCATGGCTATCAAAATTAAAAACGTCTTTTTCATGGTTATATGTGGGTGTATGAGAATTATAGAAAACAAAAACGGGATCTAGGGCAAATGCGAATCCATACCTATTTTTTCCATGCCTTCCACAATGCGGGCAGCATGACTACTAGTATAATCAATAAACCGAATGTTTCTCTGGATTCTTCCATGGATTGGGTTTTCATACTGAGATTCTTTTGCTCCACCTCCTCAGAAATCCAACCCAGCACATCCCCCTGCCAGAAATACACCGCACCTATCACACAGCAGATCGCCAGAATCGTCAGCGGTATTTTGGGGAAGATCCCACGGGTTGCCAAAATACAAAAGATAATAGCTACCCCATAGACACTTATCCAAACTTCCGGATCCGGATCATTGAATTGCCAGTAGGCGAAAAGAGCGAATATAAAAATCCACACGCCGTAAAATATTTTGTTAAACTTCATAAGACCTTTTGGGTTTGATTAATACCATCGAAAAACAAAGAATTCTATATAAATTGATAGGGTAACATTTGCACAAAATACTTCCCATAATTCTTGCATCCAAGATTTTACTGATAGCTCACTATGATTTTTAAATTCGGCATCTCGAGGTTAGTTAGGTTTATTTTGTTGGTCACTGCCTTGTGCTGCAGCAATAGCCACAATACCGAAGCTACTCAGCAGGCAGTTTCTGACAGCCTCCAAACAACCACAATCGAGCGTATTCCAGTCCTCTTTTTTACAGATACGGTGTATTTTATTTCCACCACGCTGGGGCCGTTTACTGCAAAGGAAA
>CBFGUY010000530.1:0-1698 GCA_965651895.1 uncultured Algoriphagus sp. | reverse complement strand
AAACATGCAATGGACCTTCGAAAAAGTAATCGCCAGTGAAGAGGAACTCCGTGACATTATGGGATATCCCAGCGAGATAGTCACGCGGAAGACAATTGACCATATTGATGAGCATTGTAAGAGTTTTATTGAGAGATCGCCGTTTATCGCCATAGCCACTTCGGACCTCGGTGGTAATTTCGACGTGTCTCCGAAAGGGGATCCGGCAGGCTTTGTAAAAATATTGAGTGATAAGGTCCTGGCCATTCCGGACCGACCGGGCAACCGCAAGGCGGATACGTTGAGGAACATTATTCAGAATCCAAACATAGGATTGATTTTTCTGATCCCGGGTATTAAGGAAACGCTCAGAGTGAACGGGGAGGCAAAAGTAGTAACCGATGTGCCGGTTCTGGAGTTGCTTTCATGCCAGGGCAAACGACCATCATTTGCCATAATTGTCAATGTAAAAGAGGCTTTTATGCACTGTGCAAAATGCATCATCAGATCTAATTTATGGACGAGCGGTGATGACGGGCAGGAGCGGGGTGTTCCATCATTGGCCCAGGCCCTGGTCGACCATGGAAAACTTGATATTACGTATCAGGAGTTGGACGATATGATAAAGGATGATGAGAAAACTAATTTGTACTGAGGTAAGTTCGATCAATTCCGTGGTGAGGGGCGTAGCCAGGGAGAATTGTCGATGTGATATGGCACAACAAAGAAACTACCGATTTATCTAAAGTAATATCCGATGAACAGACTATTGTTTGTGGTCTTTCTTTTCTTTTCAACCCTGACATTTTCTCAAAGTCCAACATTTCAGGCTTTGTTGAAACTAAATCACGATGTAAACAATAATGATTTCGACCTGGGCCTGAAACCCACACAAGAGGACTTCAGTAAGGAGGAGAGTATCGTATGGAACAATGCCTACTTTAAGTATTTCAAAAATTTAAAGATGCTGAGCGCTCAGCGCAGCGACGAGAGTATGAAATTTTCAATTCGGTATCAATTCCTTTATAGTCTCTATTGCAAAAACACCACCGCATTGACTATCAATGTAGCCAAAGGATCGAAGGACAAGTTCTTGGATGTCGATATAGTAGCGTTCAGCCTTGATGGAAACAAGATTGTGCGTACCAAACTGAAAGGCAAAAGTTACTCTTTGGTCAAGGAGGAAAGGAATATAAAAATTCAGATCGATGAAGGTGTCATTGAACCCGGGACAATCGTACGAGTTCTTGTAAATACGGAGTCTTACAACTTCAAAAGATTGGGCCCTTTTAATTTCGCGAAACCAATAACTTCCGGGTACAGTTTTGTTCTCACCGCAAATATTCCTGAAATGTTCAAATACACGATTCCAGACAATTTAAAAATGGGGGATAAGAAAATAGAATCGATGAAACTTAAGGAATTCACTTATTCGAATCCGCCCATCGTAGACTACAACGCAACTAGCTTTTCATATAAGTGGACAGTTATGTCCAATCCGGTGGATGACTTTCGGCTGGAATCAATTAATCTATTCAAGGATTTTGGGACAAGTGTTGAGCAACTAATGGCGACTTCAGAGTAGTTGGCAGGGAAGCTCTGCAAGGCATTATAAGATTCTAACAGTCGGAGCCGGATACATTGGATTGTGCAACTAAAGCCGTAGGACTATCTCAAAATTGAAAATATGGACGTGCGCGGTATCACCAGACTCGACCC
>CBFGUY010000529.1:0-1702 GCA_965651895.1 uncultured Algoriphagus sp. | reverse complement strand
CATGCGATGATTCAGCGGGCTCCTTTTGGTATGAAAATAAAATCCATCGATGATACCGAAGCTAGAACTGTTTCAGGGGTAAAAGATGTAGTGACTTTTGAAAACAGTGTGGCTGTAGTCGGATCTTCCACCTGGCCCTTGATGAAAGCCAAGAAGCTTTTGAAAGTGGAATACGAACCTGATGGAAAAGTAGAAAGCTCGGCAGATCACGACCAGATATTCAAGGAGTTATTGACCAATGGAAAAGCTGAAATAAAGCGGGAAGATGGCAATGTGACAACGGCATTTAAAAATGCGGCACAAGTAGTGACTGCTGAATACCAATGTCCTTTTCTCTCACATTCTCCTATGGAGCCTATGAATTTCTTTGCCCATGTCAAAGAGGGTTCTGTGGAATTAGTCGGGCCAACTCAGACACCTGAGAGTGCCAGAAGGGCTGCCGCAGAGATTACAGGAATTGCACCTGAGAACATATCTGTGGAAATCACTCGGCTAGGAGGAGGATTTGGTCGAAGGTTACGTGCAGATTACGTAGCAGAGGCAGTTCATGTTTCCAAACTAATGAATGCACCGATAAAATTAACCTGGAGTAGGGAAGATGATCTTACTGGCGGTGCTTATAGACCTGCCGTCCGTTATAGATTTGAAGCTGCCCTGGATGCAGAGGGTAATATGACAGGATACAAACTTCGTGGAGTAGGCATGAATGCAGGCAACAGCACACGGGAGCATAACTTCCCTTCAGGTGCGGTGGACAATGTGCTGATAGAAAATGTGAATTACGAATCTTCCATTACCACCAATGCCTGGCGGGCTCCTATCACCAATTTCCTGGCTTATGCTGAGCAGTCTTTTCTCGATGAAGTAGCCTTAGCTGCAAAGAAAGACCCGGTAGAATTCCGTCTGGAATTAATGGGAAAAGCTAAGGCCAATCCAGTAGGAGGTGAGCTGCAGTATAATGTAGATCGCATGATCGCAGTGACAAAAACCGCGGCAGAGAAATCTAACTGGGGGAAAAATCCTAATGTGAAGCAAGGATTTTCTGTTTACTTCTCTCATAGAACCTACGTGGCTCAAGTAGCTGATATCGAGATGGAAAACGGTACACCATCGTTGAAGAAAATCCATGTGGTCACCGACTGTGGAATGGTAGTAAATCCTACCGGCGCCGATCATCAGGTAAGAGGCGGAGTAGTAGATGGAATGGGACATGCAATGTATGGGAATCTGACTTTTGAAGGGGGCTTGCCTACACAAACCAACTTCGACAAATATCGTCTGATCCGCATGAAGGAAGTTCCTGAAGTGGATACCTACTACCTCGATAGTGGCTACGATCCGACGGGGCTTGGAGAGCCATGCCTTCCACCTACGGGAGGAGCTATCGCAAATGCTATCTTCAGTGCTACCGAAAGAAGGCTTAGAAGCCAGCCGTTTATTGAGCAGAGTGAATTCCAGGATTTGAATTTGAACATAAAAAGAAGTTAGTAGCTAGACATATCTAGCAAGACACTGGTCAAAATATATGAGAATCAAGTACTAGAGAATCAAAGCTCCTTTTCTGATAGTTGGAAAGGGAGCTTCTTTATTTTAGGTGTTATAATTCACCTACTTATATTCAAATCATATATTCAACTAATTTCTTCTATTTAATTCCCGTTTCTAAATGTCACTTGATTCTTGATACTGAATACTTGATACT
>CBFGUY010000528.1:0-1702 GCA_965651895.1 uncultured Algoriphagus sp. | reverse complement strand
TAGAAATCCTACGAATTGGAGTGCGGGATTGCAAAAACAGAACAGCGGGTGCAAAACAGAGTTTACAAATCACGAACAGCAGGACGACGGGTGCAGCTTCTGGAGAAGCAGCACAGTGTAGGAAAGCAACATGGCATAAAATTCAAAAGAGGCTGTCTCATAATTCATAATTGTCACATTGAGCGAAGTCGAAATGGGCTTAATTAGCGCATTAAAGGCTTCGACTTCGCTCAGCCTGACAAGAAAACCTACTTGTGAGACAGCCTCTTGATGCTTATACAAAGAACTTTAACCGGATCACTTCCTGCTCAGAGAGGAAGCGATAGTGTCCCCGTTTTAGATCTTTTTTGTCCAATCCGGCAAATACTACCCGATCAAGCGCAGTCACTTCATAGCCCAAGTGAGCAAAGATTCTACGGACGATCCTGTTTCTACCGATATGGATCTCCAAGCCAAGTATAGTTCTGTCCAGTGACAGTACCTGCATATCATCCACGTCCGCTTTGCCGTCTTCCAGGGTCAATCCTTCAATGATAGCTTCTTCGTCCTTTTTGGTAAGCGGCTTATCCAGAGTCACCTGATAGATCTTTTTGATCTCATTGGAAGGATGTGAAAGCTTAGCTGCCAATTCGCCATCGTTGGTAAACAAAAGCAGTCCTGTAGTATTTCTGTCCAATCGACCCACCGGAAAAATCCGCTCTTCACAGGCATTCCCTACCAGGTTCATCACCGTTTTACGGTCCATGGGATCATCGGTCGTGGTGATAAAGTCCTTTGGTTTATTCAGCAAGACATACACAGGTTTTTCCGGGTTGATCTTTCTGCCCTGATATACCACACGGTCAGTCTTCTTTACCTTGCGTCCAAGCTCTGTACAAACCTCTCCGTTCAACGTAACCAATCCTTGACTTATCAATGAATCGGCTTCCCGTCTGCTGCAAATGCCGGAATTGGCGATGTATTTGTTCAGGCGGATAAGATTATCTTCATTCTCCACCTTTTTCTTCTTTTGTGGAAGAGAGTCAAAATTATAATCCGGACGCTCCACATTCGTATCCTGATCTACAAAACGTTTTTTACCAAAACCTCTTGTCTCTTTCTTATCAGACTTATAAGTGGGTCTTCCTTCGGCAAAAACCGGTTTTTGATCCTTGCCACGTCCTTTATAAATAAGGCCTCCAGACTTATCTGAGGATTCAGGTTTACCTGGCTTAGCATCTCTTTTATATGGCTTAGGGCCATCTGATTCTTCCTTTTTAGCGAAAAACTGCTTCTTACCGGCACCGAGTTCTTTTTTCTCGGTAAAGTCAACTTCATGATCTTTTTTAGGACTAAAATTGGATTTAGAGCCGAATTTCTTTTCCCCTAGTGTTTTGAAGCTGGTCTTTTTATTTGTTCTTGGCTTTTTGCTGAAGTCAGAAAAGTCATCTCCACTTTTGCTGAAAGGCTTTTTTCCTGGGCCAGATTTAGAAAATCCTGAATCTTTGGATTTATTAAATCCTTCTGATTTCCCTTTGTACCCTCCCCTTTGTCCTGAATTGGAGGGTTTGGAATCTTTTTTTCCTTCGCCGAAAAACGGCTTTTTTGGATTGTTATCTTTCATAGAATTGCAGCATCACTGCTGGATTGATTGTTGATAATTAAGCAATTGAAAACCAATCGCTTAATCGGGCTGCAAAGATACGGTCAATCTGGAGATTTC
>CBFGUY010000527.1:0-1709 GCA_965651895.1 uncultured Algoriphagus sp. | reverse complement strand
GAAATTGCTTTGCCTAATCCTTTTCCTGCGCCGGTGATGAGCGCGGTTTTTCCTTGTAGTGATTGCATATTATTGATCTTTTAAAAGTTATAGCTCTAATTCAAAATTTGGGTTGAGAGTTCATTTCAGTATAGGTAAGTCTAGGTGGAGGGGGATGGTTTTTGGCAGGCTTATAGATTTACGCAGATTATTGCGGGAAAGGACGCAGCTCTTCGCAGATAGGGTGGTGATTTTTTTAACTCTAAATTGTAATTTCTACCATGAAATTTTCTTATAAAATGAACGACCTGCAACTGGTAAACAGCTTCTCTTAATAATATCATAACCTACCATTTTCAGCTTTAACCTTCAGCCGAATTATTTTTGGGTCATAGCTATAGGATTATGTCCACTTTTCAGAATACAGCACATTTCGAACAGGTTTTCAAGGACAATTGGGAACTCATGTACCAAAGTGCCTATAGTAAAATAGGGGATCAGGCTGTCGTGGAGGATATCCTGCAGGAGATTTTTATAGATATCTGGCAGAGAAGAGAATCCTTGGAAATAAAATCAGGAATAAAGGCTTACCTGCTCACAGCTGTGAAATATCAGGTCATGAAGCATTTTGATGAGCTTGCCAAACTAAGAAAGGGTAATAGTAACAGCCTACCTGAGGCGTTCTATGAAGAGGATGTTTTTGGATTTGAGGAACTTTTCCATGAGATAGAAATCGCTGTAGAAATGCTCCCTCCCCGTGCGCAGCTGGTCTTTCGTATGAGCAGACTGGAAGGCTATTCTGCGGATGAAATTGCGGATAAACTCAAGATTTCCCCCCAGACCGTCCACAATCAGTTGAGCAAATCACTCAAAATCATGCGGGGCGAATTGAAGCACCTGGCCCCTGCGCTTGCCCTGTACCTTCTATCATAAAGCTTGCTTTGTTAAGGGCAGATTAATTTTTCATCAGGCATATTTCATGATTACATAATCAAATCGGGCGGTAGTCGAAGGCGGTATTTCAGACTTAATAGATGAAAGACCATTACTCATGAGATTACCATCTGCTCTATCGGGCATCATTTCTAAACTATTAAGGGGAAAAGCTTCCAAAGAAGAAGTGCAGCAGTTCAATTCCTGGTACGACCAAGGGATAGACGCTGAGTTGCAAATTCAGGACTATAAGAAGAGAAACAAAGAGCAGGTAGAATCCGAGTTGCTCCGCAAAATCAAAAAGTCCACCCATCCTCATGTTCATAGGCAGATTCCCAGGAGGTCTTTTGCAGGATGGAAAGTGGCCGCGTGCGTAGCCCTTCTCATGGGGATCGGTCTTATGGCCGTGAAGGTCTCGTCTTCTATCCCTGCAGATGATTTAGAGCCTGCTTTTGTCACTTTTGAAAATGGCTATGGTATGATCAAAAAGATTCGGCTTCCAGATGGATCCACAGTCAGTTTATTCCATAATACAACGATAAAGGTTGCCGAAAACTTCTCTGAAAACAGATTCATTACCCTATCCGGCGAAGCTTTTTTCGAAGTAAAGAAAGATACGCTTCACCCTTTCAGGGTGGAGTCTGCCCACCTTACTACAGAAGTACTCGGGACATCATTTTTGATCAGAAACCAGCCTAATCAGCGGCAAGTAGTAGCGGTGCAGACGGGGCTGGTAAAGGTCTCCGATCAGGTGGACTCGGTTTTTATGCTTACTCCTAATCTTCGGCTTGACTATG
>CBFGUY010000526.1:0-1711 GCA_965651895.1 uncultured Algoriphagus sp. | reverse complement strand
CCAACCAAAAAAAATATCCCAAGAGAAAGCGCAGAGTTCCTCATGCTGCCAGTGACCTGCTCAATCACTCCATAAGAAAAAGTACCCAGAACGATAGCCAGCTTCTCCGTAACATCATAGAAGCTAAAGTATGAAGCATGATCCGTAGTGCTGCCGGGAATCAATTTCGAAAATGTGGATCTGGACAGAGACTGTATGCCGCCCATGACAAGGCCTACTACAAAAGCAAGTGCAAAGAATTCATAGACAGAATACACATAATATGCTCCTCCGCAGACTCCAACCCACACTAATACCATGATTACAAGGCTTATTTTATTGCCATAAATCTTAGAGATATAGGCAAAGAAATAACTTCCTGCGATGGCCACTATCTGAATAATCAAAATAGTCAATATCAGCTGATCTCCTGGCAAACCAAGCTCTTTGTCCCCAAAGGTGGCAGCAAGATACATGACTGTCTGCACACCCATAGAATAGAAAAAGAAGGATGCCAAGAAACGATTCATCACCTTATGTCCTTTTACTTCATACCATACCTTGCGGATCTCCCGGTATCCTTTTATCAGAAATTCTCGCTTTATATCCTTACCAAAAGGGTTCTTAGGAAGCACCCTAAATGGGATCTGGGAAAATCCAGCCCACCAAAGTCCAGTGATTAAAAATGAAAATCTAGCGGCCATTCCCCCATCAGAAATCATGAAAAAAGAGGGGAACTGAATCATCAACAAATTCACGACTAAAAGTATCACACTACCGATATATCCTAACGCAAAACCTTTGGCACTCAACAGGTCGTACTTATCAGGAGTAGTGATTTCTGGCAAGTAGGCATTGTAAAAAACAATACTTCCTGCATACCCAATACTGGCCAAAACGCTAAAGCAGATGCCCCATTCCAAATTATTGCCATCAAAAAAGAACAGCGCTACACAGGAGAGGGAACCGAGGTATGCGAAGAACTTCATAAACTGAAGTTTTTTGCCACTTGCATCCGCAATACCTGAGAGCAAGGGAGATATCAATGCGATGATTAAAAATGAAAAGGATATTGAGTAAGAATACAACACCGTATTGATGATCTCGAATCCAAAAAAATCAACTTTGTCATCAGCTTTAAGCCCCTTGGTCACACTGTTGAAATATACCGGAAAAATAGTAGAGGTGATGACTAAGCTATACACTGAATTGGCCCAATCATACATAGCCCAGGCATTCTGGACCTTTTTTCTTGGTGTTATAGATGATAACATGGTATAAAAAAAGCTATCCCGAAAACGGGATAGCTTTGCTAAATAGCTTAGATTAATTTAGTTATTCTGCACTTTTCCTACAGATGCATAAAGTACCCTTCGTGCATCGGCCTCTCTCAACTCTGTCTGCACATCAGACACCGGACCCATTTTTACTTCTTTATCTACTTTCATAGAAATCGTAATTCCTGCACGATCTGATTCAGGAAGCATATCACGCTCTTGGTTTACCCATTGTACAATTTCCGGAACATCCATCAGTGCATCATTTGCCTGGATTCTAGGTTCAGTACCATAAAACGCAGTATTCTTTGGCTGCCCTATGAACAGGTAAGAGATTAGAGACTTCTTCTGAAGCTTCTGAAGCTGGGTAGCCTGAGGAATTCTTTGCTCTACCAACAATTCCTGATCTCTCAACACGGTCGTAACCATGAAGAAGAAGAGTAGCATGAAAATAA
>CBFGUY010000525.1:0-1715 GCA_965651895.1 uncultured Algoriphagus sp. | reverse complement strand
GGGCACCCTTGAAAAAAGATAAGTCACTGATTCACAATGGCTAAAGTGCGGTAAGAATAAAAAACAAAACCCCGGAATAGGCTTTAAAAGGCTTTTTTCGGGGTTTTTGTTTAGTTAAATTGTAGTGTCGAAGTACAATAACCACTTCAATTTAAGATGCAAAAAGAGCTTTTCCAACCCGAGCGATTTTTAACTCCCAAATGGTATTTATTTAAGAGCAGCAAACTGGGTCAGGTATACCAGTGTGTTCCCTGGCAGCAGCTGGCGGAGTGCCTCCCTGAGGAGAATAAGGGCCCTGGCGCTCCCAGGTGGTTTTCCTCACAAGGGATGCTGGGGCTTATGTTTTTGAAGTCCTATCTCAACATCAGCGACGAAAAACTTATAGAGCGATTCAACACTGATTGGAGCCTTCAGCTATTCTGTGGGAAGCTTTTGAAGGAAAACCAGCGGATTAAAGACACAGCGATAGTAAGCAGAATCAGGAGCTATCTGGCTGATAACACCGACTGGCAACAGATGCAGGAGGTGCTCATCAAGCACTGGAAGCGGGACATGAATAACACCCATGTGTTGCTCATGGACGCTACGTGCTATGAGAGCTATATACGTTTCCCCACTGATGTGAAGCTTCTGTGGGAAAGCTGCCAATGGGGGTTTGAAAAACAGTTGTTTCGTTGGGTCAGACTACTTGGGCTCAAAAGGCCCAGGTCAAAGTATATTGATCAGAAACGTAAGCAGAGGGATTACGACCGGAGGCGTAAAAAACCTCACAAGCTGGGGATGAAGAGGAAAAAGGCACTGCTCCATTTACTTGAGAAGGGACTGGGCCAACTTCAGTCATTACTTGATCAAAACCCACACATAGCACTCAATCACCGGGAAAGGGACTATCTACGCACAGTCAGAAAGGTGGCAGAACAGCAAAAGTTCCTGCTTACTCATCCCGTTAAAGAATTGAAAGATCGCATCGTGTCTCTACCAAAGCCCTATATCCGGCCCATAGTCCGGGGCAAGGAAGTCAAACCTGTAGAGTTCGGGATGAAGGTTCATATGCTGCAGGTGGACGGGATCTGCATCATTGACAAAATGGACTTTAATGCATTCAATGAGAGTACACGACTGAAAATGAGCACTTTAAAGCACAGGTCGTTGTTCCACCAACTTCATCAGGTAGGCGCTGATCAGATCTATGCCACCAATGCTAATCGCAAGTACCTGACTAACAAGAAGATATTTAGTTGCTTCCCCAAAAAAGGTCCGAAAACCGATACTCCTTCACAAGCCAAGCTCAGGAGCCTTATTGCTGCCCAGCGAGCCACCGTGATGGAAGGCAGCTTTGGCACACACAAAACCGCTTATGGCCTGAATAAAGTAAAAGCCAGAGGCGCCAAACGGGAGATACTCTGGGTTTTCTTCGGCGTAATGACTGCTAACGCAGTGAAAATGAGCAGGAGCTACCAATCTCAAGCTCCTCCGTCACAACTCGCAACCTAGCAAATACCCAGCGATCACGAGCATGGGCGGGATAACTGCGCCCATACCCCTCAAAACCGCTAACATCCGAGGACCAAAGGCTTCGCAAACTGGAGGTGTATTGCACTTTTTTAAGGGGCTTCCGGCCAAACCCTCTTCTATAAACCACAAAAAAAGCTGAATTCGAACAAACCCAGCCTCTGATTCATGACTTTAAAAACTAATTTTCAAGGGAGCCCTAA
>CBFGUY010000524.1:0-1717 GCA_965651895.1 uncultured Algoriphagus sp. | reverse complement strand
GTTATTTCTTGTCACTACCTCCCTGAGTCAGGATTGGGTAATTTACGCGCCTGCTGCCTTCCTTAGATGTGGTAGCCGTTTCTCAGGCTCCCTCTCCGGAATCGAACCCTAATCCTCCGTTACCCGTGAAAGCCATGGTAGTCCAATACACTACCATCGAAAGCTGATGGGGCAGAAACTTGAATGATGTATCGCGGGCAAAGCCCATGCGATTCGATCAGTTATTATGAGTCATCACAATAGACACAAGGAATATTGATTTGTTATCTAATAAATACAGCCCTTCCTAAAAGTCAGGCTTAACAGCATGTATTAGCTCTAGAATTACCACGGTTATCCATGTAAATTTGATTATCAAATAAACTATAACTGTTTTAATGAGCCATTCGCAGTTTCACTGTATAACATTTATACTTAGACATGCATGGCTTAGTCTTTGAGACAAGCATATGACTACTGGCAGGATCAACCAGATTACTATCTTCAAGCAAAACCGCTCACCGACCCGAAGGCCATAGAGAAGCAATGCAAGGTAGTTAGGTTTTATAAAAGGGTATGTATGATCCTAGCAGCAACATCTAGTAGCAATGCACCAGAGTCGCTGAAGGACTTGTGCTTTCATGACTTGCAACCAACTAGAGGCTGGCTCGTAAAGCGCAGATGAGAAAACTCAAATGCAGTTTAAAAGCCATACTCTTAAGTGCAAACTTACTTCCGCCTGGGCGTTGCGTCCAGGGTAGAAGCAGGATTTGCCCACAGTTGACTGATAGACACTAATCACACACAATCATACAATAATCCGCTTTTCCCTCAGAGAGGGTCTCACATACAGCTACCGCGCTTATCACGCAGTAGCCGGCTGTCATAAAAAATATGATTGTACTATGAGGGCTCAAACTGAATCATGTTCAATGAAAGCTTTATATCTTTTTTCACTTTCACTGTAATCGATTAGTTTTCACTTTTCGATTTGATTCAGTTTTACTGTCTCATATATATGGTATTTCAGACTTCTGTAAGAGTTGCGAGGAAAATACCTCCACAAATCACAAAAATCTCTAAGTCCCGGATGCGGCTATAGAATCGCGGCAGAACCCATTTCCGAAATTTAGCAGAGTAACGGTATGTGAAGGTTCTACAGACGTGATCTTAACGGTCTGGCAAGGTTTGGTTGGTCCAGCCATTTTCGAAGGTCACCTATTTAATACCCCATCATCAGGCACCTCAGTGACACATCTGAACAGCATACCCAACATGCACTTTCTATGCGGATCCCTACTTATTACTGATCTAACAACCTCCGGCGAATCAGGGTAACATCATTGAGTACGTTCCCATACACGGATGATGTGATACTAACCCGGGTGCCGGTGTTCTCGACCTTCCATATTTAATAGGGCAAAAACCTCACATCCGGCCATTCCCTTATGCGAGATATGGTACTCAGCCGGATCCCAGTTTGCCTACCCATTTTACATATGGCTGTAATCGCCGTAGTGAATACTGCATATACACGTGCTTAAACCTGCCTATCCCGTCCATACTGCATCGGTAACCATATATTACTAGAAAGGGTCCATATGATGTTTTGTGGTTTGAGATTTTCATATTAGTTGTATTATTAAAAATTATAATTCTCGATTAATTTGTTAGTAATAAAAATTTAATTTGTTTGTAATAAATTTAATTTAATCATGAAGCAAAATTAAAATAATCT
>CBFGUY010000523.1:0-1719 GCA_965651895.1 uncultured Algoriphagus sp. | reverse complement strand
AGCTGAATCTGGATGTGACTGCATTTTACTTCAAGCTGGACCAGACCATCACTACGTATACCAACACCCAGGGAGTTGTGCTTTTTAGAAATACCGGCTCCACGGATCAGAAAGGTATAGAAACAGCGATTGATTATGCGTTGATCCAAAGCCAAACAACATTTTTCAGAGATCTTAAAATCGGGACAGCGTTTACCGGGCATTATTTCACATTCAAGAATTACCAGCAAGGGGACAACGATTACTCGGGCAATGACCTCACAGGGGTTTCGCCCAATACCTTGGTCAGCCGACTGGATCTTCGCACTTCACCGGGTTTTTATCTGAATTTCACCCATCAATTTGTGGATGAAATCCCGCTGAATGATGGTAATACTGTTTATCAAGATGCTTACAATCTCGTGAATATGCGTTTTGGCTGGGCAAGGAGTTTTGCCGGCAAGTGGGAATTGGAAGCCTTTGCCGGGGTGGACAACCTGGCTGATGAAGTTTACTCTCTGGGTAACGACCTCAATCCCTTTGGCGGAAGATACTATCAGCCTGCTCCAGAGAGGAATTGGTATGGTGGAGTGAAAGTGGCGTTTGTTTATTAGAAAAATATACTCATCGCAGAAGGGATTAATGGCCTGAAGAGACGAAATATAGTAGTCCAGTCCGCTAGGGCTGGGAAAAAACATAGACAAATCAACCCCTAGCTCTGAAGGAGCGTAATCCAGTTTGCCTTGATTTTGTATCAGGGATCAATCGGAAGCCAAAAAAACCGTTCGTGTGACACGAACGGTGGCAAAGTTTTAATATAACAACAAAGCCCACAAAGATTCTCCAAAGGACGCAGCTGCTATATGCACTAGAAAATCCCAAAACTCGGATTTTCTAGCATACCTGAGGCTTTTTCAACAAGCCCTAATTAAATTCTTGGGTCTGCCATCTTGATTCCAGATTATAAAAACTTGAATTTAAGCGTTCAAGGTGCTTTCTACACTGATTTCCAAATCCAAAACTCTTGAAATAGGGCAGTTTTCCTCCGCATCCTTCACCAGCTCATCAAACTTATCCTGGGCTATACCCTCTACTTTTGCCTTAAGTACCAAGTGTGATTTCTTCAATGTTCCTTCTTCAAAAGTGATATTCGCAGTTACATCCAGTTCATCGGCAGTGTATCCGGCTTCCTGAAGGTTAAAACTCAGTTTCATTGCAAAGCATCCTGAATGTGCAGCTGCGATCAATTCTTCAGGATTGGTTCCTACTCCGCTTTCAAATCTGGAGCCGAAAGAATACTGGGTTTTGTCTAGGACAGTGCTTGGTGTGGTCAGTGTTCCTTTTCCGTCTTTTCCTGTTCCTTGCCATACGGCAGTTGCTTTTCTGATCATGGTCAATCTATTTTTTAGGGTTAAAAGTTTATATCACAGAAAGGAGTTTTTTAGTAGGAAAGTTCAGCGGGTCCTACCCTTTTTTATCGCTCCACTTCTTCAAATTTAGGAGTTTCAGGCGGGTTTTTCAGGACTTTCTTTCCGGACAATTGTTCGAAAACCTCCAAGTACTGATCCGTCACATAATCCCAGTTGTACCGCTGAATCAACCCTTCACGCGCCGTTTTTCTGAAATAGGCCATTCTTTCAGTACTGCTTTCCGCAGCTTCTACGATGTCTTTTACAGAGGCTATTGTTTTCTTGAAATACCAACCATGTTTTCCATTTTGCAGCATTTCCTGATTGAATG
>CBFGUY010000522.1:0-1719 GCA_965651895.1 uncultured Algoriphagus sp. | reverse complement strand
TTCAAATTTGAAGGCTTTGATTAGGTCATTTTGTTGTAGCAGATGTGTTGCTCCAAGGGTATTAGGCATTTCGGAGCGATGGGCTTTACCCATCGTTGAGCTGTTTTGGCCTTTCAGGCTTGCATGGAGGAACAATATTCGGTTCAATAGGGATTGAAGCTGAATTTTCGATTTCCCTATTTGGCTTTTGGTGCTACTCCTCGGACTACACCTTGCTTTTCCAAAAAATCCCCCTGCTCCGAGGCCAATTGGATTGATCATTCTTTACCCCTTCAGGGTAGCTTTCCATGATAACCCAGTGACTAGTTGGCGCAAGGTCTTCAGACTTGTGCCGGGATGCAATGCAGTCTTCAGACTGCCTTACAAAGCCCAAAATTCCGCTGTTCGAAATTTGCAGTCCGCAACTCCTAGTCGTAGGATTTCTAATCAGGAGATTGACTATATAGCCCAGTCTCATGACCACCCTTTCCCAAGTGGCTTATATCCACAACCGCCATCTGGAACTGCTACTACCTACAGGATTATTAGTCAGATAGCACATTGAATCTGTTCACAGGGCGGGGAGGGGTGACGCAGCACGAGGGTGCGGCTGGTGTGAGGGGGACAAGCCGTTAAAAATTCTTTCAGTGAAAGAATTTAGGCTTGGGCCAGCATGCAGGGGGGCTGGCGTCTTGGCCTTCCCACCCGCCACCTGGCCTCTCGCTAAAAATGTCCACTGGACATTTTGTTAACGCTCGATCCCCATTGGGCCAAGCCAAAAGAACAGAAGAGAAAGTACCTCAACACTATCGATATGGGTCAATAGGGAGATTGAAGCTAGAGTTCCTACTTTCCGATGACCTATATGGACCTTGGTGCTACTCCTCGGACCACACCCACTTTTCCAAAAAATCCCCCTGCTCCGAGGACAATTGGATTGAACATTCTTTACCCCGGGTTTCGCCCGCTCACTTCGTATCACTCCCTTACCCGGGGCTATTAAGAATTTTACCCCTTCAGGGTAACTTTTCATTCAAACGTCCTGTGCTAGCCGTCCCTGACGACACGGGCTTCGATTGGAACCATTACAATAAGATTGAGTTCCAATTATTCAAAGATGTATCAGTGGCTAAAGCCGGAGATAATCTACCGCTTTTGTACGCCCTCCAGCTGAAGCAGGAGGGAACTGATGGGGCATTTCCAAACTTGCGGCAGGAGGGATCTGATGGGGTTTCATTTCCTATTTTGAAGTAGTGGAATTGAATGGCGATTTGCATCCTATTAATTAGAACTTATTTGCAAACATTCCAACTAGGGCAAATACCAGATTACCCCGCATCAATTGGAATGAGGCTTTAGCCCATTCCTTAAAAGAATTTCCATCTTTCACTGGGCTTTAGCCCCAATCCCTAGCCCATAAATAATATAATTGATATCAGCTTCAGAGGCAGCACTTCCCAAACTCCCCCTTTACCTTTAGTTTTCTTTTGGAATACAGCTATGACCAAAGGGGGTAGGGGGGATTTGTCATAGAAAAACCTGCCAGGTTTACATCTTCGGGTTTGTTGAAACAGCTGTATATTTCCCACTCCCAATAGGAAAACCTGGCAGGTTTAGCGCACACAATGACCATGGAGTGTTGAGTATTGTAATCCCGAACCTTCCCATTTTCCGTTATGCTGCTTCCCGTGGGCTGGGCTCTTATGATCCGGGTCTTCAGCCCTTTATTTTTATCCCTTT
>CBFGUY010000521.1:0-1723 GCA_965651895.1 uncultured Algoriphagus sp. | reverse complement strand
TCATTTTCTACTTTTCCTACCAGGCTAAATAGATCTAATGTAAGGCAGAAATCTATATCTGAATCGATGTTGTGGTTTTGAAGGCGTTTGGCATGGGAAGCTTGGGAAAGAAAACCTTTAAGATCATGCCCTTCCTTCTCAAATAAGGATTTCATCGCTATGGCTCCATCATCCTCGGCTTTATGTGTGGCTTCTAAAGCTTTTGCCAGAGCTCCTGCATAAAGTGAATCTTCTAGGTTGAACTTGCCTTTCCAGCCGGCACAGTGGATCAAGACGTCTTTATTGCGGGATTGGATGTAGCTGACCGTAGCTTGAAGGTTGGGGAAAGCACCGATTAAAATTTCATCAGCTCCAATTGATTTAGATATTGCCAATGTGCCATTCGTCGTAGTCATGGCGAGTTTTTGGCCTTGAAACTCTCCAGAGAGGTAAGCTAGCGGGGAGTTGCCTAATTGAAAGCCCTCTGCGGTAATTCCGTTTCTCTCCCCTGCAATCAGGTATTTGCTGGCTGCCATAGCACGGCATTCCTCCAGATCTGCACAGGTTTTTATCTCAGCGATACCATTGGCCAGAGCCGCAACCATGGTGGAAGTAGCACGAAATATATCGACGACCACTACAATTTTTCCCTGTAGTTCATACAGATGTATCAGTTCTGGACTGAAGCAGATTTCTACTTGTTGCATTAGGCTTTGAGAAGTGGAAGCTTCTCCACTTGAGCTTTAAGATTCTTGTTTCGTACTTGTATGAAAATTTCAGTTCCAGCTTTACTGTATTCTGTCTTTACATACCCTAGGCCTATACCCACCCCCATACTTGGAGATTGTGTGCCGGAAGTCACTTCACCGATTTCACTGCCTTCAGCGTCCACTATTTTATAATGACCTCTCGGTATGCCTCTTTCCTGCATCACAAAACCAACCAATTTCTTCGAAACACCAGCTTCCTTTTGAGCTTTTAGCGCTTCCGAATTGATGAAGTCTTTAGTGAATTTGGTGATCCAGCCCAGCCCAGCTTCCAGTGGAGATGTGGTATCAGTGATGTCATTTCCGTAGAGGCAGTAGCCCATTTCCATGCGGAGTGTGTCTCTGGCGCCTAGTCCGATTGGCTTGATGTCATAATCTTTCCCCGCTTCAAAAACTGCCTTCCAAACATGTTCAGCGTCTTCATTTTTCACGTAAATCTCAAATCCTCCAGCCCCGGTGTAACCTGTCCCGGAAATGATCACGTCCTGCACGCCTGCAAATTCCCCTACAGTGAAATGATAGAATTTTATCTCTGCTAGATTAACTGGGGTTAGCGCTTGAACCGCTTCGATTGCTTTTGGCCCCTGAATCGCAAACAAGGAAATTCCGTCTGAAATATTAGTAAGCTTGGCACCCATGGTGTTGTGGTTGTTTATCCAAGCCCAGTCTTTGTCAATATTGGAAGCATTGACGACGAGCATGTATTTCTCATCTTCAAATTTGTAAACGATCAAATCATCTACAATTCCACCTGTTTCATTGGGAAAGCAGGAATATTGAGCCTGCCCATTGACTATTTTGGAAGCATCATTTGAAGTTACTTTTTGGATCAAATTTAGCGCTTCTGGCCCTTCTACCATGAATTCACCCATATGGGAAACATCAAAAACGCCAACGCCGTTTCTTACACAAAGATGCTCCTCATTGTCTGAACTGTAGCGTACAGGCATGTTGTAGCCTGCAAAAGGCACCATTTT
>CBFGUY010000520.1:0-1724 GCA_965651895.1 uncultured Algoriphagus sp. | reverse complement strand
CATCCCTTCCTCTTTTGGGTACGTTCCCAGAGGGGTAGTATTAATGATCAGTTTGTGGGTATTCATGATCTCTGGGTCGGCAGCCAAATCCTCATATGTAATCTGATCTTCGTCCTCAGTGCGGGAAACATTCAAGAAGTTTATTTCCAGATCATACAAGGCCTGCTTGATAGCCTTGGAAGCCCCACCGGTACCTAGTATTAAAGCTTTGGTTTTAATATCACCAAGCCAAGGAGAGAGTGAATTCTTGAAGCCTATATAATCCGTGTTGTATCCTGTCCTTACTCCGTCTCTAATGTGAATGCAATTCACCGCTCCGATCTCTTCACATACTTCGTCTAAGTCATCCATTAACGCAATTACATCTTCCTTATGTGGAATAGTTACGTTGATTCCCTCTATCTCTGGATTTTCTTCCAGAATAACTTCCAGCTCATGCGCATTGGGAATGTCATACAATTCATACATACATCCTTCAATACCCTCTTTTTCAAATTTCTCGGTAAAATACTTTTTAGAAAAAGAATGTGAAAGTGGGTGGCCTATCAATCCGAATTTTCTCATGCTTTTTTCAAATATGCCGCAAGGCGATCTATACCATACACTAAAATAATTCCGAACAAAAAAGCCACCAAAGCTAGCATAATCTGAGGTTCTAAACCTGTTTGCTGCATATACTCCCCCGGGAAAAGGTTTTCTGTCAGAAATGGTTTTTCTTCCCCGCTGGATGAGGTGCGATAGGCAGTGACTACCTTCCAGGGCCATAGCTTATTAATAGATCCAAGCATAAAGCCAGACAACAAGCCTATCGTAAGGGAGTAATATCGCTTCAGCAACCAAGAAATAATCCTGCTGAAAGATAGAAGACCTACGACACAGCCCAGCGCAAATACGGCTAAAGTAATAAAATCCCGCTCTGAGACAGCTTGTAGCACAGACTCATATTTTCCCAAAATCAAAAGAATAAAACTACCGCTTATCCCTGGCAAAATCATAGCGCAGATCGCAATAGCCCCTGCCACAAAAGTAAACCACAGTGCATCAGGACTGCTGGTAGGCGGCAATTCAGTGATATAATAAGCCGCTATAGTTCCTACGAATAATGCTACAACTACACCAAAACTCCATTCCTTGATGTCTTTCAGAATCAGAAAAGCGGCAATCAATATCAAACCACAGAAAAAAGACCATAACGGAATGGGGTGCTCTGCCATCAGGTAAGTAATCAGCTTGGAAAGGGAAAAGACACTTGTCATAATCCCCAGAAATAAACTGAGCAAAAAAGCTCCGTTTACAGCCTGGAAAAAAGCTTTAAGTTCAAACTTTAGCAGAAGCCTTAGATTGTCCCCATTAAAGGAATTGATGCTTTCAAGCAACTCCTCGTATATCCCTGTGATCAGGGCGATCGATCCGCCTGATACTCCAGGAACTATGTCTGCAGCACCCATCCCCATACCTTTGAGATAAGTGAGTACGTGTTTTCTGATAAAATCCATGGTCAAAAATAAAGGCTGACCGGAATAGTCCAATCAGCCTGTAATAAGTTGAGTCGTATTATAGTTTGATTTCACCCAAAAAGTGATCAAAAGTATCACCTCTTAGTCCCAATCTGATTGTTTCTAAAGGAATTATTTCAGATGGACTGATATTCCCCAGGTTCACATTGGCACCGATCAGCTTGATAAACCAGACTTGCTGGGATTTGATAGGAGCTTCCCAGATGA
>CBFGUY010000519.1:0-1724 GCA_965651895.1 uncultured Algoriphagus sp. | reverse complement strand
GAGGGCACTGAAAAACCTACTGTTATACTAGTTTAGATTTAAGTGACGACCAGTTGAAAGATGATTTTCGGCTGGTCGTTTTCTTTGCTTGATAGTTTTTGTAGAAGGGAGCGATTTTGAAAAAAGTGATTTTAGGGTCAGCTGTTTTGCTTTAGTGGGTGTTATTCAGTTGCTTTACGCAATCAGCTTCAAGATTCGCTTCAGGTTGACCGTAAAAATTGCCAGTGCACCCTGCATCTCCATGCTGTCTAAACCGTAAGCAATTGCTCTGGCGTAGCCATGAACATTTTTTAGTTCACTATTTTTTGCCTCTATCTTGTAACGGTGTTTTATTTTCTCCTTATAATCCTGTGTTTGCTCAAATTCCATTTGCTGCCTGTGCATCTCTGATTTTATAGAGACAGAATATGTCTTGGTCTTTGCACCGGGCTTGTAGCAGTTTTCACGTAAGGGACATACTTTGCATTTCTCTACATCAAAATAATAGGTGTCCACCTGATTTTGTGCAACGTTCTTTTTGCCCTGACGTGCCTTGCGGATAGCCAGATGTCCCGCAGGACAAATGAACATGTCTGCATCCTTATTGTAGTCGAAATTATCCTCGTTCTTTCTAAATCCTTGTGTGATGGAGGGGTTCAGCTTTGCTACTACTTTTATATCCTGCAGAGCTGCCAGTTCCAGATTTCCTTTTCCTGAATAAGCTGCATCTCCAATGATTGTCTCCACTTCCATGCCGTTTTGCTGGCTGATGCGCAAAAGCTCGGGTAGCTGAAGACCATCTCCCTTTTCTGCTGATGTGACCACAGCAGCGGTGATGATGCGCTCTTCGGTCATTGCCAGATGGGTTTTGTAACCAAAAAAATTACTGTCTGCCGACTTATGTCCTACTCTGGCATCACTGTCTTTAGAAAGGGTTAACCGCTCATGCGTATCCTCCAATGTTTCCTTTAAAAGATTGAGCTTTTCCTTCACGGCAGGAATAAAGCTTAAAGTTTGCTCCGATTCTATGCATTGCTTCAGTTGCTCACAATAAGCAAGCTCCTTTTCCAAATCATCTGTTTCATTTTTGAGCGGCATCCTGTCCTTAAAGTCTTCGGCTACCGAATACACTGTCTTGCGCAGTTGCTTTGAATATTCTTTGAGCACCTGCAATGCCGGACGTGGATTGGAGCGCGACAAAGAATGAGTGGCATCAACAATCAGCGAGCGGGAACGGATAATACCTTTTTCGATGGCAAGCGTTACTGTTTTACCAATTAAAAGGTGCAGCAGATCGGTATCTTTTAAACGCAGCTTGCGAAATTTGGTGAGCGAACTGGGGTTGATGACATCTTCTTCGGGTGTCATGTCCAGAAAGTACTTAAAGGACATATCATAACGGGAGCGCTCTACAACATCCACATCAGAAACGGTGTAAATCGTTTTCAGCAAAAGATATTTGAACATACGTATGGGACTCTCTGCTGTACGGCCGTTATTGGGGCAATACTTGTCTACAAGTTCCTGATAGATAAAGGAGAAATCTATGATTTCGTTTATACGACGAAGTATATTATTCTTCGGCACAATCAAATCATACAACCCCGAGTAAGAACTGTGAGCAATCTGTTGTTGCTGGGCTAGCATAAAGCATGGACTTTGTAACCATCTTCAAAATACAAAAAAGGAGCAGAACATCTTTCGGTTCTACTCCCTTTCTTTTAAGGGACTTTTTCAGTGCCCTC
>CBFGUY010000518.1:0-1725 GCA_965651895.1 uncultured Algoriphagus sp. | reverse complement strand
GCCAGAGAAATCATGCTGGACGGATACCATTGGATGGATATTTCATTCAAAAAGGATTTTGGAAAGTATCTCTCTGTCAATGCCGGAGCCAGAAACATCCTAGATGTAAAACAAATCAGTAGCACTTCCGAAGGCGGAGACGCCCATGGAGGCGGAACCCAAAGACCTGTAGGCTACGGAAGATCATATTTCCTTGGCCTCACTTATCAATTAAATAAATAACTAATTCTCCAAACTTAAACACAATGCAACAGTATCGTTTTCTAACTCTTACAGCCCTAATGGCTGGCGTAACGCTCCTCTCATCATGCAATGATGATGATACTCCAGAACCTGTGGTAGTACCTCCCACAGAGTCGGGTCTGATCGAAGTGAATGGTGGCGGAGCCGCTTATCCCAATACCGCATACATCCAATTCCGAACTGGCACTCAGACGGCAGTAGCCAGAGAATCATGGGATCTTGCCTTCTCCACAGGATCTGACTTCAAAGTCCTGATCAACGGAACTACAGGAGCCATGGCTTCTGCTACCGGAGAAACTGATATCAATGCCGTATATGCTGCAGATATGACAGCTGCAGATTCGGCTGCCCTTGTTTTGACCCACACTAACCTTGTTGGAATAGAACATGTGGACGATGCGTCTAACCCGCTTTCAAGTCCAGCGATTTCCGCTATAAGTGCTACGGAAGGAAGTAATGAAGTTTATATTCTTTCAAGAGGTGCCAGTGCAGTCGATGCAAAACCTCTTAAGAAAATCCGAATCATCAGAAACGGTGAAGGCTATACGCTACAGCATGCGGATGCAGATGCTGCTGCTTTTACCTCTGTTGATATTGCGAAGGACGGCGATCTAAACTTTGTTTACTTCAGCTTTGAAGATGGAATTGTAAATGTAGAACCGGGTAAAGCTGCATGGGATATAGCATGGACTGCAGGCACCTCATCCACAAGTTTTGGAGGCGCACCTTTGGCATATTTCTTCCAAGATTTAGTTTATCACAATATATATGGTGGTAGCGCAGCTGCAGAAGTACTTGAAGAAGATATCGCCTACGAAAACTTTACTGAACAAGATGCTCAAGCCTTGACTTTCAGTACAACTGATAGGCTTACTATCGGTTCAAATTGGAGAACAACAATGCCATCTCCAGGAGAAATCAAACAAGATCGTTACTACATAGTAAAAGATTCCGAAGAAAATATCTACAAAGTTAGGTTCTTATCTCTTACTAAAGACGGAGAAAGAGGCAAGCCTAGCTTGGAGTTTGAGCTTGTCTCTGACGAACAATAGTATTATTAGGTTCAATATTTCGGAAAGGCCAAGGATAGCGAAAGCTGTTCTTGGTTTTTTTAACCACTGAGTTCACAGAGAGTAACACAGAGCACAAATTTAATAGCTGTACTGCTTTTCTAGAAGCTGGACTTTTCCCCATTTATTTACCGCAGTGATCGCGGAGTTTTGCGCGGAGAACACAAATTTACAGTTGTCATGCATAGAGTTATCCTGCATCTCCATAAGCTGGAAATTTCTATCCGATTTCTTTATTAGGTAAAGCTAAAATCAAAAATTGCTTATTCTCAAAAGCTCTCAATCAAAGAATACACAAAATAAGCCTGAAAAAACGAATGCGCCCTCCGCATAATCCTCTGTGCCCTCAGTGGTTGAACCATCAATCCAGCACTCGTCTCGCAAATAAAAATGCCTTTGACCAATAATTATT
>CBFGUY010000517.1:0-1726 GCA_965651895.1 uncultured Algoriphagus sp. | reverse complement strand
GAGCATATTCTGACACTTTTTCCAGGCTATCAATTGATGAAGAACACCTTACAATCCAATGTAGGGATGGTAAGTGACAAGGAATTCCCGGTAGTATTGGTGCCAATAGATGGCTGGATGATCGCTTTCTTGGTAGATACGCTACCTACTGGTGAAGTAGTAGTTTTCGTGCCTTCGGCTCCCAATACATGGGAAGGTAATGTGGTCATCTTCGAAAAAGAGAAAATAAAAAGTTCAAACCTAACGCAAAAAGCTGCTACGCAAATAATCAGAAGACTAGGTGTAGGATCTGCAGAGCTTTTTCAAAAGCCCCAACCCGATAACATTTAGACATTTGCACGGGACTTGTAATGATCTGGAATTCACCCTTATGTCATTACGCTATGGTCACAGCTTCCGAACTCCCAAAAGGTCTCGTTTATATACGCGATACACAGCCTGGGATATATAGAAAAAAACAGGGACGCAGTTTTATTTACCTGGACAAAGACCAACATAAACTCTCCGATGAATCTCAATTACAGCGAATAGAAAATCTGGTCATCCCTCCAGCTTGGAAAAAAGTATGGATCAGCCCTAAAAAAAACAGCTACCTGCAGGCGACTGGCGTAGATGAGAAGGGAAGAAAGCAGTATTTATATCATCCTAAATGGTCTGAATACTCCCAAAAAATCAAGTATGATGATCTGCTCAAGTTTGGGTTTTATTTGCCCAAACTGCGAGAAAGGTATCAAAAAGACCTTCGCCAAAAATCCTGGAGCAAATCAAAAGTACTGGCATTGGCCACAGCGCTTATGGATGAATTATATCTAAGGGTGGGAAATAAATACTATACAGACTCAAACAATACCCATGGACTCACTACCTTAAGAAGAAAACACCTGAAGGAGGACGGGAATAAATTGCTAGTTAATTATACTGCGAAAAGCGGCAAAGAAAGATCCTTATCCCTTACGAACAAACGCTTGATCCGCTTGCTCAAAGATTGCTCACAACTCCCTGGATATGAACTCTTCAGATATGAACAAGATCAGAAATGGCACACAGTTGATTCGTCTGCTTTGAACGGATATATAAGTGAAGAAGCTCCTGAAGATCATTATTTTACAGCAAAGTACTTTAGAACCTGGGGGGCAAATTGCATGTGTATCAAACACGCCGCTGAAGTTGAGGAACTTTGCCAAGGAACCCGAAAAAAACCTGAAACAACGCTCATTAGTTTGGTGGCAAAGGAAATGGGACATACCGTAGCCGTATGCAAAAGCTCATACCTTCATCCAGAAATCCTGAATCATTGCCTTTCGCAGAATAAACCGGGAAATTGCTTACCGGGAAATGTTAAAGAAGAAGGATACAAACCCGAAGAACTTGAACTTATGAAAATACTATGCAGCAAAAGTATCCTGAGCCAACCTATTTAAAGCATTGGCATACTTTTTTTGTCGGGGTGACTATCCAAAACTTTCGCCTTTACCACTACATTGAGAAGAATTTAATACTTGTAATTAATGGAAACTGAAGCACACATGGGCAACCTTACACCAGCACGATTTAAAGTAACGCATATCCCAAGTTTGATAGTTGAGAGTTTTAAGCAATGGAATGATGCTGATCCCTGGAGACTCAGTGCAGTGATTGCATATTACGCTGTGCTATCCCTGCCTGCGCTGATGATCATAGTCATCAATACCGTGGGAGCAATCTGGGGTGTGGATTTGGTGACAGG
>CBFGUY010000516.1:0-1727 GCA_965651895.1 uncultured Algoriphagus sp. | reverse complement strand
TCAAAATAAAATTTTTTTTTGGATAATAATGCAGAAATGTCAATAAATGGATAAAAATTGGACGATGTGATAGAACTGCCTGCCAATCTTACATGAAATGTAGTTTTGTATGAACTTCCCACCTTCCTTTCACTCTTTTCAAAAGCGCAAGATGGGAAATAGTAAATTTACACGTCAGATCATGAATCTTTATATAGTGAAGAATATTCTGAAACCGGGATTTTTTGATGTCCTTGAAAGCCACGGTCATGTGGGGGTGGTAATTCCTGTCACTCAGTTCATCAACAAGGTTTAGCTCCTTTTTGCAATAGGACTTTAAAGCTTCCTGTAGATCATACAAATCCTGTCCTGCCTCCACCCCCAAGTAAATCACCCGCTCACCAAAAGTATTTACCCCTTTTACTTCAAGGTCGAATGGCACATAGTTTTGAAGAAAGTCACCCAGTTTCTCAATAAGCCTAGTTTCCTTAGCCTCGTTATAGACAAAGGGCATCTTCAACGTTATATGTGCCGGGGACTTTAGGGCATATTTAGCCTCAAACCGATCCCTGATCTCCAGTTTTAACTGCGTCACCTGCTCCTGAAATCCCCCTTCAGGAACAATTGCCAAAAAATACTTTTGCATTACTTTCATCCGCCTAAATTACCTTGAAAATGATTTCCGCAGGTAAAAACAAAAAAACTATTCAATAAACTGGATCAAAGCTTTAAATTAAGGGAATAAACACCGAACAGCTATGAAGCATTTTTATAAGGCCATGATTGGTCTTGATCTTACGGAGATGGATGATATCCTGATCAAAAAGACAATAGTATATCTGGAATTCTTAGGGATAGATAAATGCTACTTTGTCCATGTAGCCAAAGACCTTGCAGTGCCTGATGAGATTCTGAAGAAACATCCCGAGCTGATGGCCCCGGGGGATGAATCTATAGAAGCATTGATTAAAACCAAGCTCGAAGAATATGATTTTCCGAAAAGCATGGAAATCGAAGTCTCCGCAGATGAAGGCGCCCACCCATTGGACACCTTCCTGAGAAAGGCCAGAATCAAGGATGTGGACATCATCATCATGGGCAGAAAAGAAACGATTGAAGGAAGCGGGTCTCTTGCCAAAGGAATCGCAAAAAAAGCTCCGTGCTCTGTTCTGCTTTTGCAGGAAAAAAGACCTCCGGGCCTGCCTAAAAAAATCATGATCCCCTCAGACTTCTCTGATCATACTGATCTGATCTTTACGTTTGGGGAGCGGATTTCTGAAGAGTTAAATGCAGAACTTATCCCCGTTCATCTCTATGAGGTGCCTCATGGGTATTCTAAAACAGGTAAATCCTATGAGGAATTCGCAGAGATAATGAAAGAAAACGCCCAGCAGGATTACGATCGCTTTATACAGAAATTCGACCATAAGAATGTGGGCTGCCGCTTCGTACTGAACAATGGAGAGGGACAGGGCAAAGCCCTACTATCGGAAGCCCAGGAGATAGGTGCTGACATGATCTTGCTTGGCTCCCGTGGCAGAACCAAATCTGCTGCCATCCTACTGGGAAGTGTAGCGGAAAAACTCATAGCGGTAAACAACGTGCTTCCTATGCTGATATTCAAGAAAAAAGGTGAAACGATGGGCTTTTTTGAAGCCCTGTTCAAAATTTAAGCCGGCTTTCTCAGAAAAAAACATACCTGATCCCCCTTACCCTCCTGATTATACAGGAGGGCTTTTTTCTCCAAT
>CBFGUY010000515.1:0-1729 GCA_965651895.1 uncultured Algoriphagus sp. | reverse complement strand
TTTCCAAATGCTGCTGCTCTAATCGCATCAAGTATTCAGCTTCTAAAGGAAACATCGCCGTCAATATCTTCCGGGACACTGTAGCCAACACAGCGCCTTCAGAAGGATAAGAAGGCAAATTATTGGAAACATAGGCGTGAGGAATATCTGCATCCACCTGATAAGGGGCAGATCTTTGATAGCGGAATTTGTAGTGCCAGGCAGCAATCAATCCATCGTATTGTGCAACAGAAAGATAGGCCAAAGCCCTGCTCGCATAAGGTGGATGGGCAAATGGAAAAACAGGAGGACCTGCCGGGTTTGTAGGACTGGGCAAGGTATAGGAATCATCCTCATTAGGCCCAGGTATTAAGTTATACTTGGCTATAAGCCCTAGCGCAACCTCATTCCAACGGATAACAGAATTATTAGTCCAGTACTCCACACTTTTCTTTTCGTCACTGCTCATGGCCAATATTCTGGATTTCACTCCGGCCACTTCAGCTAGAAACTCCTGGGAAGAAACTGCGGTAGGCTCATCTAGCGCAATATCGCTTCCAGAAGCCATCAATATAGGCTTCCAAGTGCCTGCATTCTGGTCGATTCCTGAAAATTCATAACTCTTGTAGTCTAATTCAGTTGCCAAATCCATAGAACATCTGCTCAGTGTAAAAAGTAGAGCAGGTATAATTAGTAGTCGAAATATTTTCATACGTTCAATTTTTAGGGGAGAAAAGGCCAAACTGATAGGTAACGCCAGCACTGAACACTGACAATTCAGGTGCATTGCGGCCGTTAATTACTCTGCTATAGGATGCTACCAGCCCAAGCCCTTTGGGATTATTGAAGAAATACTGGGCAAACGCCCCTATTCGATCCATATTGACCTTGTTGGTAGGCTGAGGTGCATTGTAGGCACGGATATCATCTCCGGAAGTAGAGATGAAAGAGTTATAGCTCAACTCAGTCCTGAGGGACTTATTCATAAACCACTTGCCCACTACCGCTTCATAAGTCCAGGCACTTGGCACATCCATCCATGAGGTGTAGTAGCTGCCATCGTTATAGTAATACTCACGTTCAGCCTGAGTGTAGCCTTTCCAGATATATCCACCTTGTCCTCTGGCATAGAATCCATTGTTCCACTCATACTCTACGATTCCTCTCCATGCTATTTGAGGAGCTCCTATCCCAATACTATAGGGCTGATAATCGGAAAGGTAATTGGACACAGGTGTGGAAAAAAGAACAGAGCCAAATGCAGTCAACTGCCCTTTATCACTCTTAAGCCTGAGAGCCTCATACTTGAGTCCCAGGGCAAGATCCTGAATACCGGAAGCACCTGCAAACTTTCCTCCGTTCGGGGTGGTAGAATTGGTGCTCACATAAGGAAGCCCGGCATACACATCCAACCGCTTAGTAATCCCATAAGCAGCCATCACCATGGCAGTTCTGCTCTGCACTTTAGCTATTGTTCCGTTTTTCCGAAGGGCCTCTCCCTCCCAATAATGATCAAACTCTCCATATTCAAAATTGAGCAGGAAACAAATTTCACCTCTGGCCATCATCAAGCCATCCGTTGGGGTTTGTGCCCAGGATATATGGGCCCCTAACCCCGCACATAGGAAGGTCAGGAGCCTGAAATAATTTTTCATGTGTTTACAATTGATTTTTTATGGCCACATCTTTCCCGGAAATCGGGATAGAATCTTGCCTAGCGAAAATCATCCCTCCATAGGAAGATTACACC
>CBFGUY010000514.1:0-1735 GCA_965651895.1 uncultured Algoriphagus sp. | reverse complement strand
TTATCCCAAGTGAGGATCAGGGAACGATCTATGCCATCATCCAGACACCTCCCGGCGCTACGCTGGAAAGAACCAATCAAGTTTCGCAGAAGCTGCAGAAAATATGTGAAGAGATAGACGGAGTAGAATCTGTTTCTTCTTTGGCGGGATACGAAATCATGACTGAAGGCCGGGGATCCAATGCCGGTACTTGCTTGATCAACCTAAAACCATGGAGCGAACGAAAGCACAGCGTGAAAGAAATCATGGAAGAACTGGAGGAAGAATCCAAAGGTCTCGGGGCAGTAATAGAATTCTTCGAACCGCCGGCAATTCCCGGCTTTGGTTCGTCAGGAGGGTTCTCTATGCGTCTTTTAGACCAAAACACAACTACTGACTATCAAGAGTTTGACAAGATCAACAAGCAATTCATGGATGACTTGGCCAAGCGAAAAGAGATCACAGGCTTGTTCACCTTCTTTGCTGCGGACTATCCCCAATACGAATTGGAAATAGACAACGACAAGGCAATGCAGAAGGGGGTATCCATAGGAAAAGCGATGGAAAACCTGAACATCCTTATCGGAAGTACATACGAGCAGGGATTTATCCGATTTGGTAGATTCTTCAAAGTGTATGTTCAGTCAGATCCTGCATTTAGGAGACTTCCTTCCGATGTCCTGAATCTGTTTGTGAAAAATGAAGCAGGAGAAATGGTGCCTTATTCAGCATTTATGACCATGAAGAAAACCCAGGGGCCGAATGAAGTTACCCGCTTCAACATGTACAATTCCTCATCTATCCGCGGACTTCCGGCACCGGGATTCACGACTGCTGATGCGATTCAAGCGATCAGAGAAGTATCTGCCCAGACGCTCCCAAAAGGCTACGACATTGCCTGGGAAGGACTCTCTTATGATGAATCTAACAGAGGAAATGAAGCGCTTTATGTATTCCTGATCGTATTGGTATTTGTGTATTTTGTATTGGCAGCACAGTATGAAAGCTTTATCATTCCGCTTGCTGTGGTTTTCTCGCTTCCTGCGGGAGTATTTGGGTCCTTCTTCTTGCTGAAACTGATGGGGCTGGACAATGATATTTATGCGCAGATTGGACTCATTATGCTAGTCGGCTTATTGGGGAAAAATGCCGTGTTGATCGTGGAATTTGCTGTTCAAAAACGACAGGAAGGGATGAGCATTTTTGAAGCTGCCATCGAGGGAGCCAAGGTACGCTTCCGGCCAATCCTGATGACATCATTTGCCTTTATCGCAGGTTTGATTCCATTGATTTTGGCATCCGGTGCAGGCGCAATCGGTAACCATACCATCGGTGCTTCTGCACTTGGAGGCATGTTATCCGGTACCGTTTTCGGGGTAATTATTGTCCCTGGCTTATACTTCATATTTGGAAGTTTGGCAGATGGCCGCCATCTGATCAAGAACCAAGATGAAAGTCCATTATCCGAACCAAAACACCCCTCCCATGCTTAAGAAAACAATAAATATATGTCTAGTGTCAGTGACAATGGCTTTAGCTGTGACTGCTTGTAAAACTCCTGAGTTACTACAGAAGAGCATAAATAACGATGTGCCCGAGAACTATACCGATAGCACTCAGGACACGACAAACACTGCCTCAGAAGTAAAATGGCAAGACTATTTTGCCGACCCATACCTAAAGCAGCTGATCGATACTGCACTGAGCAACAATCAGGAGCTGAATATCACCTTACAGGAAATTCAGATCGCCCAAA
>CBFGUY010000513.1:0-1740 GCA_965651895.1 uncultured Algoriphagus sp. | reverse complement strand
ATGTGGAAAAACTACCTGAAAATCGCCTGGAGAAATATCACCAGAAGTAAGGGATATGCATTTATCAATATCGCTGGACTGGGTATAGGCATGGCTGCCTCTATATTGATTCTTGTTTGGGTTCAATTTGAGATGTCTGTGGATCGCTTTCACGAGAATTCAGATCGAGTCTATGCGAACTGGAGAACTGCTGGAATGCAGGGTGAATTATTCACATGGGATTATACGCCTGCACCTTATGCGCCTGCCATGAAAGAGCAGTTTCCCGAAGTGGAAGAGGTGGCTCGGATCACAGAGTGGGATGAGCAACTCTTAACGGTGGGAGAGAATAATTTTTACGAAGAAACCACCTTTACCGACCCGGGTTTTTTTAAGATGTTTAGTTTCGAAGCATTGGAAGGTGATCCGGCAGCTGCGTTGACTGAGCCAGGCAATATTGTGCTGACAGAGTCTGTGGCCAAAAAACTCTTTGGGGATGCTCCGGCTATGGGTAAAACCCTCACAGTGGAAAAGCAAATGGACTTTGAAGTCAAGGCCATTATAAAGGATTTGCCCAAAAACACAGACTTCCCTTTTACGGCATTTTTACCTTTTAAAAAGCTTGAGGCTTTGGGCTGGGCTGGAGACTTCTGGGGGAATAATTCTTACCGGACCTTTACCATGCTGGCCCAGGGTACGGAGCTTACTTCATTTAATGAGAAGTTTAAAGACTTCACGGCGAAAAATTCGGAAATGGATGAGGTTTCCGATTTCCTGTTTCCGATCCGTGATCTGCACCTGTATTCGAAGTTTGAAAACGGGAAGTCTGTCGGTGGCAAAATTGAAATGATCCGGATGTTTGGGATTGTCTCCATTATAGTCTTGCTCATCGCTGCCATCAATTTCGTGAATCTCAGCACGGCTCAAAGTGACAGGAGAGCTAAAGAAGTAGGGGTAAGGAAGATTTCCGGAGCAGGCAAGGGAATGCTGATCGGGCAGTTTTTGGCCGAATCCGTGTTGATAGCTCTGGCGGCGTATTTATTGGCCATTTTTATCGTCTCCCTGTCTTTTTCAGGATTTGAAGATTTGGTCGGACAGGAATTGGAAAGCCCGTTCACACAGCCTTTTTTCTGGGGGATTTCTGTGGTTTATGTCTTTGTGACAGGAATATTGGCCGGAAGCTATCCCGCATTTTTATTGAGTTCCTATAAGCCTACGGTTGTTTTCAAGTCCAAAATGAATTCAACAAGAAGTTTTGGATTGAAACCCCGGGAAGTCCTGGTGGTCTTTCAGTTTGCCGTGGTAGTCATATTGATTTCGAGTGTATGGATTGTGCGGGACCAGACTACATTTGTCCAAAACAGGGACTTGGGTATAGATAAGGATAATCTGATTTTCCATACTGTCACTAAAAACATGAGGGAGAATAAAGCTGCACTTCGCAATGAATTGCTCGCGCTTCCAGAAGTGGCTGAAGTGAGTTATACTTTCTCTCCATTGACGAATATCCATTCTGATACCGACGGCATGGAATGGCAGGGCAAAGATCCTGAATTCAAGCCAAATATTAGTCGGATGGGAGCCGATGCAAACTTGGTAGAAACTGCAGGGATGGAGTTGATCGCCGGAAGGGATATTGATATTTACACGTATGCCAGTGATAGTCTTTCGGCACTGGTCAATGAAAAAGCCGCAAAAATCATGGGGTTTGAAGATCCTATAGGTCAGGTGATTAAGGACGATTCGTATGAGTTTACCATA
>CBFGUY010000512.1:0-1740 GCA_965651895.1 uncultured Algoriphagus sp. | reverse complement strand
AAAAGCACTACTTAGAGGCAAGACCTTCTAAGCGGGCTTTATGTTTTCGTGCAGCAGCAAATTCGAATGATTCGAAGTATTTCTCTTCGATCTGAGTATAGGCAGCGATGGCTTCGGAGGTTTTTCCCGCAGCTTCATAGGCAATCGCCAGTTTGGTCAAATACTTAGGAGTGAAAAACTTGTTTTCATCATATTCAGCAGCCTTTTTGTAGCCAGCAATGGCTTTGTCAGTATTTCCTAGCTCCATGTTAGCATCACCGATAAGGGAATAAGCCTTAGCCTGTACTAAGAAATCATCAGCCGAGAATTTTTCCAATTCAGAGATTGCTTCTGCATACTTTCTCTCAGATAGATAAATAGAACCAATGTAAAAATGTGCAAGATTTGCAGCATCTGTTCTTGGATAGTTATCTACTATAGAGAGTAATCCGGCGTTGATACCATCACCATTCAAAGCAAGTTGCACACTATCCTGCTCATAGAAATACACAGCCTGGAACATTTCCTTCTGTGCCTTTTCATTTTGGTTTTGTGTATTTATCTGGAAGAATAAGATACCCCCGATCAACACCAATGCTGCGATTAATACCCCAGCCAATACTTTGCTATTCTGCTTCAAAAAAGCTTCACCCTTTCCTAATCTTGCTGCAATCTCGGAAGGATCTTCCAAAATATCGGTGTGATGCTCTGGGTGTACTTTTTTAGTTTGTTTCGTTGCCATGCTACTCAAATTTCAGCCGCAAATATACGGTTTTTATATTTTCCACAAAGCCCAATAAAAAAGCCATGAAAGCTTTCTGTCTCCATGGCTTTTAATGGGTTATGTTTTATTCGATTATTCCATCACAAACGGATAGTCTTCCTGGATATATACATCCTTGAAAGCATCCTGACCATCCGGCCAAGGAGACTCTTCTGCAAATTTCACCGCATCGGCCACTTTTTGCTTTACCCCTTTGATGATCTCTTCTATTTCCTCTTCACTCAGGATATTATTCTCTTTGATCGTGGCCAGTACCTGCTCCACCGGATCACGTTGCTTGTATTCTTCTACTTCCTCCTTGGTTCTGTATTTCTGAGGATCAGACATAGAGTGCCCCTTGTAGCGATAGGTTCTCATTTCAAGCAATGTAGGTCCATCACCTCTTCTCGCACGCTCGGCTGCTTCTGCTACAGCCTCGTGTACTGCTTCCACATTCATCCCGTCCACAGCAAATGATGGCATGTCATACGATTCTCCCAAAGTAGAAAGGTCTTCTACGTTAGATGATCTTTTCACAGCAGTACCCATAGCATAGCCATTATTTTCGATGACAAAAATCACTGGAGTCTTATAAAGCATGGCTAGGTTCAATGCTTCGTGGAAAGCCCCCTGACGAACGGCTCCGTCACCCATGTAGCAGATCGCAAGGTTTTTGGTGCCTTTATATTTTTCTGCAAAGCCCATTCCCAGACCCATCGGTACCTGCGCACCAACGATCCCATGACCTCCCATGAAATTCTTCTCTTTATCAAAAATGTGCATAGAACCACCTTTTCCTTTGGTCGTTCCAGTGGCTTTGCCAAAAAGCTCAGCCATCACAGCCCCTGGATCAGTACCCAATCCAAGTGGATGTGCATGACAGCGGTAAGCTGTAATCCATTTATCGTCCTTAGTCAATGCTGAAATCGCACCGGATGCACATGCTTCCTGGCCTATGTATAAGTGACAGAATCCTCTTATTTTTTGTTGTCCGTAAA
>CBFGUY010000511.1:0-1752 GCA_965651895.1 uncultured Algoriphagus sp. | reverse complement strand
GCTTCGAAACGATCGGGGGTTCAGAATGTCCAAAGCCAAAGGATCGAATCCCAATCATCTATTCGATATCATTCCAATCAATGAACCGCTGATTTCCCCGGAAGCAAAACTCAACGAAGTGACTTTGACCAAGTATTGGGAATATGATATTGAAACAAAAGCAGGTGAAACTTATACTTTCTTTAGGAAATAAAATGAATATCAGGTTATTACATGTCGATTTGTAAAGCAAAGAATTAAATCTATACGATCACTTCCGAAACTATCAATTGCAATAACTTCCTGCCACGGGGCTAGAAGATACCAGCATAGCTCATGAAGGATCAGTTAAATAATATCCATAGGTTAGAATATGAATTTTAGACTCACTGTATTTCTTCTGATTACTGCATTTTCATTTTTTTCTTGTCAAAAAAAAGCTGACGGGATTAAAGGGCCGGCTATTTTGAAAGCGGAGGATTTTAAGTTTCATGTTGATTACTTCAACAGCATGGAGGATGAAAATATTCAGCAAGCCATTCCAAATGTGCAATCCTGGGAATGGATGGAAGAAAATATCCCTTTGTTCGAATGTCCTCAGAAGAATTTCCAAGAAATCTATTACTACAGATGGTGGTCATTGAGAAAACATATCAAAGAAACACCCAAGGGCTATGTAATGACCGAATTCCTTGTTGATAGACCTTATGCCGATGAATACAACATGATCAGTTGTGCATTGGGACACCATATCTACGAATCGAGATGGCTTCACAACCCGGAGTATCTGCATGACTATGTCCATGTTTGGTTTAGGGGAAATGAAGGTGGTCCTATGGCTAAACTTCGTTCTTTTAGTAGCTGGACAGCGGATGCTTTGTACAACAAGTTTTTGGTTGACAATGACCGGGATTTTCTGGTCGATATGTACCCAGACTTGCGCAAAGAGTATTTTGCTTGGGAAGCAGACAGGAGATTGCCATCAGGGTTGTTTTGGCAGCATGATGTCAAAGATGGAATGGAAGAGTCCTTGAGCGGAGGAAGAAGGGTTCAAAATGCTCGCCCGACTATCAACAGCTATATGTATGGAAATGCAAAAGCAATGGCAAAAATCGCACAGATGCTTGATATTCCTGAAGATCAGACATTGTTCAATGCCAAGGCGGATACGATTAAAACACTCGTGGAGGAGAATCTATGGAATCCAGAATCTGTGTTTTTCGAGACCTTGACGCCAGAAGGGGAGTTTGCAGGTGTACGGGAAGCGATTGGATTTATCCCTTGGTACTTTAACCTACCGGAGAATGGCCACGAAGCTGCATGGGAGCAAGTGAAAGACAAAGGTGGATTTTTGGCGCCTTTTGGACTGACTACAGCAGAGTGCAGACATCCTGATTTCCGATCGCATGGATGCTGTAGCTGTGAATGGGACGGTGCTATCTGGCCTTTTGCCACTAGCCAGACCATGACTGCGATGGCCAATGTCCTCAATGATTATACCCAAGAAGTTGTCGGGAAAAATGATTATTTCCAGCTGTTCAACCTCTATGTTGAATCCCAATATTATAGAGGAAGACCATATATTGGTGAATATTTGGATGAAACGACAGGTTTTTGGCTGAAAGGTGATCAGGAAAGAAGTCGCTACTACAACCACTCCACATTTAATGATATGCTGATCTCGGGATTGATAGGCTTGAGACCAAGAGCTGACGATAAGATTGAAGTCAATCCACTTATTCCAGAAGACAAATGGGATTGGTTTTGCTTGGA
>CBFGUY010000510.1:0-1780 GCA_965651895.1 uncultured Algoriphagus sp. | reverse complement strand
AGACTTTTGTTACCATAGGTACAGACCCTTCTAAGCAAATTTTCGGTGAAGGAAGAATCGGAACCGGCGGAGATATTGGAGTCGAACTGATGGGGGCTTACAACATCGTCAGAAAAGATGACGTGAACTTCTATTTAGGTCTTGGCTTGGGACTGGATGATGATCGTCATCGCCATGACCACGGCGATGATATATACATCACTATTCCATTTGGGCTTTTGGTCACGCCATTCAACAGCAAAAACCTCGGCTTAGTACTTGAAGCAGCACCCGTATTGGCGACTGATCATGGGGATTATTTCCGTGCAGGGTTTGGATTTAAGTACACCTTTAGATAAAACAATAAAACCACCAACAACCAAAAAAAGAGGCTGTCTCATAAGTAAGTTTTCTTGTCAGGCTGAGCGAAGGCGAAGCCTTTTATGCGCTAATTAAGCCCATTTCGACTTCGCTCAATGTGACAATTATGAGTTATGAGACAGTCTCTTTTAATTTTTCCGGGGATTTTTACTTATTATTTAAGAAAAAGGAGACACCCAGGTTGATGGAGGAAGTATTGAGGCCAAAGGAAAAAGAATCGTATTTTCGTGATGACTGGTTTTGTTCTCCTGTGGTGAAAGAGACCAAATTCGTGGAGAGCTCCAGTGCAAGCCAGTTTTTGGGGAAATATGCCAGTCCTGCAGATAAGGTTGTTTGGTACTCAGTGTACTTTGTTTCGTTCTCACTGGAAGTTCCTTGGGAAGAATTACTTCTAAAATTCACATTGCGCCAATTAGCCCCGCTGATCAATTCTCCAAACACAGAAAATTTATCTCCAAGGGGAAAGTATTTCCTTGCAAATAGAGCAGCTCCAAATGCATCGTGACTAGAAATCTGTTCTTCCATCGTTGAGCTAGAGCTAGTTGATGAAGCACTTTTTCTTGTAATTTTACCTTTATTGAATGCAAGTGCTGTGCCTATGACCCAATTATTTCCTATGGAGTATCCGAATCTTGGATTAAAAAGAAAATCATGTGAATCATAATTGTAAGCTGAGACATCTGGCAGGGTTCCTGAAAGCTCCTCTGAGTTTGAATTGTTGAAATTCACACTACCGCCCAGCATGATACTTCCTTTTTCGATTTGTGCATTTGCTGCAAAAATAAAGAATTGGAAAACGAGTAATCCAAGTAATAACTTTTTCATTGGAAAAAGATTTAGTTTAGGTTTCATGCTTACACGGGGCTGTGAACTATTTAGTTGCATGAGTTTAGATAAACTTGAAGTCTTTCATTTTTCTGCGGGGATTCATTCATTTTCCCTATTTTTGCGCCTATGGCAAAAACTGAGACTCCTGCGGAAAACGCACAATTGAAAGATATTATTTCCCATGCCAAAGAGTATGGATTTGTTTACCCTAGTTCTGAAATCTACGATGGCTTACAGGCTGTATATGATTATGGGGCATACGGGGTTGAGTTGAAAAACAACCTAAAACGCCTATGGTGGGAGACCATGACAAGGGTTCAGGATAATATAGTCGGTATTGATGCCGCTATTTTTATGCATCCTACTACTTGGAAGGCTTCCGGGCATGTGGACAGCTTCAACGATCCTATGATCGATAATAAGGATTCCAAGAAGCGTTACCGTGCTGATGTGCTCGTGGAAGAGCATGCGGCAGTTTTTGAGCGGGCAGGTGATGTGGCTAAGGCAAATGAATTGACAGGAGCGCTGGCGAGGTTTCTGGAAGCAGAAGATCTTACCGGTGTGAGGGATCTCATCGTAAATGAAGGCATTA
>CBFGUY010000509.1:0-1785 GCA_965651895.1 uncultured Algoriphagus sp. | reverse complement strand
ACATGGCCCCGTGATCACAGCCATCTCTCCGTCTTTGATAAACACATTATCTCCCAAATCCACGGAAGTCGGCTTAACTTTCCACTTTTTGGACACCAATTTATACTCATCAGAGACAATATGGATGTCAATGATACCGTCCATTTGACCGATTTTTCGGATGTCAAAGTCCTTTTTACCAATGCCGATCAGGTAGTCTCCCAGTTGGGTTTTTACTTCGGTGGTTTTATAGCCGATTCCATTGACCTCCTGGATCAATTTGTCCTTTTGGCTGTCGGAAATATCGGGTTGAAGCTGAATAATCATATTTATTTACGAATTATGAAGTACGATTTACGGGGCTTTCTGTAGAATTGAGCCAATTATTAAAAGCGAGTTTTGCGAATTTTTAAATTTTTCAATCCCTGAATATCCTCACTCATTTTTTTTTGAAATGAAGCTTTTCCAAAGTTCAGAACTTTGGAAAAGTTTCACTTTTGCTTAATCACTGATTGAATATATTTCTGAATGTCTCCGCTCAGGTTCTTGGAATCTTTTACTGTCTTGATAAAAGCTGACCCTATGATCGCACCCTGACTATATTCTGATGCTTTGGCGAAGGTTTCTGAATCAGAAATCCCAAAACCAATCAACCTGGGATTCTTCAGGTTCATGGCTTTAACCCGCTCAAAATAAGCTACCTGCTCATCACTAATTCCGGCCTTCGCTCCCGTGATGCTATGGGAGGAAACCATATAGATAAAGCCATTGGTGTTTTCGTCAATTTCCCGGATACGCTTTTCGGAAGTTTGAGGAGAGATCAAAAAGGTATTCACCAAGCCATATTCCTCAAAAAGCTCCTTATAATCATCAATAAATTGCTGCATAGGAAGATCCGGAAGAATCAATCCATCCACGCCCACTTCCTTGCACTTTTTGCAAAATGCTTCCATGCCGTACTGCATGATAGGATTGAGATAGCCCATCATCACTACAGGGATATGGATTTTGGCACGAAAGCCTTTAAGTTGCTCAAAGATCTTTTTAAGGGAAATCCCATTTTCCAACGCAATCATATTGCTGTCCTGTATGGTAGGGCCATCAGCCACAGGATCGGAATAAGGCACACCGATTTCTATGATGTCTGCTCCTCCCGCTTGGATCGCTTCCATGATCTCCATGGTACTTTCCAATGCAGGGAAACCCGCTGTAAAATAAATGGAGAGAATGCGCTCCTTTTTGGTATTAAATAGTGTATGTATTCGGTTCATTTTTTCGGTATTGAAAAATTGCAAATTTGAAAGATTGGAAAATTGGTTGGAAGGCAGGGGTGCTTCATTATTCGAAATTCTTTATTTAAATGGTCAATTCTGGAAAAACAGACTGGAGCTACAAAAGACTGCGTCAATCGTACTTCCTACTTCTCACTTCCTACTTCTCACTTCGTACTTCCTCAATATCCGCCCCACTTAATATAAGTCTCCAGATCCTTGTCTCCTCTTCCTGAAAGGTTCACAACTATCACATCATCTTTGGAATACTCAATCATGTTCAAAGCATACAATGCATGGGCAGATTCTATCGCAGGAATTATCCCCTCCAGCTTGCTCAATTCCACTCCAGCTGCCATAGCATCCTTATCATCTACAGCTACAAATTCACCCCTTCCCACATCAAATAAATGGGCGTGAACTGGGCCTATCCCCGGGTAATCCAATCCCGCAGAAATGGAATGAGGCTCGACTACCTGTCCGTCCTCAGTCTGCATCAGGATTGTTTTCGAACCATGCAAAATCCCCGGAGTTC
>CBFGUY010000508.1:0-1787 GCA_965651895.1 uncultured Algoriphagus sp. | reverse complement strand
CAGCCTTTTGGCCAGTTCTACGGGCTGAAGAAATTGGGCAACTACATGAATGAGGAGGATTTGGCAAGTTCGCCGATTATTCCCGGTAGATCTACTGTGGGTAGTATCAAACTGGAAGATGTGAATGGTGATGGAGTGATCACCTATGGTGGTGACAATGATGACCGCACGATCATCGGTAATCCATTTCCGGATTTCACCTATGGGTTGATCAATAATTTTACTTGGAGAGGTTTTGACGCAAGTGTGGCGATTTCGGGATCTCAGGGAAATCAACTGTATATGAGGCACCTCTATTCCACCGCAAATCTGGATGGGGTATTCAATATGGTAAAGAAAGTATCCAGAAGATTTAAATCCCCCGAGGATCCTGGAGACGGAATTTTCGGTACCTCCACAGGAGGCGGGAATGTCACCGGGGTAGAGCGTGACTGGAACAACAGTAATTTCGTTTGGGATGCATCATACCTAACCATCAGAAATATCACTGTTGGTTACACCTTCAATAACCTCCCCAAAACTATCAAATCGCTTAGACTGTATGCTTCCGGGCAGAATATGTGGGTGTTCACCAAGTATTGGGGAGGATCAAATCCTGAAGTCAGTATGCAGGATAACGGAAATGGAGATGGCGGTAATTTAAGTCCTGGGGTTGATCTGTCAGGATATCCGGTGCCGCGTACAATCACTTTTGGCGCGAATATCAATTTTTGATTTCGTATAAAAAGACCTAATAGTTCATACAAACTAGCATTAAAAATGAAAAAATATATAATTATACTACTAGCTGCCACTTTGGGACTTTCCGGTTGTGATGATTTCCTTACCATTGTCCCAGAAACCCAACTGACCTCGGTTACTTTCTTTAAAACTGAGGCTGACTTTGAGCAAGCTGTAAATGCAGCCTATGCCCCTTTAAGAAATATCGTCAATGACCGGGCATATAGACTCGCTGAAATGCATTCTGACAATACTTATTATGGCAGAAATGTGCTTTTCGGAGCGGTGGATCCTCAGGAGGATCTAGCTGATTTCTCTGTGGTCGAAGCAAATGGGGTGACGGCAAATGATAACATACTTCAGCAGTGGAGACTGGATTATCTGATTATAGCGAGAACCAATCAAATTCTGGATCTGATCGATGATGTGGAATTTGATCAGAATGCCAAGAACAACATCAAAGGTCAGACACTGTTCCTGAGAGCTTACGCTTATTTTGAGTTGGTGCGTTATTTTGGAAGTGTCCCTCTTCACCTTACTCCAGTAGCTACTAGAGAAGCATCAGCCTTACCTCTTTCTTCTGAAGCTGAAGTCTATGCCCAAATACTGGCTGATCTGGAAGCGGCTGTACCTTTACTGCCTCCTAAATCCGAGCAGCAATTAGGGAGGGTGACTTCAGGTGCGGCGCGAACCCTCTTGGCAAATGTCTATATCAATCTGGAGCGATGGTCAGATGCAGAAACTATGTTGACTCCTGTGGTGACTAGCGGGGAGTACTCCCTTATTCCAAACTATGCGATGGCATTTTCGGACAATGCCAGCAATAAAAACAATGCCGAGTCAGTATTTGAGGTTCAGTTCCTTGAGGGTGCAGCTGGTCTGAATGGTAATTTTATTTATCAGATGCTGCCAAGACCACTTATGAAAGAAGAGCTAGTAGTAATTACAGGTACCAGCAATCCTCAAGATTTGGACGGTGAAGGGAATAATATTCCAACTCCGGATATAATCGCGGCTTATGAAGATGGGGATGAAAGAAAAGATGCCTCTATCGGATATGTCTTTTT
>CBFGUY010000507.1:0-1804 GCA_965651895.1 uncultured Algoriphagus sp. | reverse complement strand
CATCCCAGTGAGGAGGCACGACCAATTTGATGGCACCGAAAATCACATCTACCTGCAGCGTGACCATCCCAGTAAAATCTGACTGCGTGAGATCCAGATCTATTCCTCCAAAAGCAGCAGTCAGTTTCCCGCCTTGAAAATTCTTTGTCAGCATCCGCTTATTGATTCCGCTCATGATAGAATCAATAGAAGCTGTATCCGAATAACTGGTCCCAGACACTCCAGACATGCCTGCAAAAGCTTTTGTGTCACTGGATTCACCGGAAAAAGCTGATTGCTCTTCTTTTTTATGTTCTTCACCTGGAGTAGAGGAAACTGTAGGTTTATTCCGGATTTTATGTTGAATATCACTTAATACCTGCTGCTCTTTCCGCTTCTGGGTAATCAAATAAATACCTACAAGAATCAAAGCGATAGGAAAAATAAACCGCTGCAATCCGAAATGAAAGTTAAATTCCCGCTCCAGAAGAAAAAAGACACCTATGCCTAACATCAACACTCCAAAGAAGCTCTTAAATTCATGCTTCACCAGTGTGATCACTCCTATTGCGATCAAAATCATAGGCCAGGAAAGTAGCCAATCCGGATAAAACACATCTAACTTCCTCAGTAAAATCAAGACTCCTACAGCCAGGATTATGAATCCGAAGATCATGCCTCCGTCATTATTGTTTACTCTATTTCGTGTCATCGCTTAGTTGTTTTAGTAAGATGACCGAAAGTATAGCAGCCTACTTTATTCTGAAATGAATAAAAGGCCAAGCACCGCCAAAAGTCGGTGAGCCCCCATAAAAAGTCGGTGAAATTTCAGCACAAATTCTTACCGACGGGTCAACTCCTTTGCGGCAATAAACTCTGCGTAATCCATATCTTCAGGGGTAGTGATTTTGATGTTTTCAGCATTTCCTGAGATCAGTGTCACCTGCCAGCCTTGATTTTCATACACTGTGGCATCATCGGTAAACTGCTGCAGCTCGGTCACCGCAAATGCCTTTTTGATTTTTTCTACCTGAAAAGTCTGAGGTGTCTGCACCAACCTGAAATACTGGCGTTCCTCATAGAATGATTTCCCATCATCTGTAAGCTTCCTGATCGAATCCTTTAATGAAACCACCGCTATGGCGCTACCTCTTCTTTCTGCGACCTCAAAACTCTCGGAAATCACTTTCCCGGACACAAAGGGTCTCACCCCATCATGGATGGCCACTAGCTTAGTTGTTGGTTTCAGAGCACCCAGCCCATTGCGCACGGACTGAAACCTGGAGTTTCCACCGGCTACTACACGATGAGGAACAGCGAACTTATAGGTAGTACACAATTCCTCCCAGTATAAAAAATCATCACCTGGCAGCACCAAAATCAAATCAATGGAAGGATCTACACGATGAAACGCAGAGAGCGTACGCATCAGTACCGGCTCACCTCCAATAGGTAAATATTGCTTGGCCACAGGACCACCCATCCGTGTACCCTTGCCTCCTGCCACCAGGATCGCAGCTTTATTTGTCATGCTCATTTTCCGCAAAAGTAAGGATTCATATGTCCTCAGGTTTTACTGCAAAGTTATATCTGTGTGAACATAAAAAAAGCCCCTTTCGGAGCTTTCTGTATTAGAGGATCAACATCGCATCTCCATAGGAGAAGAAGCGATACTTTTCTTTGATGGCTTCTTTGTATGCTTTCATCACCAAATCATACCCTCCAAAAGCCGCTGCTGTCATCAGCAATGTTGACTCCGGAAGATGGAAATTGGTAATCAGCGCATTGGCTATTTTGAATTCGTAAGGCGGAATGATAAACTTAT
>CBFGUY010000506.1:0-1804 GCA_965651895.1 uncultured Algoriphagus sp. | reverse complement strand
AGTATATTGGCTTGTATTTCAATGATTACCAGCAGTGGTTTGAGTACCGCAGAACAGGTTTTCCTGTACTTCCAAAGAATGAAGGAATGCTAAACAATCAGCAGGCTCCGGTAAGATTCCGTTATCCTGTGAGCGTGCAGATCAACAACCCTGAAAATTATAGTGCCGCTGTAGCCAGAATGGGAGTTGATGATATCAATACGAAAGTATGGTGGGAGAAGTAGAGCTTACTTAGCCCTTCCCCTTTTTCAGAGAAATCCCATATCAATGCAGATGAATCGAGGAATGCTTGTTAAAATGAAAATATTATTATGAAAAAAATCTTGCACACAGGGCTGACAGCAGCCTTGATTTTCACAAGTTTCACTGCCTTTTCTCAGGAGCTGGCAAAGGGCTATGTCTATCATGACGCCAATGGAGATGGAAAGAAACAGCGGCGGGAAATGGGACTTCCGGCAGTCAGTGTATCCAATGGCCAAGAGGTAGTTCAGACAGATGAAAAAGGCTATTACGAAATAGGCCTGAAAGATGGGCAGCTACTCTTCGTAATCAAACCAAGCGGATTTACAGTTGCATTGGATTCTTTGAACAAACCTCAGTTTTATTATATCCATAAGCCTAGTGGCTCTCCTGAGCTAAAATATGCAGGTTCGGCTCCTACGGGAGCCTTGCCAAAGGAAATCAACTTTGCCATGACTGCCACAGAGGAGGCTGATGATTTTACTGCGTTGATTTTCGGTGATCCACAGCCCTATACGCTAGAGGAAGTTGACTTCTTCGACCGTGGAATAGTAAGCGAAGTGGTGGGGATTCGAGATGTGGCGTTTGGACTTTCACTTGGAGATTTAGTAGGTGATGATCTGGATTTGTTTACTCCCTATGCCAAAGCTGTGGCGAAAGTTGGCTTGCCCTGGTACAATGTCATGGGGAATCACGATCAGAATTATGATGTGGACAAGGATGAATGGGCAGATGAAACATTTGAAGCTCATTTTGGGCCAAGTGCCTATGCCTACAATGTGGGTAAGGTACATTTCATTGTATTGGATGATATTTTGTGGCCTGACCCCAGAGACCAACAGGGATATTGGGGAGGAATGCGTCCCGATCAATTGGATTTTCTGAGAAATGACCTGAAGTATGTGCCTAAGGATCATCTCATCGTGATAGCAATGCACATCCCTCTGTCAGAGGAGGGGGATTCCTTCCGTGATGAGGACAGACAGGAGATTTTTGATTTGTTGGCAGATTTCCCTTACACCCTTTCGCTTTCTGCACACACCCATTTGCAGAAGCAGGATTATTTCTTCAGGGAAGATGGTTGGAAACAGGATAAGCCGCATCATCATTACAATGTAGGTACTACTTCAGGGGATTGGTATAAAGGCACTTTGGATGAAAACGGAGTTCCTGTGTCCACCATGCGAGACGGTACTCCAAAGGGCTATGCACTGATAGATTTCGAGGGAAATCAATATAAAATCCGCTATCAGGTAGCAGGGAAATCCAGCGATTATCAAATGGAGATATTTGCTCCGAAAGTTCTTGAAAAAGACAAGAGAACTACTGCCGGGATTTTTGTGAACTTCTTCATGGGAGGAGAAGGCGATGAGGTGCTGATCAAATTTGATGAGGGAGAATGGAAAACCGCAAACAAGGTGGAGGACTACGATCCTTCCTATCTGGTAGATTTATTTGAGTGGGATGTGACGGAAGAATTGATAGAGGGGAGACGACCTTCCAATCCTGCTGAGAGCAAGCACCTCTGGAGAGGAGGAATTCCAAACGGATTGGAAGCTGGAGA
>CBFGUY010000505.1:0-1806 GCA_965651895.1 uncultured Algoriphagus sp. | reverse complement strand
GGGTAGCCTGGCGTCTTGACTTTTCCCTGCCCGCCTCAGGAGGGCGTCAAAGCCTGTCCCGATTTTTTCGGAGCCAAAAGGACAGAAAAAACCCTACTGTTTGTTTTGCAATATGATTTTTGAAGATTTCTAAGGTTTTGCGCTAACTTGTGTCTGACGTGGTAATTTCTACCTGAGCCACACAATACACTTTCATGGCGGATAATGTGTAGGTAATTGAAGCTTTTCCTATTGAAGAGATTTTAAATTGAGGTAATTCAAGAAATCAGCGTCTAATAAAAATATGAGCGAATAGGTACGGGTAAAATTGATTGAATATGATTAACAAACAACTCACACCATCAGACGTCAAGAGCATCGCCGAAGCAGGAGAGGGGTATAATGCAGAGTTTAAAATCCGTATTCCCAATAAGCTGAAGGAACTAAGTGAGGAAATCTGTGCCTTTGCAAATGCTGCGGGTGGCATATTGTTAATCGGAGTAAGTGACGATAATAGAATTCATGGAGCTGAAATAAATAATAGTAAGAGATCAGCCATTCAGAATTCATTAAATGAAATCAGTCCCCATATTCCGGTTGCCTTGTATCCTGTGGAGGTTGAGGAGAAGACCGTTTGGGTGATTGAGGTGAACACTGGGCCTCAAAAGCCCTATGTATTATCCGGTGCCATTTATGTGAGGCAAGGTTCTACTACCCAAAAACTTACTGCTGTGGAGCAGATGCGTGATTTTTTCCAACAGTCCGATCGCATTTATTTTGATGAAGCGCCCTGTATGGATTTTGACCTGGATGCGGATATAGACCAGAATTGGTTTATGGAGTTTCGGATGATGAGCGGACTTTCACAAGCTGTAAGCCAGGAGCAAATCATCCATAACCTAAAGTTGGTTTTGCCGGATGGAAATATGAAAAATGGAGGAGTTTTGTTCTTTGGATCTGCACCTGAAGAGCTTGTCGAGACAGCTATTGTTCGCTGTATCTCTTTTGAAGGCAGTACTAAAACCCAGATCATTGATGATAAGTTATTTGGTGGGCCGCTGATGAAGCAATATGGGCAGGCCATGAATTGGCTAAAAGGCAAGCTTGATGTACGATATGAGATTGAAGGGAGTGGGCCCAGAAAGGAAATATGGGAGATTCCCGAAACGGCTTTGAAAGAGGCTATCATTAATGCGCTCTCCCACCGAGACTATTACGACAAGGGAGCTAAAATAACAGTTGAGCTATTCAAAGATCGTGTGGAGATCAGCAATCCGGGTGGATTGACCAGCGCAATCTCATTGGTCGATTTTGGTACCAAAAGCCATAGTCGTAATCCGTTGATTTTTGGTTTGTTCGTCCGTATCCACATGGTAGAGCAAGTAGGCTCCGGTATTGGCCGCATTAGGGATCTGATGAAGTCCGCAAAGCTTCCGGAACCTGTGTTCAAAACAGAAGGGATGTTTTCTGTTGTTCTCCACAGGACTGTGGAAGAAACTGTGGAAGAGACTGTGGAAGAGACTGTGGAAGAAACTGTGGAGATAATCCTAAATGCCATGAAATCAAATCCCAAGATTACATCGAAAGAGTTACAGTTGATGACGGGCTTGACAAGAAGAGGGGTCGAATATCACATCAGTAACTTGAAAAGCGAGAATAAAATAATCCGGGTTGGATCCACAAAGGCAGGGGAATGGAAGGTTTTAATTTAAAAATTAGCGATATATCGATTTTCTGATAGATTTCCTCAAACTCATGCCTCTCAGCCGTGGTTTGTGTCTTCACAAACCACTCTGCTAATGTAACCCGTCAGCCCCCACTCATCAG
>CBFGUY010000504.1:0-1811 GCA_965651895.1 uncultured Algoriphagus sp. | reverse complement strand
CTATTTCCTGATGATAGGCGAAATCCGTGACTTCCAATTCAAAAGCAGAAATCAATTTCGCAAGTGTGTCATCCTTTGAGCCGTCATTGATGATGATTACTTCAAATTTCCCATAGTGAAGAGAAAGCAAGCTCTTGACATTCTGCACAATAGTCTGTCCCTCATTATATGCAGGAGCCAAAATAGAAACGCCTGGTGCCATAGGCGAGGTAATAATATCCCCATAATCTGAAAATCTATTTCTTCTTCTATGGTCGCGCATCTCCAATGCGCTGAGGATCATAAGAAATAAATAAACCAAGATCACCGAAAAACTGAGGATTAAAAAAATTATCCCCAATACCTCCATAATAAGATAAAATAAGAAACTATACATCTAGCAAAAGGGGATCTGATATGTGTTGGTTGATACGATAGGTTTCGCTGGAACTGGATTCTTGGATGTACTGACCGTAGCGAGTAGCATCCAGGCTGTGTAAACTCTTAAGCAGAGTCATTTTCAGTCTAAACCCAACCTCTTTTGTTAATAGCCCTGAAATTATTTCCACTGAACTTTCATCTCCGATAGAACCGGCTGCTTTTGCCGCTGCTATTACCAATTGATTGTTTTCAGACTTTAAACTACTGTTTACAAGCTCATTTTGGGCAGGAACTCCCAGATATTCAAAGGTTTTCAGGATTTCTATTTTCTCTTCGTCAGATACAGATCCGAATTTTTCATCCAGTTCTGCTAATAACTCCACCAACCCCAATACCCGTACTAATTTATATCCAAAGAGCCTGATGCTTTGATTTACTGAGTCAAATAAGGTATTGATCTGGAGGTTTCTCGTGGATTGCAGGTATTTAATGATCCGCAGATAGTTCATTTGCTGCCATCGCGAAAGGGGAAAAGTCTGATCCCGGAGAAAAGACAGATCCACACTGTTCGACAGGTTAAGAATGGTGGCCACTGCCTGTGATCGGATATAAAAGTTTGGTGAATTGACATGCTTTTTTACCTCACTCAGTGCTTCATTCAAATCCATTTCGTTAATCTCCACCAAACCAGTCACTACCGTGTCCCACTGCTTACTATTGAGTTTGCTCATTGTGACCTTATCCAGAGCCAGCCTTTTGTAAAGAGCTTTAAGTTTAAGTTTGAAGTCCCCTTTCATTTTTTTGTTTAAGGCGATAATTCGCTCTATCAGGACTTGGTTATAAATTGGCTTCTTCCGCAGCTTAGCAGGGAAACTTTCGTTCAGCTCCTCGTCACTTATAGACACCAGTTCTTCGAGGCTTTTGTCGAATAAAATCTCAGATAATGGGCTTACAACCTGTTCGTCATAGATTATTAACAGGGCTTCCTTTCTATTTCTCCTTGTTTTATAGATGATCATAAAAACTATCATTCCTAAGGCCACGGCAAAAAACAGTAAAATCGTAACCGTCACTACAAAAATTTTAAAATCACTAAAGTATGCACGGACCCCTTTAAACATAGGGGAATAGTGCACCTTACTGGCTAATGAAATTAAGTCCTTTCCAGTCGGTTCATCTACTCTTTCTATCTGCAAATCCCCGCTTCCAATGAGGTTTGAGACATATTCCAGGGTTGCCTCGAATGAAGCAGGATCATTGTATATGAAAAATTCAATTTGAGGGGACTTAGCATCTGACAGCATAAGACTATCCACACCCCTCAGGACGGCTGAAAAGTCCGTAAAAGTCACATATGACGAGGTGTTTTCACTGGAATTACCCACACTGTTATCTATTCCCGGATTTGACAATCTAAACTTCAAACCAGGAATTTCACCTTGATTAGTCAA
>CBFGUY010000503.1:0-1820 GCA_965651895.1 uncultured Algoriphagus sp. | reverse complement strand
TCATAATTAACCCTTCCTACATAAGATATTAACGCATATTCTGTTCGGGTGCTGGTAGTCGTCTGGTTTTCCACACCTTGAAGTTCTCTTACATCATTGGTCAGCGAGTTTTGTCCTTGTCCATTTAGACTGGTAAATGTGGAGGTCTGTCTTTCGATCACTCCCAAAAGATCAATGTGGTGGTTGCCAAAATCTTTCTCATAGGTCAGCTGGTTACTGAAAAGCGGGGACACAAAATTTGTCTTGGTCTTGGAAATTGTCGCAAATGGCTGGACACTAAAGTCACCTGCGTCGAAACTTGGGGCGTATTGGAAATTATCTCCCATTCCCACATCCAAACCCACGAGAAACTTGTAGTCTAGTCCTTTTAGGATATTAACACTTACATAAGCTGAGCCTAGAATTTTGTATTCCTGACTGTTGTTTTCCCTCAGTTCGGCATTTAATACCGGATTCTCAGGATCTGAACCATCCACTCTATCGGAGGCCCTGAATCCACCTGGGCGAGAGGCATCTCTTACTGGGATGTATGGAACGGCTTTTACAATATGCTCCAGCTGACTCCTACCCCCGGAAAAAGGCTCAATATTTCTATTGGAGTAGGCGATAGTAAGAGTCTGACCTATTTTCACCCTGTTGTTGACTTTGTATTCAGTATTCGAACGCAAAGATACCCGCTCGAAATCCGTGCCTCTCATGATGCCTTCCTGAGCGAAATAGCCTAGGGAAAAATTGTAGAGAACATTATCAGTACCTCCGGATATTCCCAGGTTATAGTCCTGGATAGGGGCGGTACGGAACATCTCGTCCTGATAATCAATATCATTGTTGGCAAATTCTCCCAGATTGTCAAAGCGTGCAGGGGCATCATCACCCGCATTCCCCAATAACTCCCTACCAAAGGCGATATATTGATCTCTATTGAGTAGATCTAGGGTTTTCCAAGCTTGCTGAGATCCATAGTATGCATCCATGGTCACTAGCGGCTTTCCTTTTTTGCCTTTTTTGGTAGTAACCAAGATTACACCGTTTGCTCCTCTAGATCCATAAATGGCAGCTGTCGAAGCATCTTTAAGCACCTCGATGGATTCTATGTCCGCGGGATTGATTTCATTTAATCCTCCAGCAGGCATGCCATCAATTACGTATAAGGGATCATTGTTGCCTACTGTACCTATACCCCTGATCCTTACAATAGGATTGGTACCTGGTGAGCCGGTATTGGTAACATTGACGCCTGCAGCTCTACCTTGAATAGCTGAGGCTAAGCTGGCCACCGGCAGAGCACGGATTTCTTCTGATCCTACTGAGGAGATGGCACCGGTGACTTTGGCCCGTTCCTGGGTACCATAGCCTACCACCACTACTTCAGAAAGTGACGACAGATCCTCCTCCAGGATTACATCCAATTCACTGGCATTGCCTACCATGACCTCTTTGGAGGAGTAGCCAATAAATGAGAAAACCAAGATGGATTCGTCAGAGGGGACGGTTAAGCTAAAATTGCCGTCAATATCTGAGGCCGTACCGATGGTGGTACCTTTAACCAGGACATTCACACCGGGCATAGTCTCGCCGGTTGAAGATTTGATTACGCCGCTCACATTTCTGCTTTGGGCGTAGGAGCTTCCTGCAACAAAAATCAGCAGGACAAGTGTCAGCACCGAACCGTGAAAATATTTCCACGGAAATAGTGCCCGAGATTTTGGGTAAATCAGGTTACACATAAGTTTTAGTAAATTTTTAACAGGTTCGTTTAACCTGTCAGGTTTGAGATGGGTAAATTGTAAAAATTCTGAAAATCAGAATCTGACTATGAA
>CBFGUY010000502.1:0-1820 GCA_965651895.1 uncultured Algoriphagus sp. | reverse complement strand
AGTGCCGAAGATAGAAGAGAAATCTGAAGCGCCTTTAGCAGAGAAGGCGGAAAAATCGAGAATTGAAGGACAAAAAATATTGGAAATCTTAAGTCCTTCAGCGAATGCTGAAACAGGAAAAATCCAAAAGGGCCCATTGGTGACCCCAAAAAGAAAAAGAATGGTGAACGTACTAGATGTCTTGGAGACAATTATGTCTTCAAGCACAACTCCAAAGAAGACTGTTGAACTTGCTGAAGCGTCTACTGAAACTTCGAAGCAACAAGCTGAAGCTGAAGCTGAAGCTGAAGCTGGGCCTTCAGAGCCCACCAAGGAACAATCTTTGGAAACCGAAAAAACATCAGAACCAGTTTTGGTTGAGAAGATTGACACTGCCGTCCCCGAAGCTCCTGCCAGCACATGCGATTATATCATACGACATGCTTCGGGGAAAAAATTATCTGAAGAAGAGACTTATGAAGCCAATCACTATGCCAGAGAGTTAAAATATCCAAAGGGAGCAGTGGTGTTCAATGGGACAAATGAGGATGACTTCCTATACTGCCTCCCTGATAACAAAGAATTATCTGTCTGCCGAGAGATGGCTAGAAGTATGGGGTTCCCGAAGCTCGAAGCTGGATTATGTGCTATGACGAAGGAGGATCTCGCGGACAGTCTTGCGTATAACAGCCTAAAGGTATGGGAATTAGACGTTTTGAAAAAATTTTACAATACGTAATTCATTCTTTTATTCTTATACCAAGTCTTTACATATAGGGCTTAATCCTAAGCAACGCATTAAGAGCACAAAAGAGTGCCGAAGATGAGAGCTATGAAATTGCGTTCAACAACCTTCGGTCAGAAGTTATTAAACTGAGAAACGAAGCTCTGGAAAAGGATAAAATTTTGCTTACATTGGTAGACAAGGTAAAAAAGGACGAAGCTGCCTCAAAGATCCAGGCCGAAGCCCAAAAACGTGAGATTAAAGATCTTCAGAAACAGCTAGCTAGAGCTAAAGAGGAACGTGTGCTTGAAGAAACAAAACGAGAGCTTAGTGATCAGTTGGTTAATCATTTAGAGTTAAGTGCTCAGGAGCTTCGTGCATCCCAGAGGAAATGCTATGTTAAATCTATAGAATGCGTCAAAAAGATAAAATCCAGCTTCGCCAGCGTTGGCGCATTTTCTAGTGAAGAAAGTTTCTCCAGAGGCAATCCCGAAGGTCCATTGGAATGGATTAGTCATGAAGCAGAAGCTTTCGAGGAAATCCTGAGCAGCCGCGGTGATATCTGCGCATTTTCGGGCGCCAGAGGAGTTGCTACTGTTCTAGAGAAGAAAGGTTGTGATCATATTAAGCTGCTTGCGCAATCCGAAGCCACTTTATCCGCTGAAGATATTAAAGACCCCTCGACCGAAGCTAGCCAAGTTGGTGGAAAATTTTTCACCGACATCTGGGATAATGGTGGCCGAGAAATGGCAGGAGAAATTATTCAAAGAAGTGAAAAGGGCATTCACGATGCTAGAGAAGTGGCTAAGGCTGCTGAAAAGAGCGCAGAGCCCGAAGGTCAATTAGGTATTAATTAATAGTTTGTATCGTGTTGTAATTTTTATTTCAAACTTTGTTCGCGGTTTGTAATAGTAATGCAAAAATATTCTCTTCCCTCAGAACCTGCTGGATCGTTTGTTGACCCTCACACAAAAGGGGATGACGAAATTAAACAAATGGCCGAAACTATCGTGGATAAAGTTGTTGAACAGCTTCTAAATGAGGCTGCCGAAGTAGTATTAAGAGAAGACTAGGTGTTATTAGGAAAAACAGTTGAAGTGTGATTTATGTAATATTT
>CBFGUY010000501.1:0-1822 GCA_965651895.1 uncultured Algoriphagus sp. | reverse complement strand
GGTCTGATAGGTTTGTTGATCAAATCGATAAAGCCGACTTCCAGAAAACACTGTCTGGCGGACTCAACAGAATAAGAAGAAACAGCGATGATGGGATGCTGGTAGATCGACTCTCTCCAAATGGCTTTGGCTATAGAGATTCCATCCATATCAGGCATTTGAATAGCTATCAGTATCAGATCAAATTTGGAATTAGCAACTTTTTTTAAAGCATCTTCTCCAAATTTCACTGATTCTACCGTGTAAAGCTGGGCAATCAGGTTTTCCATCAGCTGTCGGTGTGCATCGTTGTGATCTACAATCAAGACCTTTTTGCTTTTCATTATAATACTTTGGAATTTTGAGATTCAGCAATTCATCTTATTTGATTTTGTCACACCAATCCTATTTGATTCTAGTAGTGGGTCCCACGGCAGTTGGGAAGACCAATCTGTGTTTAAATCTAGCCAAAAATTACAAGACTGAAATTGTATCCTGCGATAGTAGGCAATTTTACCGGGAAATGAATTTAGGTACTGCCAAACCTACTGCTGAGGAATTACATCAGGTTCCCCATCATTTCGTGGATAGTTTGTCTATTGAGGATGAATACGATGTCCGGAGGTTTGAACAGGACGCAATAGCTTTGCTTGAGAATTTATATGCCAAACATCAAGTGGTGGTAATGACCGGAGGATCCGGCCTTTTTGCAGATGCAGTGGTGAATGGTCTGGATGAAATGCCGACTATATCACCTGAAGTGAGACAGCAATTGATTCAGGAATATGAGGAAAAGGGAATAACATTTCTGCAGGAAGAGGTAGCTGCCCAAGATCCTGAGTATTTTTCACAAGTGGATCAAAAAAACCCTCAACGCCTGATGAGAGCATTGGAAGTATGTCGGGGAACAGGCAAAAAGTTTAGCTCTTTCAGGGTAAAATCGAAAAAGGAAAGATCTTTTAAGGTTATTAAAGTGGGGCTTGAACGGGACAGGGAAGAGCTATATGCAAGGATTGACCAGCGGATGGATCAGATGATAGCCGCAGGATTGTTCGATGAGGCTGAAACTCTTTATGGGATGCGGTATCTCAATGCGCTGCAGACCGTAGGGTACTCTGAGATTTTTCGCTTTATGGAGGGCAGCTATGACAAGGAAGAAGCGATCCGCCTGCTCAAAAGAAACTCAAGGAGATATGCCAAGCGGCAAATGACCTGGTTCAAAAAGGATGAATCAGTCAGGTGGTTTTCACCTGATATGATAGATCAAATCATTGCCTATATCGAATCTCAGATAGGCTGAAAACGAGCGATTTTACCTACCCAGTTGTAAGGCGCTTTTTTAAGGAGATTATTGTATTGGATACGATTGACTTTAAGATCCCGGATAATAGCCAGGGCTTTTTGGGTGATGCCTTTTTCAAGTTTTTTGTTCTTAAGTTCAGCTATCAACCAATCCGGGTCAGAAGTATCTTCTACCACTATACCCAACGCCGGATTTAAGGAATTCAGTTCGAATAACAGCTCTTTCTGATGATTGAGTTTGCGTTGCAGGGTGTTTTTTACAGTAAGAAAAAACAGGAGGCATCCGCCTCCCAGCATGATAAATAGTGGTATGAACCCCATCTTATATACTGCAAATTTTCATTAATTTGAGATGATCCTCGTTTAGAGGTTTGGTCTTTCCAATACAATCCGCAAACGGTGTAAACACCACTTCTTGGTTTACGACCCCTGCCATATGAAACTTATAGCCTGCGAGCAACCCTTCCACGGCAGACATTCCGCATCGACTGGCCAAAACCCGGTCACGGGCTGTGGGGTTGCCACCACGCTGTATATGTCC
>CBFGUY010000500.1:0-1824 GCA_965651895.1 uncultured Algoriphagus sp. | reverse complement strand
ACAGCCTTGATTGCGAAGAGTTCTAGAGTTTCAGTACCGTCATTGGCTTTAAATGGCTTTACTCCCCACATCAGTTTGATATCTCTCGGCATTAATGCAGCATAATCCTTGTTTTTCAGGATACGGTTGATAGCCATGGTGTCGCGTAGCTCATAGGCCAAACCGGCATTAGGCTTAAGCAAGCTGAACAGCGGAGAAACATTATTATCACCTGCATTGGCAGGGTCTATTTCAGCAAGTTGCTTTTCCAGAGCATTTTTTAGAGAATCCTCTTCAGAAAGATCTTCTGAAGCAACGGTATCTACCGCAGCAGGCTGTCCCGATTTGTTAGCAGCCACCCAAGCACTGTTCACTGATTCCAAAGCCCCGCCTATTTCATTTACCTCTGCCACTTCCCAAAACTGAAGCTTGGCCACACCCTGAAGGAGGTTCCTCACTCTTTCCTGATTGTCCACACCAGGAAGCTCGATTTGGATACGACCTGAGCCTTGGATTCTCTGGATGTTTGGCTGGGAAGTACCGAATCTATCGATACGGGTTCTAAGGATATTGAATGAACGCTCTATTGCATTCTCTATTTCTCTATCTAGGATATCTAGGATATCTGAATCAGAAGTATCCAGAGAAATCCTTCCTCTGTTTGCCGCTGTGGCGAAAATCCCACTTAATTTTTCTCCTGGGCTGTTTCTCTGCCATGCAGCATAAAACAAATCAACAAACTTGGTTGTAGATGTTTTTGCTTCTTCCTTGGCTTCCTCCACTGATTTGTTGAAAGCGGCATCTTTTGGATTGCCTGCAAGACCTTTGACGATTTCTACAGGAGAAACTGCCAGGGTAACATGCATCCCGCCCTGAAGGTCAAGACCTAATCCAAGTTCTGTTTCCTTTACCTCCTGGAAGGTATAATCAGCACCTAGAAATTTATAAACGGGAGCTCTCCAGATAGAATCCAGATAGCTTTGTTTCTTGGAGAAATCCACATTGCCAGACGCATCAGTAGCGTATTCCTGGGCTTTTTGCTGGATATTGTTTGATACAAATGTGAATGACAGATAGTACAGGCAAAGTGCCGTAACGATCACTGTCAAAAACACAATGACACCTTTGTTTTGCATGGGAAATTGAAATTATTATTTGATTGTAAATACAGATTAATAGCTTGACTGAAAATCAGTCAGGCACCGTGAAAGCCGGAAATAACTTGGTATCAGGGTCCTTTAGTGGATATGATCCGCTCAAAAAGTATTTCGCCGAGCTGGTTTGGCTGAAAAACGGAAGTCGCTTCAGTGATTAAGGTAGTGCCTTCAAAATTTACTACCTCGTGAATCAAATACAGAAGGCTGTGGGACACATGCACTACAAAAGGCACTACCGCATCCACCGCAACATTCAAAAAAGTCTGATCCTGATCACCTGAAGACTGGTCGTTATTCTCGACTTTAACCCCTTCTGCTGCCTCAGGCATGTATTCTATGCTGGAAATAAACAAACACAACAGCAACGCCAGCATCACCGTCAGGCGCTGTTGGAATAGGTTGCTATTTCGTTTTGATGCTTTCATGCGGCGCAAATATAGCCAAATATTTAAAACGTGCGTTTTTCCTCTAAGAATTTCTGCAGCTCACTGCAGAATTCAAGACAATATATTAAAAATCAACTGTTTGTTAAAGAACAGTGCCCGCTAAATTTTAACTAGTTTGGAACGTAAGTATGTGCGGATGACTTCCAGTGCTTTATCAAAATTCTGATTATTTGGCACGATCAGATCAGCATCGTTCATAAAAGGTTTGATGTATTTCTCATAAGTAGGCATCACGTGCTGCT
>CBFGUY010000499.1:0-1826 GCA_965651895.1 uncultured Algoriphagus sp. | reverse complement strand
GACAGTGTTTTCTGGAAGTCGGCTTTATCGATTTGATCAACAAACCTATCAGACCAAAGGAATTTCTAGACAGAATCGCTGGGTTTTTCAGCTCCCAAAGTGAAAATGAAAACGGATCTAAAGACAGCGCATTAATCTTGGACAAAAACATTTTACACCAATTATCAAAGTATAAATCTGCAAAGAACCTAAGGTCTTTGTATATTGATTTTCTTGCGGAATTCGATCAATTGATGGAAAAGCTAGAATTAGCTTTTGAAGAAAGAAACCAAAAATCCCTGATCGAAAATCTTCATACCATAAAAGGAAATTCAGGGAGTTTGGGTGCAAATGTAATTTATACAGTGGCTACAGAAGCTGATAAGCTGGCACGTGCCGGAGATTGGAATACTCTGGAAAACATACTGAAAAAACTCAAAAATGAACGCATTTTATTTGAAAAATATCTCGAAGAAGAAACTACTTTTAACCTATGAATGACTCCAAAAAAATTCTCGTCGGCGAAGACAGTTCTATTATTCTAAACTTGACAAAGAGTATTCTTTCTTTTGAAAATTATCAGATGAAAGCAGCTAAAAACGGCAAGCAGGTGCTGGAAATGCTCGAAAAAGAGAATTTCGATCTAATCCTGATGGATCTCAACATGCCTGTACTGGACGGGGCTACCTGTACCAAAATGATCAGGAACTTACCAGATGAAACTAAATCCAAACTACCTATAATAGCCATTACAGGCAATATGAGTAATTTTACAATGGATGAGTTCAGAAGACTAGGTTTTGATGACTTCATACAGAAGCCACTGGACTATGACAAACTACTGGCCACGGTTAAGAAATTTCTGAGTTGACATGGTAATCAAACACACGAAGCACTTTTTGGACAAACTGGAAAATCTATTCGCTTCATCAGAATACATGCTGCGTTATGAAAAAGGAAACTTCAAATCCGGCTACTGTGTATTGAAGGATGCCAAAATCGTAATTGTGAACAAATACTTTCCGCTCGAGGGAAAAATCAATGCACTTATTGATATTTTAATTGACTTGAATCTTGACCCTTCAGACTTTAAGGACAAATCAAATCATGACTTCCTCACTGAGCTGAGGCAAACCCAGTTAAAGTTTTGAAAGTTACTTTTTTAGGAACCGGCACCTCTCAGGGAGTGCCGGTGATAGGATGTAATTGCGAAGTATGTAGATCACTGGATTTCAGAGATAAGAGATTCAGGGCTTCGATCCATATCCAAATCGGTGAATTGTCACTCGTCATCGACACCGGCCCGGACTTCAGAAGCCAGATGCTTAGGGAAGGGATTGCCAAGCTAGATGCTGTCGTTTATACCCATGAGCACAAGGATCACACAGCAGGTCTGGATGACATCAGACCGTTCAACTTTAAGCAACAAAAGGATATGCCGATCTTTGGCAGGATTCAGGTGTTAGATCAGATCAAAAGAGAATTCTCCTATATTTTTGCGGGAACAAGGTATCCCGGTGTTCCAAGGGTAAAGACTATTGAAATCGATGAGAGCCCTTTTACCATCCATGGTATCACGATCACTCCTATTCCGGTGATGCATTATAAGCTGCCCGTTCTAGGTTTCAGGATCGGTGATTTCACTTACATCACGGATGCCAACTATATTCCAGAAGAATCATTCAGACTTATAGAGGGGACAGAAATCCTGGTTCTAAATGCTTTGCAGAAAGAACCTCATATTTCCCATTTCACTCTGGGAGAGGCAGTAAGTGTTGCGAAGAGAATCGGGGCAAAGCAGACCTATTTCACGCATATCTCCCATAAACTGGGGCTGCATCATGCAG
>CBFGUY010000498.1:0-1828 GCA_965651895.1 uncultured Algoriphagus sp. | reverse complement strand
AAAAAACGCATCCCAAAACCCCACTATTCTAATCACCAAAGCTGACGGTGCATTGATTGAAAACAATGAGATTCTGAGTGAGAACTCCTCTGCGATAATCCTGCGGAAAACAGCAAAAAACGTCCAGATCATCGAAAATGAGATAAAATCCTTCAACACGGGCATTTTTGACGATAACTCCACAGCGCTGGCAGTGAAAAACAATAAAATCACCTCTATCCCTGGAGGAAATGAAAACCAGACGTTCCGAAGTCACTATCCAAACCAACTTACATTGGAGGGAAATGAATATATTGGGATCGCTGATGCAGAGACGGTAGTACTCGTAGGAAAAGGCAAGGCTAGAATAATTAAAGAAAACCTTGTTTCAGGCACCGCCAATTATGGAGAAGTGGAAATCTCCGGCAACTGATTTTTAAGCTATGACAGTCAATCTTTTTATCCCCACCCTGAATGCCGGTCCGATCTGGAAAGATGTCCTTGCAGGAATCGCTATACAAAACTACCCTATTTCCAGATTGGTAGTGATTGATTCTGGTTCTACAGATGGCACCTTAGACCAAATCAATGAGGGTACTTGTGACCTGATCAAAATAGACAAGAGAGATTTTGATCATGGAGGTACCCGTCAGATGGCTGTGGAAAAATTCCCCGATGCGGATATTTTTGTTTTCCTCACCCAAGACGCAATTCTGGCGGAGCCAAATGCAATCGGGCTGATGGTGCAGGCTATGGAAGAAAATCCTGAACTGGGAATGGTCTATGGCCGCCAACTTCCGCATAAAAATGCGAAGGTTTTGGAGACCCATGCTCGGCTATTTAACTACCCAGCCGAGTCCAAAATCAAGAGCATAGAAGATGCTGACCGCTACGGAATTAAGACGATTTCCTGCTCAAATTCTTTTGCGGCCTATAGAAAAACCGCTTTTTTTTCAGTCAATGGGTTCCCTAAGGGGGTTATTTTGGGCGAAGATGTGTTAATAGCAGGAAAAATGTTGCTTGATGGATGGAAAATGGCGTACCTTTCGGACTCCAAAATACACCACTCACATGATTATTCGGCCATTGAAGAATTCAAGCGGTATTTTGATATCGGAGTATTCCATGTCAGCAACCCATGGATTTTTGAAAACTTTGGTAGAGCAGAAAGTGAAGGCTTCAAATATCTCAAATCTGAACTCCAATATACTTTTAAACACAACCCTCTTTTAATTCCAAAATGCCTTATCGCTACAGGAGCTAAATTGATTGGCTATAAACTGGGACTTAACTATCAGTCAGTTCCTGTGAAACTCCGCAAGTCTTTCTCTATGACTAAAGCGTATTGGAGTAATAACTGAAATTTCAGGTAATAACTCTCGCAATGTGGGGATCGCTTCCACATAAAATTTGTTAACAATTCCCCCAAAAGCCCCCAATTGACAGAAATAGCCTTGTTTTAGCTTGGCATCCCAATTGGATAATACCTAGCACGACAATGTTTGACTTAAAATATTAAAATAATGATACGTAATTCCTCACACCAACAAGAGATTGTTTTCAAAGGCTACCAGGCGGGTCGGATGATCCCTGACCTGTTCACGCTTTCTAACATTTCGAGAAGCTCTGTTTCTCAAAAAATGAATGAGGGTATAGAACTGACTACAAGATTTGCAAAAAGATCCTTCGACATTCTGTTTTCTTCTCTTGCAATCCTTACAGGTTTACCTGTATTTATAGCGTTAATCGTTATCACCAAATTAACTTCAAAAGGTCCTGTCTTCTATAAGCAGGAAAGAATCGGAAGAAACGGACAGCCATTTCAAATTTTGAAATTCAGGAGTATGAT
>CBFGUY010000497.1:0-1829 GCA_965651895.1 uncultured Algoriphagus sp. | reverse complement strand
TCAATTTCTATGGGGACTCCCAGGTAGAAATCGAAATGAATGTGGAGCAAAAAGTAGTGGATTTTATAAGGAAAGACTCCAAAGCTACTATCAGCTCCGATGGTCTTATTGGTAATAAAATCATCGTAATCTATGGTGGAACTACTATGGCTCCCCCTGTCCAAGATGGTGATAGACTGGAATCAGTGATGCCTCTTGATACTGACCAGATGATGGAAACCTTGCAGGTCAACAACGAAAATCTTGTACAGATCACAGGAAATCTTAAAGAGCTGACTGGTAAACTTGCTGAAGGTGAAGGAATGGTAGGAGCAGCCATGACGGATTCATTGATTGCGGAGAGTTTCCGGGCCATTGTGAGAAATCTGGATCAGGCTTCTGTCAATAGTAACCGCATGATAGCCGAGCTTCAAAGTTTCACCAAAAAGCTGAACCAGGAAGGAAACCTTTTCAATGACCTGGTGACTGATACCACTATGGCAAGCGACCTGAAACAGACTATGGAAAGTTTCAGACAAGCAGCCGCCAATTCGGAAGAAATGACCATGAAACTAAGTGAGATCACGGATAAATTCAACGATCCCGATAATTCCCTGGGAATGCTTCTTAATGACCCTGAATTTGCAGAAACATTAAAAAGCACATTGGAAAACACCGATTCGGCTACATATAATCTGAACCGGGGTATGGAAGCGCTGGAATACACCTGGCCATTCAACAAAGGCTTCAAACGCAAGCAAAAAGCCGAAGCAAAAGAAAATAATTAAGCCTCCCCTGACTTCAATCCGCCACTAGCCCGCGATTTATTTTTTCGCGGGCTTCTTTTTTCTCTTCCCCATTAGCTTCCAAGGTATCAGCCGTGTCCAGGGGGGTCAAAACTGCCCTCATGGAAATAGGAAAGTGATCTGAGCCGATTTCACTTTCTACTTTCAGCGAAGCTAAACCAAAATGCTTACTAAGGAAAATATGGTCTAGAGGCCATCTGAAAAGTGGTACTTTAGCATGGAAGGTATTGAATAGCCCTCTTCCTCTACGGGGATCTGCCATCTCTGAGATCTTCAAAAACAGCTCGGTTGTATAGCTCCAAGCTACATCGTTGAGGTCACCGATGACCAATGTTGGCCGTTTGTTTTTCTGGGACTTCTTTCCTACGATCAATATTTCCGCATCTCTTTCTGTGCTTTCTGTGTTTTCACCCGGTACAGGTGGAGTTGGGTGAATGGCGTATATGGTAATTATTTCCCCATTCCGGAGTTTAAGTTCCAGCTCGAGAGATGGTATTTCCTCATCGACCAGGTAGTTTATTTCTTTACTGACAATTTCCAGTTTGGTGTAAAAAAGCAATCCGTAGGTATTATCCAGCGGGATTTTGATTTGAAAAGGAAAGATTTCTTCAATCTCCGAGATGCCTTTTTCCCATGCTTTGTCAGTTTCCACAAGGAAAACCACATCCGGATCTGTATTTTTTACCAGATCCACAGCTTTATGATAAGCATCATTGTACTGATAGACATTTGCTACCAGGATATGGATTCCCCTTTCCTCATCGAAAGGTACTGAATCAATCATTTTGCTGCCTAGTAGGGTAAATGGCAAGACTTTGCTGGTCAGAAATATTGCACAGGTACCCAGTAATCCCAGCCAAATGTAGGGTTCAGAAGTTGGGGACGTGCCGAAGTTCAATAGCCACAAAAGTCCTAAAATCAGAATGATCACCAGTTTCTGCAATCTGGGATAATCAAAGACTCTGACCCACCAGTAATCTAATTTGACTAGCGGGAAAAAAGTGGCGAAAATAAAAAACGCACTGAAAACCCGTAAAAGTAGCT
>CBFGUY010000496.1:0-1841 GCA_965651895.1 uncultured Algoriphagus sp. | reverse complement strand
CTTGTTTTCGATGTGAATGTAGCGGATGTGCAGTAAGCTACGTATTGTAGATATCTTAACAAACAATACTAACTTAACAAGCACAATGAAAATAAGAGTATTCGCCATTTTGAGCCTCATAGCAGGTAGTTTCGCCTTTGCGTCTTGTATCGATGATGATGCTACCAATGATGTGATCTTCAATGAAGACTTAGCAGAGATTCAAGCCTATCTTGACACCGCTACTATTGTAAATGTCAAAAAAGTCTACGATGAGAATAGAGGTATTACTATAGTTTGGCAAGAGCTGTCCGGTAGTAGAGATACGGTTAGTCTTGGAGATACACTTAAGGTGGATTATGTGGGGAGATTACTTAGCAATAAAGCGTTCGATACTTCCTTTGAAGATGTAGCTAAAGAGGAGGGGATTTTTAGTTCCCAAAGAAAATATGAGCCCCTTGTTTTTCGAGTGGGTTTAGGGCGTTTGATTCACGGTTTTGAATTTGGGGCCTTACAAATGGAGGTAGGAGATAGAGCTACTGTATTTATACCATCTGAATTCGCATATGGAAGACAAGGGACTTCAGATGGACGAATTCCACCTAACACTCCTATCATGTTTGAATTGGAGCTACTTGAAGTTACTCCTGGACCACAAGATTGATATGAATATATTTAGAGCTAGCATTTTCTTTTTCCTGGTTTTGCTCGTCGCCTTCAGTAGCTGCGAGCCAAACAATCCTTTCGGTTCGGGGCCTCCCTACGATGAGGCAGGAAATCTGAAAAAGGACAGTTTGTTGATTGTAGATTATCTAAAAACCGCGGAGATCGATAGCCTGTATAGGATCCATGATCCTAGTGGGGTGGTGATCATCGTGCAGGAAGAAGGGGCGGGGTCAAGGCCTAATACAGGGAACGTGATCTATACTAATTATGTAGGCTCATTAATGAGTGATGGTTCTGTTTTTGATACCAATATAGAACAGGTAGCAAAGGAAAACGATCTATATGTTGAAGGTACAAAATATGAATATTTAAGATTCGGTCTTTACAGTACTGGCCAAGATAGGGTGATTATGGGTTGGAATATAGGATTTAGCCGTCTTAGGCCGGGTTCTAAAGCCCGATTAGTGATTCCATCTGCTTGGGGTTATCGAAATGCGGATAACGATGATAGAATTCCTCCTAACTCAGTATTGATTTTTGATGTGGAGTTTTTAGGAATGGACTAAAATATAAAAGGGCTTCGGCCCTTTTTTTTATCCGCAGGGAAGGTAAAGAGTTACACAAAGGGACGCGATGACGTTATCCTGCTTCTCCAGAAGCTGGATTAAGGCAACGCTATTGATGTTCCCCTCCTTCTCCAGAAGCTGGATTAAGACAGTCAATTTTGATTTTTTTACCCCTACGAACATTGTTATAATACAGCACCTACGCTTAGGAAGAATGCTTAGGACAACTTTTACTCATGATATCGAATGTCAGAGCCTTGAAATCAGAGTCAGTGACTAGTTCTTAGAATATGGGTTTCTGGGTTTTGTCTTCCAGTTGAATCTTTTTCCCCAACCAACCCAAAACAAAAAAGCTTGCTATAAAACCAGCTATAGGGATAGAAAGGGCTATCACTTGCCATATAAACGGCGATGTTACTAAGTGAAATTCGTTAGAAAGGGATTGGATTTCCATTTCCCAGTCCTGAAATATTCCCAGCGAAGCCAGATAGATCAGATAGATAAATAGAACCACCATCAGTGCGGAGAAGACCATGCCCAGACGCACAAATACCTTGGCAATCTGAAAGCTTGGATCGAAGGAGAATGAATTGGTCATAGCTTTTAAATTTAGTGAATTTGATTTTCAAA
>CBFGUY010000495.1:0-1842 GCA_965651895.1 uncultured Algoriphagus sp. | reverse complement strand
CCTCATTCATGTAGTTGCCCAATTTCTTCAGCCCGTAGAACTGGCCAAAAGGCTGACCCACCTGAGTAATATGATAGTCACCATAAACCCGGTCAATTCCGTCTGCCAATTCAAGTACCTTGTTTCTATTGATTGAAAAATTGGCATTGGTAGTCCAGCGGAAAGCTCCGGTAGTATTCACTGTATTTACGGAAAACTCATGCCCCCAAAAGTGGATTTCGCCGATGTTGTCATTGTAATTGGTAAACCCTGCTTCCTGAGGAATCTGAACTGCGTAAAGTAGATTGGTGGTGTTTTTGGTATAAAAATCATAGGTAAAAAGCACCCGGTCATCCCACAGCCCAAGCTCCATACCAAGGTCAAGCTGAGCAGTAGTCTCCCAACCCAGATTTCTGTTGTTCAGCGTAGTGATGGCTGCTCCAGGCACCACTGTTTCACCGAAAACTGCATTGATGGTGTTATTCACCAGCGCATAAGAGGTATAATTACCTATGTTATTATTACCGGTCACACCGTAGCTGGCTCTTAGCTTCGCAAAAGAAACTGTAGAATTGGTGCTCAGGAATCCTTCGTCAGAAAGCACCCAACCCACCGATGTAGATGGGAAAATCCCCCAACGATTATTCTCACCAAACCGTGAAGACCCATCGCCTCTCACCGATGCTGTAAATAGATATTTGCCTTTATAATTATAGGTCAATCTGGAAAACAGTGAAGTCAATGACCATTCACCTACCCCTGAGTTCGTACCGTTTCTGTTAATGTTAATAGCTCCCTGAATCATTGGAATACGGTCATCTGAATAGGTGTCCGCCTGGATTCTTGTACTTTCATCCCGAAACCTCTGGTTGGAAAATCCTCCCAAAAGTTGGAAATTATGTTCTCCGATGGATTTGTTATAGGTGGCGATGTTTTCGTTCAGCCATGACAAACTGGAATAATGGTCACGGATTGAGACAGCAACAGTGGGGATGGAGACATTGATATTGGCAGTGGCAGTAGAAGGGTTAAACCAGAAATACTTGGAATTTCTGACTTCAGCATTGAATGTGGATTTCAGGGAAAGACCTGGAATCGGCTTCCATTCAACATAGGTATTTGCCAGCACATTCATCTGTTTGGTCTGATTAGTGATTTCCTGGGCGGACCTCACCCAGTTGGGATAGGCATATATATTACCAGTACTTGCAGGAAGCTGGTTGAAAGAAGTCAACTCCCCGTTTTCCTCATAGATCGGCATGATCGGCCAGGTATGCAGGGCGTTAAATAAAATCCCGGTACCCCTGGTACCATCCGTTCGTGGTGTATTGTCCACCACATAGTTCGGGGCAACATTTACACCTATGTTCACCTTATCGGAGACTTGATAATCAGTATTCATCCTCAGGGAGAACCTGGAGTAATCTGAGTTTACCACCACCCCGTCCTGCTTAAAAACCCCTGCGATTATAGCCGTATTGACCTTTTCTTTGTTAGAAGTTACGGTAAGGTTATAGGAAGAAATAGGTGCGGTCTGAAGCATGGCACCATACCAGTCATTGGATTGCCCTCTATACTGGGAAGGGTTCTGAAAAATACTTGGCACTTCCTGTCCAGCAGCTTCATAGTACTCCTTTTTGAACGTAGCAAATTCTACAGCATCCATCATTTCAAGTCTACCGTTTTCAGGTACTTTCTGGAATCCTGTATAGACATTTAGATTTACATTCGTCTGTCCGACTTTTCCTTTTTTGGTAGTGATCAATACTACGCCATTGGCAGCTCTTGATCCATAGAGAGAAGTAGAAGCAGCATCTTTCAGTACAGATATTTCCTGTATTTCATCAGGGTTGATTTGGTTGA
>CBFGUY010000494.1:0-1843 GCA_965651895.1 uncultured Algoriphagus sp. | reverse complement strand
GCATTTTCGATGACAATAGGCATAAATATTACGAAGTAAGCAGTAGTAAATTTCCAGTGGTAGTGAAAGTGAAATTTGAGACTAAGGCTTCTACCAATTTCCAATTAGCCGATTGGATTCCGGTTCACAACTACCATCAAAAGGTGACACAATCTACTTTAACAGTTGTATATCCAGAAACTATTGGCCTTCGCTACAAGGAACTGAATCTGCTAGGGGAGCGGACGGAAAATATTGAAGCTGGCAAAGTGAAGATGACGTGGTTAGAAAAAGACCTTCCGGTACAATTGCCTGATCTGAAAAAAGAAGATGACCATAAATTAATCCTAGCACCTCTGAATTTTTCCTTGGGTGAATTCAGCGGAAAGATGGAGGATTGGGCTGGCCTAGCCGCATGGCAATACAGGCTGAATAGAGGACGGAATTCGCTTCCAGGGGATTTTGCAGAGAAGGTGAAGGCTATGGTTTCAGATGCAGATACAGAATATGAAAAGATCCAGATTCTGTACGAATATCTTCAGAAAAACTACCGATACGTCAGTATTCAGCTCGGAATCGGAGGGTGGCAAACCACTCCGGCTGCGGATGTAGTAAAATATGCCTATGGAGATTGTAAAGGATTGACTAATCTTATGCAAGCCATGCTGAAAGTTGTCGGCATCGAGTCTAACTACACCCTGGTGTATGCAGGAAAAAATGCCGATGATATAGAGATTGACCTTCCTTCTAACCAGTTTAACCATGTAATCCTTCAGGTTCCTATTCAGGACTCAGCTAGTCCAGTCTGGCTGGAATGCACATCTAATTCCCTTCCTGCTGGATTTCTTGGGGATTTTACCCGGAATAGACATGTTCTGGTGATCAATGAAGAAGGTGGTGCACTCACCAAAACTCCTGCTTATAATACGGATTATTGGAATGCTGTCCGCAGTACAAATCAAGTATTGATCACTAGCGACGGCAATGCCACTATCAGCTCAGATATACAGGTAGAGGGTAATTTTGCTGAACAGATGCTCATGGTAAAGCAATACCTGGATACCAGGGAGCAGCGCGATTATTTCAATAAAAACTCTCCGGTCTCAGGCTTGATTATCAGAGATTACAGGCTGCACATCGACAAGAAAGACTCTCTCTTATCAGCAGACCTTCACTACGATGGTTTCATCCAGAAATTTGTCCAAAACACAGCGAAACGGATGATTCTAAAACCGTTTTTGGGGAAAGTGACTGAGGAAATGCTGGCTAACAATTCGCTCAATCAGATAGACGAATATCAGATTGAACTCCCAGAAATAATGGTAGCTGAGAATTTATCAGAACAGCTTATGCTTGAGGAAGAGGGGATCAGTGTGGTTTTGCAGACTTCATTATCCGGCAGAAATCTTAGCGTAATCCGGTCAATTAATCTATCACTTAAGGACGACGTAGCTGAAGAGTCTAAATCAGAACTCGTGAAGCGTATAAACTCCCTTGGTTCTACCAATTTCTATTTTACTAAAAACACCTCAGCTAGTACGCATGAATAGATCTCTACTTTTACTGTTGACCTTTCTTCTTTCCATTCCCGGTATTTCTCAGACCGCTAAATTAGGTCAGGCAAATCAGGAAGAAATTAACCTTACGGAAGTGGCCTATGAACCTGACGCTACGGCTGTGATTTTAGTCCATGAAGGAAACTCGAAGTTTTATGGGAATATCTTTGAGACTACCTACTTCGTACGGATGAAGATCTTGAAAGAGACAGGCAAGCAATATTCAGACGTCCACTTGCGGTATTATGTAGGAGATAAAGGCTATGAGAATATCTCTGGAGTGAAAGCCCAAACTGTAAATTATAGCA
>CBFGUY010000493.1:0-1864 GCA_965651895.1 uncultured Algoriphagus sp. | reverse complement strand
TGTTCTGGACTGGGGAGCAGAATAGAAATCATTTCCGATCAGGATATTTCCTCCCAGATGATCTGCACTCACTTCCGGATCCCATCCTTTATAATCCGTAAATGTCAATAAATTCTGCCCTGTAAAGAACACTCTCATGCTACTCAACTTCAGTCTTGAAAGCAGCTCAGGACTAAATGAATACCCTACATTAAGAGTCTTGAGCCTGATATAAGATCCATCTGAAATATACCTACTGGAAGCACTACAGCCATTGCATTCTCCTAATCTAGCCTGAGGAATATCGGTAATATCCCCAGGGTTTTGCCATCTGGCTAGTTGATCCCTGGTGGAATTGTCAAACCAGTCGCCATTGGCAGCGAAGAATCCACCACCACCATCATATATATCATTCCCAAATACGCCCTGAAACAAGAACATAAGATCAAATCCCTTGTATTTAATGGTATTGGTTAATCCTGCGATAAACGAAGGATTAGGGTCTCCCACCACTACCCGCTCTGCTTCATTATAATTGGTAGTAGTTTCCGTCTGCTCTTTATTGGAATAGTAAAGCGCGTCACCATTTGTAGGATCTACCCCAGCATAAGCTGGACCATAGAACACCCCTAGGGGTTCGCCTATAATGACAGCATTAAGAAATCTGGATGATGAAGGCGGAATCGAAAGTTGTCCCGGTGCTAATTTCTTGACCTCATTGACATTTCTTGCAAAATTCAATGAAGTGCTCCATGTAAAGTCTGGCTTAGCAATATTGACAGAGTTCAACACAATTTCCACGCCTCTATTCTGCATATCGCCTATGTTGGTAAGCTGTGTCCTAAAACCAGAAGTGGCAGGAATTGGCACATTCAGTAATAGATCAGTAGTGTTTTTATTGTAATAATCTATCTCTCCAGTAATCCTATCATTTAAGATCCCGAATTCTATACCAATATCCAGCTGCTTAGTATTTTCCCAAGTCAGGTTTGGATTAGGTATCTGGGTCGGCACTAGACCAGGCACAAGTCCATAGGAAGATGGACCATAAAGCCCCGCGTGCTCAAAGTTTCCGATTTCTGCATTCCCGGTCAACCCATAAGAACCTCTTAATTTCAACAAACTAAGTGTACTTCCCCCCTTCAAAAAGCCTTCCTCGCTGACAATCCATCCAACAGATGCCGCCGGAAAAAAACCATATCTATTATTAGGGCCAAATCTTGAAGAGCCATCCACCCGTGCACTCAGCGTAGCAAGGTATTTTTCCTGATATTTATAATTTACCCTTGAAAAATAAGACAAGAAGGAAAAGTTAGTCAATGAAGATGTTCCTCCGGTAATTTCAGCCGCCGATTCTAATGTCTTCAATGCGTCCAGCGGAAATTCCTGGCCTTCTACGACTGTATTGCGCTGATCAGAACGTTGAAAAGACATCCCTACGACCGCTTCTATCTGATGAACCCCTCCCAGTACCTTGGTATAGGTGAAGAAATTATTGGTGTTATAATTTACAATTCTTGCCCATCTAGATCGTCCATAGCCGTTAGTGGACAATCCGGTATTAGTTCTTGACCCAAAGAACTGCTCTTCATTCTGATTGAATACATCTACGCCCAAATCGGAACGGAATTTTAGATCGGGGGTAAATTTATACTCTCCAAAAACATTAGTAAGGTTTCTGAATGAAACATTCACCCATTCAGCATTTTCAGAATCAATCAGGTTATTGTAATAGGTGGTAGTAGGCCTATCATATAGCTCACCATTTTCATCTCTGATCGGTGTGATAGGAGCCATCGCCACCAACTGCATAGGGTTGTTGAATTGGTTATCATCAGAAAGACGGTTATTTTCTGTGCGGCTCAATCCGAAATTGGCACCAATC
>CBFGUY010000492.1:0-1868 GCA_965651895.1 uncultured Algoriphagus sp. | reverse complement strand
TTTCATACCTATTTGAAAAATAAAGATCGACTTTAATATTTATAGTATCCCCGAACTTTATATCTTGATTTGTTTTCAAAATGCAAAAGCAAGGGTCTATTCTAAATGAATGTAAAGCAATTGTATCACCAATACCCATTTGCTTCTGACACCCATAGGCATCGAACATATTATTTCTTGTCCCAACAGTAATATTTTCTGGACAATTTTGAGCCCTGTTTTTCCATCCGAAGAGAATGGCTACTCCAAAGCTACTTGGATAAGGTCCAGCCGCTCCGGTATCGATTTCTATTCTATTCAAAAAGAGATTTGCAGAATCCCGGTTTGAAATTGACAGAATCTTTTTGGATTCCGGAATATTTCCCAAACTACTACTGTAAACTGTATCGAGACTTAAGGGAACCTCTAAAAATAGCCTAACCCACGCCTAAGGTAACATACGTGTTACTATTTTCTGGGTTGGAGGCAATGACCATGAAGCTACCCAGCCTATTCGACCGTCAGGACCGACTCGAATCCATCTCCCGCTCCGGTGACCCATTGGTTCGCCTCTCCCATGCCGTCTCGTGGGAGGAATTCCGCCCAGTCCTTTCGAAATTGCGCGAAAAGGAGCGGAAAAGCCCGGCTGGGCGCAAGCCCTATGATGTCCTGATGATGTTCAAAACGCTGGTTTTGCAGCGCTTGTACAACCTCTCCGATCATCAGGTGGAGTTCCAAATCAAAGACCGGCTGTCCTTTCAGCGCTTTCTGGGGCTGGGCCTGGAAGATGTCATTCCTGATGAAAAGACCATTTGGGCCTTCCGTGAACACCTTTCCCAAGCTGGGCTGGAGAAGGAGCTTTTCGCGAAATTCGAGTTGTTTCTCCAACGCCGCGGACTCAAAACCAAGGAAGGTTCCATTGTCGATGCCACCTTGGTGGAAGTGCCCATCCGCCGGGACAGCAAGGAAGACAACGACAAAATCAAAGCCGGAGAGGTGCCGCCGTCACTATCAGAGAATCCGAATGTGGCGTGCCAGAAGGACTTGGATGCGCGCTGGACCAAGAAGCATGGGAAGAGCTATTTCGGGTACAAAAACCATGTACGGGTGGATGCGAAACACAAGCTGGTCCGGGAGTACGAGGTGACGCCGGCCCATGTGCACGACAGCCAGGTATTCGAGGATGTGCTGAAGGATGTGAGGCGGCGGCATTCTGTCTTTGCGGACAACGCTTACGCGAATGAGAAAAAGGAAGAGCGTCTGGACAAAGAGCGCGGCATCTACTGCCTGACGAGTCAACGCGGAGCGGACTGGAAGTGGTGGAACACGTTTGTCGCCAGAACTCGGGCGCGGGTGGAGCATGTGTTCGGATGGATGGAGAAGGCCATGGGCGGTAAAAACCAAAGAGCCATTGGTCTGCGGCGGAACCGCACCGGCATCGGGCTGACGAACTTGGTCTACAATATGAGCCGATATTCGAGGGTGTACTATACGATGGGGTGAGGGGGTAGCCCTTCCCGGGGGCCGAATGGCTCCCGGAGGACGGGAGAGAGGGCTGCATGACAGCTCAAATGAAGCGCTTCGAGATCGAAGGAAGGTAATTTCTGGGTTACTTATCTCGTAGAGTATTCAAAAGGGTGATTTTGAGAGGTTCCCTTAACTGTTGGGCAAGAGTGATGGCTGAAAATATGGGAAGCAATATGGATATTCGCGAAAAATACTTCATTGGATTTCCTCCCCCTGCCTCAAAATTGAATTTAACGTAATTTTTGTTTGGCCCCTTAAAATATATTTCATTTTTGGCTTCCGACCGAAGGATCGGAAGCCAACATTCTAAAGGCACAAAATTGCCTACAACGTTCGCGCTAGGCGGAAGCGGGCTTTGAGCT
>CBFGUY010000491.1:0-1870 GCA_965651895.1 uncultured Algoriphagus sp. | reverse complement strand
GTGTGCCGAGAGTAACGACCGGTTGAAAGTTGTTACGTAACTGTTTACAAGATGGTGGAACCGACCCACCGGTGTTGTCCTGCAGGGGAGAGCATCAAACCACCATAAGGTGCTTTGGTAAAGAGCCAAGGTATTGAGCGTTATGGAAAAGGCTATGCCAAGAGCTGGTCAGGTATGGATAATGGAGATGAATGCAAATGAACCTCTGATGAAGTGTCGAGAAAGTGCTACCCTCTGTCAAAAGTGTTTGAAGTATGACAAACATTACAAGTCCAGCGGTCACCTGTTTATTGGCTGGGCGGCAGGCGTCATTTAGGAGGCATGACCATTATTCGGGCTTGTTCACGGAACTCGGGAACCTGTGCCAAGATGCAAAGCAAAATGCACAATAGCACAAACTAGAGGCAGAATAGCGATGCTTGGCACAGGGACGGACCAGTCCGTAGTAGCGGTGAAGTTTCTGTAATGGAAACGGAGCGAAGGGACTGGCTTATTCAGTTTTATCAATTTTACAACTCGCAAGAGGATGATTGAATTTGAGAAGACAAAATCATTACCGATTACCAAAGAAATGGTATGGGAAGCTTACCTAGAGGTAAGGCGTAAAGGAAAAAGTGCGGGAGTGGATGATCTGAGTATGTCTCAATATGACCTACAAAGACATCGGCACCTATACAAAGTCTGGAACCGCTTAGCCTCGGGCAGTTACTTCCCGCCACCAGTCCTTCAAGTTGAAATCCCAAAGAAAAACGGTTCCATCCGTCAATTGGGGATTCCTACCATTAGCGACAGGGTAGCTCAAACGGTTATAAAGAATCAAATGGAAGAAAGGCTGGAAAAGATTTTTCATCCACAATCCTATGGTTATCGACCAAAGCGTAGTGCGCACCAAGCACTCGAACAGGTGCGTAAAAACTGTTGGAAATATGATTGGGTGATAGACTTGGACATCAAGAACTTCTTTGATGACATTGACCACGACAAGTTGCTTAAAGCACTGGGCAAACACGTGGAAGAAAAGTGGATGCTGGGATACATTGAAAGATGGCTCAAAGCTCCACTACAAACCCGAAAAGGTGAAATCATAGCAAGAACAAATGGCACACCGCAAGGTGGGGTGATCAGTCCGCTATTGGCCAATCTGTTTCTGCATTACACCCTGGATGTGTGGCTTGGAAGACTTAACCCTACCATTGAAATTGTACGTTATGCCGATGATATTATCATTCATTGCCAGACACAAAGTCAAGCAGAGCAAAGCCTACAGCAAATCAAAGAAAGGGTGGAGAATTGTGGATTGACATTACATCCCGATAAAACAAAGATTGTATATTGTAAGGATTTTAGAAGGCAACAAAAGTATCAAAAAGTTCAATTTGACTTTTTAGGTTATACTTTTCAGCCACGCACTTCAAAATCGAAGAAAACAGGCAGACTGTTTTTGGGATTTGACTGCGCGATCAGTATCCAGTCAAGATCACGATTATTTGAACAGGTCAGGAAAATGGAAATCCCAAGAATGCGATGCGACAGTATCGTTGGTATTGCACATCACTTGAACCCAAAACTCCGAGGGTGGATACGATACTTTGGTAAGTACCGAGGCTATAGTTTGTCCAAAGTGTTTTATATATTGCGTATAAAACTGGTAAGATGGGCAAGATATCGCTATAAACGTTACAGGAATAATCTAACGAAAGCCTACAAATGGCTGGACACGGTTCGGAAACAATATCCGAGTCTGTTTTACCACTGGCACCTTGGATATTCTAATTAAAGGTATTAATCGAATAAGAAGAGCCGTATGATGGGAGACTATCACGTACGGTTCTGTGAGAGGCTCGGGGTGAAACTCCCCTTGTCTACTCGA
>CBFGUY010000490.1:0-1874 GCA_965651895.1 uncultured Algoriphagus sp. | reverse complement strand
GGTGTTCAACCCAAATCAAAAATCCCAAATCGACAATCAATAATCGAAAATCGATCCCGGTCCCAGCGGGACCAAATGTTTGTAGCACTATCCCGGAACGTGGACACCCGGGGCTGTCCAAAAAGTCCGTTTTTGTTCGCTGGTTGATGGTGTGATGAAGGATGATTTGGAAAAAGTTTCGGGATTGTACTGGAGTTTTTCGAAGACTATGCCGCTGCCTTGGTTGCCAGCTTTCTTAGGTTGTGGCTGATGGCTATAAGGCCCCAATCGATATTGACTTTTTCGAGTCCTCGTAGTCGAAATCGATGATATCCCTTGTTGTGTTTGATGTTCCCGAAGGTGGATTCAACATCAACGCTGCGCTGCTTTCTTAGTTTTATACCTTTTTCGCTGGCCAATCGTTCTTTGGCCTCTTTCTTATATCTATCCCAGGAGGGACTAAAAGTAATCCGTCTTTTACTTATATCCGGCCTTTTACATGCGCTGGCCAATGAACAACCCGAACAATCGGTACATTCATAGGTGAGGTGTGTCACCTGGTAGCCTCGCGGTGTCGTTTTTGTGATCTCTTCTTTTCGCTTTAACTGTCGGCCATCGGGACAGGTAAAAGAATCAGTTACCGGATCATAGGACATATTGTCGCGGTGAAACTGATCCTGCTTGTGCTTAGTGGTTTGTTCAGTATAGTACCCCGTGTATTTGAGATAGGCTGTTGATTTATCAGACAGATAATGAAAGTTCTCCTCACTGCCGAAGCCGGCGTCTGCTACAATGTTCTCAGGTAATTTTCCTACACGAGCATAAAGTTGTTTCAGATGGTTGATTAATAAATGGGCTTCACCGCTTGATTGCGATATGGTATAATTTACTATGAACTGATTTTCAGTACCTTGGATAACATTGTAAGCTGGAAGGAATTGACCATCCTTCATGCGCATGAAACATGCATCGTGGTCAGTTTTAGAGTATGAGTTACGACCACCCAGTATTCTTTCCTGTTGCTCATAATGCTGCATCCTCTGTGCCGCCTGCCGTAATTTACGCTCAGCTTGCGTTCTCTTTTTCCTTGACTTCGTATCCGGTGTATGGGACAGACTCTCATTGAGCTGGTCAGCACGCTGTGCAATCTGATCGCTGGTTAATGTGCTGTTTTCACCCTCAGCCTCCAGATCATTTTCTCCATATAGCTCATCCTCGATACGATTCTGTTCATCAATTTCAGCTAGTATTTCCTTTACCTTGATCTGTAAATTCTCTTTATAACGCTTTGTATTTTTCGCCCATACTGCCGTATGCCGATTCGCATCCGCCTGCAATTTCGTCCCATCGACAAAATAGTTTTCCAGCCTAACATATCCTTCCTCTATGAGAAGATCCAGCAGGCTGGAAAATACTTTCTCAATAATGGGCTTCAACGTTCCGCTACGAAAATTGTTAATCGTCCGAAAATCAGGATGCTGGCCCGCCGACAACCACATGAAATGAATATTCTCTCTGAGTGCCTGAGCTATTCTACGGCAGGAATACAACTTGACGCAGTACCCGTAAATCAACACCTTGAGCATCATCCTTGGGTGGTAGCTGCTGGTTCCGCCACCTTTGTACCCTTGTTCCAAAATCTTGAAATCAATCCGATCGATAAACCCATTAACCACCCGCACCAGATGGTTGGCACCGATCAGCTCCTCCAGGCTTGGAGGAAGTAACTGAAGTTGATGTTGTTGATAGTTCTTAAATACAACCTTGCCAGATTTTTTCTTACCTTTATTCATAACTTGTTTGCTTCGCAACAACAAGTTACTAAAAAGCCCATTTAACGCTTCGTTAATGGGCTTTTTTTAATTGGGATCATCTGGACTTTTTGGACAGCCCCG
>CBFGUY010000489.1:0-1877 GCA_965651895.1 uncultured Algoriphagus sp. | reverse complement strand
TTCCGTTTTTACGGTTTCTTTGGGCTTAGCTAATTTTTTCGACTGTTCCTGTTTTTTTCCTAACTGATCGAAATACATTTTACTCAGTTCTATAAGTAAACCTGGGAGCTCTGCTTTATCCACTTCTTGCACATATACGATGTACTGCTGTGTGTTGGGATCAAAATTTTCCGCATACAGCAGATTGTAGGTGTTTCGGATCTTAACACCGTCCAAACCGATCGGAGGTTGATTTTTTTCTATGATTATGGAGGTAAAATAATATGCTTTTCGGGTGTAATCCGTGATGCCGAATGTCAGCCCATAGGTACTGATGTCTCGCTTGTCAAAGTTATCTACGAGGTATTCTTTCAGCTTGAGCGCTGATTTATTGCTGACGGGAAGGTGCCAGTTCAATTCCAGCATGGAGTGGCGTACGTTGATCCCATAGCGTCCCAATAGTCTTTCCCACTCTATTTTAGAATTCTCAGGAATGCCTTTAATTATTATGGATTTCCATGGGGTAATTGAGATTTTCCCAATCTTATTATCGGCACATAGGTCACAAAGCACTTTTAGAAAGGCTATGTAGTATTTGTTGTTTCTCCAATAAAGTCCCAACCAGTAGCGGTCATCTCCTACTCTGTTAATACCTTCATAATAGGGGAATGGATAAAACGGAACCTCCAAAGGGCTGTCCACGGTGCGGTTGTTGGAATCAACGGCATCATTTACCAATTCAAAGAGCATCTCCACCGTCTCTGGTTCCTCTTGAAGAATTTCCTCGATTGTGGAGGTCACTTTAGCCATATCCCAACTGTAAATCAGTGCAGGGTACATCTGGGTTTTCTCCCAAAGGGGTAAGCGAACATATAGATACCAGTAATCCTCATGGGCTGAGGCAATGAAATTCAAATGCCCCGTGAAAAGCGGCACCAGTCGTTGCTTGGGATCAGTGATGTTGATTTTCAGATTAGGCTGCTGCCTGAATTGCTCCAGAATATAAAGATAGCGGTCACCGGTAAGCCAAGGAGTGTTTGGGAAAATATCAGCCGAGACATAGGAAGATACTATATTCTCTGAACCTGTTTCTTCAGGTGAGACGAGCTGAAATTTATCCTGGGCATCGATTGCCTGAGTTTCATTATCCTGGATAAAAAGTATATCCTGACGTGATCCCAGAGAAATAGTGTCCAATCCTGCGCTTTCAGCAAGTTCTAAGATCTGCTTCAATTCAGCAGGAGACAGTACCCCTCCTTTTACTATTACTCTTGAAAAAGTCTGTTTCATCAGTTTATAATTGTTTTTCTAAGACCAGATAGCCTGTCCCGTTCGCCGCGGCGGATCGGGAGAGTCTCGCATGCATTATAATTATCCCTCTGTGTGACTCTTGAGTTATGCTCGATTTCATGTGTTTAAATTCTAGTTTTCAATGGGCACCCCGATTGCTCGGGACAGGTTATGGAATTTCACCTGATGTATAATCGTCACTCTATGTATCCCTGCCTCGGGCGGGATCCCTCCTATGCCAGTACTTTGGATTGATGGAGAATCTCCCGTAGTTCTGTTTTACAACTACCACAACCCAAGCCTGCTCCCGTTTGCTGACACAGTGCTGTGAAATCCGAACAACCTTCAGCTATCGCTTCTCTGATATTTCCCTCACCTACCCGGCTGCAGCTGCAGACTAATTTGCCGATTACTGGTCGTGTGTCGGAAGACCCCATTAAGAGTGATTTTCTTTTTTCAGAAAGCTCAATTTTGTTTTCAATAAGCGATTTGAACTCAGCAAACTCATTTTTGTCACCCATAAGTACCGCTCCCACAAGCAAGTCATCTTTGACGATACATTTTTTATAATACCGTCGACTTATATCTGTAAAGATAATTTCCTCATA
>CBFGUY010000488.1:0-1883 GCA_965651895.1 uncultured Algoriphagus sp. | reverse complement strand
ATACTGGAACATATTAGCGGATCATTCCAGCCTTGCTCCCCATGACTAAAGTCATGGGCTCTTAAGAAACCTCACCTGGGGATGAGCTGGAACCCCAGGTGATGGGCCATTTTTTCCAGTCTTTTTGTTTGTTGTCTCTGATTCTGCTGTTCAAATTCTTCTGCGCTTTTTTGTTCATACGTTTTACCATATTTCAACAGATAGTAAATTTGTTCCGCCAGTTTTCTTGCGGTTGCTGTTATGGCTATGCCCGGGCCTTTCCTCGCTCTCATTTTCCTGTAGTAAGCCCCCATATAACTGGCACTCCTTTGTAAAGGATACGCTGCCATCCGCAATGCCTGCGCCGCCCGGTGGACGACTTTCCGCGCCGAACGTTTCAGAATTTTTCCGCCACTGATTTGATGATTCGGGCATAATCCCAAATAGGAGGTGAACTGTTTCACCGTTGGAAACCGGCTCATATCCAGACCCACTTCGGATACGATCACCAATGCTGTCACACTGTTAATTCCTTCTATCCGAGTCAGGTCCACACCTGAGGCCTGGAACAACAGTTCCCGCGTATTGAATTTCGGCGCATTCCCCCGGCTGCCTGGTTTAGAGGCGGGCGGCAGATCTTCCTTTTTTCCCTTCTCCTCAAACTGCCGGAGGAGAGCCTCAATCTCCTGATCACACTGCGCCAGCAGTTCTGTATAAAAATCGTATGCCCGAACTGCCTGCTGCAGACAAAACAGGTGATCTTTCTGGTAATTTCCTTCCAGTGCTTTTACAATCTCTTCTTCAGAACTTTTTACTCCCGGGTGCCTCAACTGCGCCAGCCGGCTTGCTTCTCTTTCTCCTGCCAGGATCGCGCGGATGATCGTCATGCCCGTCTTCCCCGTCACATCCGTGACCACCTGACCCAGATGCAGATTCATCAATGTCAGGGCCTTGTGGATGCGGTTGATCTGCTGGCTTTTCGCCTGAATCAGATTATTGCGTTGCCGCAGGTAGGTGCGCAACTCCCGAATGTTTGCATCGGGATGAAACGAACCGGACAGGAGGCCAAAGGAGTGCAATTCCTGCAACCACTGGCAATCTTTCAGGTCGGATTTTCGGCCGGGGACATGCTTCACATGCTGTGCATTGACCAGTTTCACTTCGATCCTGTTCTTTTCCAGCAGGTTGAATAAAGGAATCCAGTAGACACCGGTGGATTCCATTGCCACTGTTGTGATCTTGCAGTCTTTCAACCAGCGGATGAGTTGCCCGAGATCGGACGTCATGGTTCCAAATGTCCGCACGGAGGGAGAATTCCGGTCTTCCGGTACGGCGACCCAAAGTTCTGACGCCCCAACATCAATCCCCGCAGCATTTGGATTGAGTTGGCGCTTTGCATTTGAATGGAAAGATGATGTGTTAGAAGGAGACATAAGATTCACCTGATCAGGAAAATATTGTTTCAGCCCGGCAAGCCATTCCTGGAGACTCTTAAACGGGACAAGAGAATGATTTTGATTCTCTTTCACCACACATTGAAACAATCACTTGCCGGAACCATGCTACTATACGGGTCATCGTGACACCAATCCCAAAGGGGGTCATACTGCTGAAACTCTTAATATTGTCGCTTCACATTTTGATTCTTCCAGGTTTCTTTTCGCATTGAACATGGGAGCAGCCCATGTGTACGCTATTATGTAACGTCCTAAAGGACAGAATACAAGACAGAGCATACTCTCTGTACCCGTGTTTCAGTAATTCCAGAATCAGCTATACGTACCGCCTTCTTTTTTTGAACCAGGATTACCAGGATAAAAGCAAGGATTGCCAGGATGAAAGACGGTACGAATAAGACAGATTCAGCGTCGACCGTTGTCCAGCTGTTTCACTTTGAGGAATAC
>CBFGUY010000487.1:0-1891 GCA_965651895.1 uncultured Algoriphagus sp. | reverse complement strand
CAGCAAGTCTGGATAGACAGGATCAATCAGGACAAACCTCAGATAAAGCCCTGGGATGATTTTCCGATTGAATCCTTTTCAGAGAGAAATGAGCTGCTCAATAAGGAAGTCAAAAAGGTGCTGGACAGCAGAGAGTTGGAGGAGGTGATTTCATATAGCAATTTCTCTGGGGTAAGCTTTGAAAGCAGGGTTCTGGATGTACTGATGCATCTGGTCAACCATTCCACCTATCACCGTGGACAGATTGCCATGCTGATGCGTAAAAAAGGATTGGAGCCTATCAGCTCTGATTACATCCATTTTAAAAAGTGAATTTGAAGTTCGCTAGATTAGTACACCGCAGCGTATTGATCTTTTACGCTTAGCCCTACCGGACATTTTATTAATGCTCGATCCCAATAGCGTCAAGGCAAAAGAACGGAGAAAAACACCTCAAAGCTATCGGAAGGGGTTAAAAGACGCAGAGCGCATAATCATCCTTAAAATTATCCTGATAAGGGACAACCATTACCCCTCAATTACGATCAAAAACTACAAGACAAACTAATCTGCCCATTACCTTAACACGTTGAAAAACACCCCTTACATAAGACCCAAGACAGCAGTACCCCGGTTCTGCGAGGAAAACGGCTTCTATACCACCAAAGCCCATTCCTTCAATATGTCCAGGATCAAGGGCAAAAACACCAAACCTGAAAAGCTCCTCAAGAAAGCGCTGTGGCATGCAGGCATCCGATACAAATCCCCAAAGAAACCACTCCCCGGCAAACCCGATATCAGCCTGAAGAAATACAAACTCGTAATTTTTGTAGATGGGTCGTTTTGGCATGGGTACGACTGGGGACAGAGAAAGCAAACCATCAAATCTAACCGGGAATTCTGGATAGCCAAGATCGAGCGGAATATGGAGCGGGACCGGGAGATCAATGCTTATTACCGATCAAAAAGCTGGACAGTATTGAGGTTTTGGGATTTTGAGGTGAAAAAAGAACTCGGTACTATCCTCGGAAATGTGTTGTCTTATTTTGACCAATACAATAAATAAACCATCTACTCTTCCTATCATCAATTGGAATGTGACTTTGATACATTCCAATAAAAGTCCCAATCTTTCGCCCAACTCCGCATATCCAGTATGGAATTGAATGATTTGCCATATTAGCCTGATCCCATTTATTATATATGGCTCTCCCTTTAATTAAATAGGGGACAAGCAGATCGGTAACGCCGTCCCATGTAACCTGGGCGAAGAGGTGGGAAATTCCTCAATGAAACCTACAAGGCCTATGGTCTGGAAGAAAAGTCCTTTGATCTGGAACAGGTGGCTTTGGAGTTTTCTGTTTAACCATCAACCCCGTGTTCTTTTCGAATTACAATTTCAAGCAGTGTAATAGTTTCTTCAAGTTTACTTGCCCCACCTACTTCAAGGATCAGTATCATAATCCAGCGACTCCTGCTAAAATACGGCTTACCTTGACTTCAATCCAAACAGAGGCCTGATAGCAGATACCCTGCGGATCAACTCAAATGTGCCAAAGCTGCCCGCAAACGTCACCAAAACTACCAATACAAATTGTAGCTGTACAGGAATAAGCATAGGGAATACCCACATAGATCCCAGATACAGGAATATCATATGCAGAATATAGATAGGATATGCCGCCTGACTCAAATAGGATAGGGCGTTACTTGGGCCTTTGAGGTAAAGACTGCCAAAGGCGAACACAGTCAAAATCCAGGAAAAGGATTCAATGGCCAATAAATAGGCAGGAGGGAAGCTGGCAAACTGGCTTACTCTAACCCCAAACAGAAAAACTCCTGCTATCATGAAAATCCATCGAAACCTTTGAATCATTTTCCAGAATGGATCTCCGCTGAGTACGAAGCAAAA
>CBFGUY010000486.1:0-1895 GCA_965651895.1 uncultured Algoriphagus sp. | reverse complement strand
AAATTTAGCTGTTGACACAGCTTTATAGTATTAAGCGAATGTTACGTAATTTCCCAATGTTAAAAAATCTTGAATTTAATATGAAGTGTTTTTATGGTATTGGCAGGGAATTAAAGAGAATTCGGACTGTACTTTTCTCCGGACTTGATCACAGGCCAACACAGGTCCCCTCATTTCCCCTTACAATAAGCCGCATACTCTTTGGCGAAATAAGTCAGGATGACCTTGGCTCCCGCACGTTTCATACTCAATAAAACCTCCATCATTGCCCGGTCATTGTCTATCCATCCCCTTTCTACGGAAGCCTTCACCATGCTATATTCACCGGATACATTATAGGCTGCTATTGGCAGGGAAAACCTATCATTTAGGAGTTTTATAATATCAAGGTAAGAAAGAGCCGGCTTCACCATGAGAAAATCGGCACCTTCTTCAGTATCCAATTCCCCTTCTATCAGCGCCTCTTTTGAATTGGCCGGATTCATTTGATAAGTCTTTTTATCCCCGAATTTAGGCGCAGAGTCAAGCGCATCCCGAAAAGGCCCATAAAATGCGCTGGCATATTTGGCCGTGTAGGACATAATGGAAGTATCAGTAAATCCACTTTCATCCAAAAGCCCCCGGATATAACCTACTCTCCCGTCCATCATATCTGAGGGTCCGATAATATCGACACCCGCATCTGCTTGGGCAAGAGACATTCGGGCCAATATCTCTAAGGTCTCATCATTTAGGATTTTTCCATCTCTTACTAATCCATCATGACCATCACTGCTGTATGGATCCATCGCCACATCAGACATAAGACAGACCTCCGGAAATTGCTTTTTTATTTCACGGAGTGCCTTTAGGTAAAAAGTTTCCGGGTTATAACTTTCTGAAGCAATAGTGTCTTTCAAACTGTCGGGATAGGCCGGAAAAATGTCAAAAGCCTGAATACCCAGATTTAAACAGCTTTCTATTTCACCCAACATCTTATCTATAGAATACCTGTGTATTCCAGGCATGGAATCAATCGCAATCTTTTTATTCACCCCATCTACCAGAAACATAGGAAAGATCAGATCTTTCACTGACAGACTGGTTTCTTCTACCAGATTCCTGATTGATTCGGACTTTCGGTTTCTTCTCGGACGTCTGTTCATGGTCATTTTCAACTATCTTATATAAAGGTACTACAGGATCAATCTTAATAAATGATTTATCAGTAAAACTGCAGCTATGGCTATTGTTTTTGACGGAATTAATCCTTTCACTTATTTAAACAGCCCACCCAAATCGTTAATTCCAAACTCCCTGTAATCTTTAATATATAAATCACATGGAGGCAGCTCTTCTTTAGTATGGCTAGAAAGTACACCTACCACTTTCATCCCGGCATTTTTCCCAGCACTCGCCCCCGAGAAAGAATCTTCAAACACCAGACAGTTTTCCGGTTTCACACCTAATTTTGCAGCACTTTTCAAGTAAACCTCCGGATCCGGCTTATGCTTCGACACATCTTCTGAAGCCAATTGAGATTGCATCTGGGCGCCTATACCTAATGTCCCTATTATTAAATCAAGATTTGCCCTTGGGGCAGAAGTAGCCACCGCAGTAAGCAGCCCTTCAGATTTCAGCTTTTCGAAAAACTCCATAAAACCTGCGATAGGATTCACTTCATCTTTATATATTTCCCTGAAGAGTCCTTCTTTTTCATCTTCAAGCAATGCTAGTTCCTCTCCCTCTATCTTCCTTCCCAGAAAATGGCTCAGAATATACCCATTGTTTTTCCCATACATGTGCGCAGCATATTCTTCTTCTGTAGGATTCAGGTCTCGCTTTGCGAAAAATTGCTGGAATGCTATGGAATGAAATGGATTGGTGTGGCAGATCACCCCATCCATATCAAAAAT
>CBFGUY010000485.1:0-1895 GCA_965651895.1 uncultured Algoriphagus sp. | reverse complement strand
GTGGAGTTTCATTATATCCTCCGCACTCTCCACAATGTACCCCTACTCCCTGATCTACCAGGGATTTCCATGACGCATAATATTCACGGATATCGTCTATATCCAATACCTTTTCTCCCTGAGTCAAAGGCCAGGTAACGGGTGGGACGGTAGAAGGATCCTTATATACCCAACCCGCCTTATAATGGGAAATCGGAAAAGGGTGATACCCACGGCAGCTCTGCGCCAGATCCAGATCTGCCAATTCCGGCATTGCGGTTCCTCCTCCACCATTTCCGTCTGCTATCACCAAACGGGATTTCTTCACCGATTGGATGGTATCTAAAGCTGCTTTGGCCACACGGCGATAATCCTGCATATCCACAGGCCCACCAGGACTATGCTGATCATTGGGATCGGTTCGTTGATAGGGTTCATTCACCAGATCAAAGCTCAATTTCTTTTTGGAAATCCCTTTGTAACGCTTAGCCCACATCTCCCAATGGGCACAGAATGCTTCTTGTGCTTCCTGATCTTTCCATAGGTTATACGGCTCTACAAATCCTGCATTGATGCAAAATCCAGGCGCACGATGTAAATTCAGACTCACATGGAGCCCATGGGCGATGCAGCGTTCGACAAGCTCATCGATTTTCTCCAAGCGACTTTCGTCAAAGTTCAACACTTCATCTGGGCGAATCGGTCTGCTTCGGTCTATATCCAGATAGCTTGGGTAAGAAATAGGAATTCTGGCAAAATCAAATCCCCAGTCTGCAATCCATTGAATATATTCCGGTTTTGTAGGCCGCCCTGAATTAGGATCATGGGAGAAAAAATCAAGGAGATTGAAGCCCTTCCAAGCGGGTAACTTGTTCTTGGATCTGACTTCTTCTGCAAAAGCCTGAAGTGAGGTACTGCCAGCGAGACTAAGGCCTGTGCCGATTAAAGCAGACTTTTTAAGAAAATCCCTTCGGGAATCTGAGGTTTTCATAGGGTAATTTTAGGTTTAAAAGAAGTAAGATACTAAAGCAAATTAAATGAGGCGACCCATCAAGTGTAGTACTTATCTGTTCATATCAGCCAATCTGCTAAACAAATGACTATAGGTCTCCCGTATGTTATACAAATTCCTGACCATGCGAAAACCTATTTTACTTATTCTTTTGCTTATTTCATCTACTCCTCTTTTCGCACAGTTTTTTATTGCTGGAGGGCATATCAATGGTGGAATACCCGTATCAAGGCTGGAAAAAGAAGTCGATAAAGTGTTTTTCCCTACTTTATCAGGAATAGCTCTTTACGAATTCCAAGCCCAACCCATTCAGGTTGGGCTGGAATTGAGCTTTGGTATCTATGGCACCAAAGTAGAGGTGCGGGACGATCTTTACCAGGGATTTACAGAAGATTATAGGATCAGGCGCAACAATAATTATACTTCTGGAATGGCAGTCTTCCGGTACTTACCATCCATGAGCTGCAAGGTTACTCCATTTATTGAAATTCAGGCGGGAGCAAACTACTTATATTCAAGATTTACAATACGCCCTTCATTTTTTGAGGAAGCAATAGAAGCGGGTATTGATATGGACGATTGGGCGTTTAGCTACAAAGTCGGAGGTGGGATCCAACTTCCACTTCCATTGATAGATGGAGGAAAGCTGGAATTCAGACTTAACTATCAGGATGGAGGAACCATGCGATTTCTAACCAGAGGAGATACCAATTATTTGCCTAATAAAGGCGATGGAGAATTTGAGTATAATACCCGTCAAAGTCCCCTTCAGTTGATTACTGCTTCGGTAGGGATTGTGGTTTATGGTGCGTTTGATTAAAAACCCCTTCTTTTACAAGCTTAGCGATTACTCCTCCACCAACCTCACCTTATAAAACAGATTGTAATCCCGCTCCACTTCTCC
>CBFGUY010000484.1:0-1897 GCA_965651895.1 uncultured Algoriphagus sp. | reverse complement strand
CTCAGGATGAAAGTGGGTTGGATTTCCTCAGCTTTAGGGAAAAACTCGCCTATGCAAATATTTCTCATCCGGAGAAAAAAAGAGAATGGGCGACAGCACGCATGGCAATCCGGGATGCTTTGGATGTGCTTCATGTTCCTTATCCTGGCTTCTTCAAGGATGAACATGGAAAATCCCAGGCTATGAACGGTCATGGCTACATCTCACTTTCCCATACCATGGGATTTGCAGGTGCGATCTACCACAGGGATACTCCTGTAGGCATTGACATGGATTTGATACGGGAGAAAATACTGAAAATCGGGTTTCGCTTTTTAGACAAATCCGAATTGGATTTTCTGGAAATAGACCCACTACACTACACCATGGCATGGTCTGCCAAAGAATCTATCTTTAAGTGCCAAGGGAAGCGAGGAGTCTCGTTTAGGGAAAATATCCTTCTAGAACCATTTGATTCCAAAACAGGAATAATCAAAGGTAGAGTCCGAGGGACGGATTATACGGATCACCATTACACAGTACAAGTTCGGGTCATTTCGGACGTTATACTCACATACACCATTTGGTAAATGAAAAAAATCAGCTTAGTAATTCTTCTCTTGCTTTTGGCAAGCTCTACACTTTGGGCACAAAGCCTTGAGACTGTTAATCTCACAGATGCGGTTACCGGCAAAACCATCAATATTCAAAGCGAGGTAAAAGGCAAAGGGCTAATCCTTATATTCCACAGTTTAGGATGCCCATTTGCTAAAATGTACGAATCCCGCCTGGTAGCTTTGCGAAGTAAATATCAGAGCCAAGGGTTTAACTTTTTTTTAGTAAATCCTGAAGTCAGCGCAGATGAGGAAAACAAAAAGACGCTGCGCAGCTATATAGACAACTCCAACATCAATACTCCTTATCTGATCGATGAAAATCAAGCCTTGGTAAAGCTTTTTAAAATCACTAAAATCCCTGAAGTCATCGCTCTTTCTCCTGAAGGGGACATAATCTACAGAGGTGCCATTGACAACAATCCTCAGGCAGAAAGTGCAGTATCTGCCCACTACCTAGATAGAGCCTTGGATTCCATCCTAAAGGGCGAAGCCCCAAGTCCCGGGCAAGCTAGGGCAGTAGGCTGTAACGTGCGTACCTACTGAGCATTTAGCAACGCTATCAATTCCCTGATTTCCTCTACCTTATCTGCTTCTCCAAGTTTTTCAAAAGAATTCTCCAGGTTTCTGAACATCCTCAACATAATCTGTAGATGGGCACATGGCTCAAAATAATCCTCCTTTGGCTCAATTTTCAGTTGCTCCAGATAATTGAAAATATCCGTCCTGCTAAAGATCAATCCTTTGTTGAAGGCATTGATATAAAATGTCACATCAGAGGACTTGTAAGTCAACACAAATAGGTTTGGTAGATTCACACCATAAATCGGCAATCCCAGCTTTTTTGCGACAAGCAAATAAATAGAACATAGGGTCAAGGGATTTCCACGCTTGGAATCAAGTACGGATGACAGCATGCTATTCGCAGGAGAATGGAAATTTTTGGTGTTTGCAGAAAAGCGAAGAGTCTGAAACAGTACATTGTTGATCGCCCTCACCTGCTCATAAGGGGTGAGATCATTCTTGAAAGCAGTCCAAACCTCAAAGTAAATCTGGTGCATTTCCGCATTCAGTTTGGCATACTCCAAATCAGGATACTGGTAAGTATTGATGATCCAGAGACCTGTGAGCAAATCTCTATCATCGGTATCTCTCCAGTCTATCAGTCGTTCTTTGAGTAGTGAAAACTGAAGATCATGCACCAGTTCCTCTATCTCTTTCTGAATATCCGGATTGAAACTATTCTCCCATTTTTTTTCCAGAAAAGGAATTATTTCATTCCCCAGCGAGATGATTCTGTCCCG
>CBFGUY010000483.1:0-1910 GCA_965651895.1 uncultured Algoriphagus sp. | reverse complement strand
ATTGTAACCAGTGGAGGAACGACTCTACCTACTTCTACCATTACTGCAGCTAAACGAAGTGTAGCCGGGTCTTCGGATTGGAATACTTTTTATCTTTCCGGCCTTTCTGGTAATGTTTCTGTCAATGCGACGGGTCCCATAGCCGTTGGTTTTTTTGGAGTGAATTCAAATGCAGGCGTATCGGGTTATTTTTCAGGTTTTGATACGGTACCCATTGTGCGAGTAAACGTGACCAATGGGGGCTGTTTGCCCGATGCCTTTCTGGAAGTAACAGAAGGATTTAATTCGTATGCGTGGTACCGTGATGGCGTGTTGATTCCAGGCGTTACTTCTACCACATACACACCTACCCAGGCAGGAGATTATTATGTGATTGTCACGAAAGGATCGTGTACTTACCAGTCGGCCGTACAGTCAATTTATGATTGTAATCCAGAGATAGTGGTGACCCATGAGGTAGATAAAACGGTAGCCCAAGAGGGCGAAACAGTTACTTTTTCGATTTCCGTGAGGAATTTGGGTTTTGACCCGGTAACGAATATTGAAGTCAGCCAAAGTTTACCAGCCGGACTCACACTAGTAAGTGCCGTGCCTTCATTTGGCACATGGACAGCTCCTAACTGGACGATTGGTACTATGTTTAGTGGCGAGAACCATGTACTTACGGTAACAGCTACGGTAGATGCCGTAGTAACAGAAGGTTTACTTACCAATACGGTAAGCATTACACAAGATCAAGTGGATACGAATTCCATTCCAGATGTTCTTTCAGCTTCTGTGAATACAATATTTAATGCCATTAGCTGGACGGGCGTGAGTTCAGATGATGGAGAAATAGGTGGAAATTGGAATGGCGGAAGTGTTCCCAACCCGGGAGATAATATATTGATTCCGGACTTAGGTCCAGGAGCTAATTACCCAGTATTTGAGCAGGATGTTTCTTTAGGAAGTGTAACCATAGAAGACAATGCAACTTTAACGATTGCTCCTGGTTATGGCTTAACCGTCTCCTCGGGCAGTACTATAACGATCGGTGAGGGAGGAAGATTGATATTAAAGAGTGATGCGACAGGCACCGCATATATTGGTACGTTAACGGGAGGCTGTACGATTACAGGTACAGTGCGCCAAGAGCGCCACATTATAGGGAGCAATAGGACTTTCCGTTTTATGGGCCACCCGTTTAGCAGTGCTGTTCCATTGAGTGTGCTAGGCGACAAGATTGACATTACTGGTAGCGGAGCAGGCTTTACACCCACTTCTACAAACAATCCATCCGCCTTCTACTATGATCCAAGCACAGGCGATGCCGATGCAGAAGAAGATGGCGGCTGGAAAGCCTTTACAGGAATGGCAGATAATTGGAATCGCCATCAAGGGATTCGAGTATTAGTAAGAGGGCCAAAAGGACAGGAAAATAGTTTGCTTGATGTGGAGTATACGCCAGACCCGGTGACTTTTGAGTGGGAGGGAGAGGTAAACACTTGTGATCAAATCATTAATTTAGCCTATTACGAACCATTTGGGGGTGTCAGTGACTTCAATTTGGTGGGCAATCCATTTCCTGCGGCAATCAATCTGCGTAATATTGGTCGGACGGCTCAGGTCGGAACGAGCTATTGGGTATGGTTGCCTAGAGAAAGTAATGTAGGTGTTTCCGGAAGAGGAGGAAGGTATATAAATACGCCATTTACTGCTGGAACCGATGAAGCTATTTTACCAATTGGCGGAGCCTTCTTTGTACGAGCAGGTGCGGCAGGTCAAAGTTTGACCATTAGAGAAACCGATAAGACCAATGCGAATGAGCCTTTACAATCTGTGGCTGGAACCACGCTGAGAAGAGATACGGATGTAAAGAGTCTATATGGTTCAAATTCTTTACAATTATCCCTGAGTTCAAGTGAAGATGA
>CBFGUY010000482.1:0-1911 GCA_965651895.1 uncultured Algoriphagus sp. | reverse complement strand
CTCAGGATGAAAGTGGGTTGGATTTCCTCAGCTTTAGGGAAAAACTCGCCTATGCTAATATTTCCCATCCTGAGAAAAAAAGGGAGTGGGCGACAGCCCGTATGGCAATCCGGGATGCTCTGGATGTGCTTCATGTTCCCTATCCTGGTTTTTTCAAAGATGAACACGGTAAATCCCAGGCTATGAATGGACATGGCTATATTTCCCTCTCGCATACCATGGGATTTGCCGGAGCGATCTATCACCGGGATATCCCGGTGGGGATAGACATGGACTTGATCCGGGAGAAAATCCTGAAAATCGGATTTCGCTTTTTGGATAAATCTGAACTGGATTTTCTGGAAAAAGACCCTCTTCACTACACCATGGCCTGGTCGGCCAAAGAATCCATATTCAAATGCCAGGGAAAGCGTGGAGTTTCATTCAGGGAAAACATCCTGCTAGAACCATTTGATATTAAAACAGGAATAATTAAAGGTAGAGTCCGAGGGACGGATTATACAGATCATCATTACACAGTACAAGTTCGGGTGATTTCGGACGTTGTACTCACATACACCATCTGGTAAATGAAAAAAATCAGCCTAGTACTTCTCCTGCTATTCTCTGCAAGTTATTCCCTTATGGCTCAAGGCCTACAGGCTATTAACCTCACAGATGCGGTCACCGGCAAAACCATCAATATCCAAAGCGAAGTAAAAGGCAAAGGGTTAATACTGATATTCCATAGTTTAGAATGCCCATTTGCAAAAATGTACGAATCCCGGCTGGTGGCTTTGCGAAGCAAATATCAGAGCCAGGGATTCAATTTTATCCTGGTAACCCCCGAAGTCAGTGCGGATGAGGAAACTAAAAAGATACTGAGGAACTATATTGACAACTCCAACATCAACACTCCTTACCTGATCGATGAAAATCAAGCCTTGACAAAATTTTATAAAATCACCAAAATCCCTGAAGTGATCCTGCTATCTCCTGAAGGAACCATAACCTACAGAGGCGCCATAGACAATAATCCGCAAGCAGAAAGCGCAGTATCTGCCCACTACCTGGACAGAGCCATTGATTCCATCCTGAAAGGGGAAGAACCAAGCCCAGCGCAAGCTAGAGCAGTGGGATGTAATGTACGTACCTACTGAGCGTTGAGCAATTCTACCAATTCTTTTATCTCCTTTACCTTATCTGTTTCACCTAGTTTTTCAAAAGCATTTTCCAGATTCCGGAACATCCGTAACATAATCTGCAAATGGGCACAGGGTTCAAAATATTCTTCCCTGGGCTCAATTTTCAACTGTTCAAGGTAATTGAAAATGTCTGTCCGGCTAAAAATCAGTCCTTTGTTGAAAGCATTGATATAAAACGTGACATCAGCAGACTTGTATGTCAGTACGAATAAATTTGGGAGGTTCACCCCATATATGGGCAATCCCAGCTTTTTTGCAACCAGAAGGTAAATAGAACATAAAGTCAGCGGATTTCCACGCTTGGAGTCCAGCACGGAGGACAGCATGCTATTGGCAGGAGAATGGAAATTCTTTGTGTTTGCAGAAAAACGAAGGGTCTGAAACAGCACATTGTTTATAGCCCTCACCTGCTCATAAGGGCTGAGGTCATTTTTAAAGGCTGTCCATACTTCGAAGTAGATTTGATGCATTTCCGCATTCAGTTTGGCATACTCCAAGTCTGGATATTGGTAAGTATTGATGATCCAGAGCCCTGTGAGCAAGTCTCTGTCGTCGGTATCCCTCCAGTCCGTGAGCCGCTCTTTGAGTAATGAAAACTGAAGATCATGCACCAGTTCCTCTATCTCCTTCTGAATATCCGGATTGAAGCTATTCTCCCATTTTTTTTCCAGGAAAGGAATTATTTCATTCCCCAGCGAGATGATTCTGTCCCGCACATGCATTCTCA
>CBFGUY010000481.1:0-1920 GCA_965651895.1 uncultured Algoriphagus sp. | reverse complement strand
AGCCCTTCTATGATATAGGAGGCGAATAAGATCACTAATAGTGAATCCACAAAAATCGCCAAAAAACGCTGTGTCAGAGTGACTTCTGTTTTATTCAGTAGGGGCTTACTCGACACATTTGGTAAAATGTCGGAATATCTTGCGATCACAAAGCCAATGAAACATCCAAAAGTATTGGTGATCAAATCATCCACTTCGAAATGCCTGTACCTACAAGGATACAATCCGTAAAGAGCTGTTAACTGTGTGATTTCAAAGAAAAGTGAGGTGAGGAAACCAATCAACGTAGCGATCCCGGCATTTTTGATTTGGAACAGGTATTTGAGAAAAAAACCTAGCGGCATTAATAGTAAAACATTGAAAGCAGTCACCATAAAGGCATGGCTTTTTACAATGCTAAAAAGAGAAATATTCCCTTGAACCTCCCTGAAAGTGTCCTTCACAAATCGAAACGGGAAAAAGCTTGGAATTACTTTTCCTGCCCTTAGTTCACAAAAACCCTCGGTAATCTCGGGGAGAGGAAGAACGGTCAGGAAAAAAGCGGTCATCGCATAAAACGAGAAAATGTAGAATACCACGCTTCTGTCGAACTGTACATAGCCGATTTTTCTGTACTGAAAATAAACAAATGGGACAATGCTCAATAGAGCGACTAAAGGAAAGTAAATAAGTGAAGTCCGGATAGCTTCAAAATAATTGTTCATGCACTTTGTTTTTGCCGATCGGAAAAGATTATAGTACTGCAAGAGCATTCCTTCCAGGGTTCTATTTTAACAATAACTGATCCTTTTAACCTTGATCACGGGGGTACTCCATCAATTGATTGTTAATTTTGACTAAAACAAAAAGTGCTATGACCGAAGAAATCACACTAAAAGAAGCGCAAGCCCAAGTTGATCAATGGATTAAGACGATAGGGGTCAGATATTTTAATGAATTGACCAATATGACCATTCTGATGGAGGAAGTTGGAGAACTCGCCAGAATCATGTCCAGAACTTACGGAGAGCAATCCTTCAAGGAGTCTGATAAAGGCAAAGACCTTGGTGATGAAATGGCAGATGTACTCTGGGTACTTATTTGTCTGGCAAATCAGACAGGTGTGGATCTGACAGAGGCTATGAAAAAAAACTTTGAGAAGAAAAATATACGGGATATTGACAGGCACAGAAATAACCAGAAGCTTAAGTAGCTGCTTTTTCAATTCTTAAACTGTGAAACAGGTATTGTCAGAAGGAAGAACCGCCAAACAATCTGGATTACAAAGAAAAAGAGGCTGTCTCATAAGTATGTTTCCTTGTCAGACTGAGCAGCCAGTCTGCAGAAAGCATGAAAGTCGAAGTCTTCTATGTGCTAATTAAGCCCATTTCGACTTCGATCAATGTGACAATTATTAATTATAAGACAGCCTCTCGTAGCTTATACTACTTCTGTCCATACAGAAACTGAGCCTGGTCCGCAGTGGAAGTCTCCCCAGCCTGATTCATTGACCCAGACTTCATCAGGGATTTTCCCTAACATATCTTTAAAGCTTCTTCCTGCATATCTTTCCCCGATTTCCATGGAAATAGTAGCTCCATCACTGTTTGACATGACCACTGCGCAGCCGCTGTGTTCATTGTCACCTTCCCTGGTCCATCCGATCACATTCGAAGACTGGAAATAATCCCGCTGTAGGCCAAAAGCAAAAACCTTCCGGGCATAGAGCATAGGTTCTAATTCATCGATGCGATTGATGAATATCTCATAATCTTGTCCATCATCTCCCTTGTCCCAATAGCTAGCGCCAAATAGATCTGGATAAAATACACATGGATAACCGTCTTTACGCAATAAAATCACAGCATAAGCCAGTGGTTTGAACCAAGATTCTACAGGAGCTTCCAAGGCTTGAAGGGGCTGCGTATCGTGGTTATCGAC
>CBFGUY010000480.1:0-1942 GCA_965651895.1 uncultured Algoriphagus sp. | reverse complement strand
CTTTGTTTTTTACGGGTGGTTTGGGCTGTGATCCCATTTTGGTTTTCTTTGTAAAAATTTCATGATTATGTATATAAACTTGGCAAAGCCTTTCAAAGGGCTTTTTCTTTTCATGGTAATGAGCAGTGGAGTCTTGGCCCAAACGGGTAGATTTCAGCAGGCTGCTGATTATCAGATGGATGTCGATATGGACGTCAATACCAATCAATACAAAGGAACCCAGGTATTGGTTTACACAAACAATTCTCCTGATACCTTGGATAGGGTGTTTTATCACTTGTATTTTAATGCCTTCCAGCCAGGCAGTATGATGGATCAGAGATCAAGAACTATCACAGATCCGGACCGTCGAGTGGGTACCCGTATCAGCAAGCTGAAGCCTGACGAAATAGGATATCTGCGCGTAAATAACCTTACGATGAATGGTACACCGGTAGAATATAAAGAGGTAGGAACTATCCTGGAAGTAGAGCTTGCTGAACCTATCTTGCCAAATTCGGAGGCTAAATTCGAAATGTCATTTGAGGGACAGGTTCCCTTGCAGATCAGAAGATCTGGAAGAGACAGTGACGAGGGAGTCCGCTTTTCTATGTCACAGTGGTATCCTAAGATGTCTGAATATGACGAGCAGGGATGGCATGCCAATCCTTATATAGGCCGTGAATTTTATGGAATCTGGGGTGATTTTGACGTGAAAATCACAATTGATAAATCCTACATACTAGGTGGAACAGGTTACCTTCAAAATGCTAATGAGATTGGATATGGGTATGAAGATGAGGGAGTAAGCGTCACTCATCCTCAGGGAGATAAGCTGACTTGGCACTTCCATGCTCCAAAGGTTCACGACTTCATGTGGGCAGCAGATCCAAAGTACCGCCATGATAAAGTGGAGATGGCTAATGGCATCACCGTGCACCACTTATATATTCCCAAGGAAGGATCAACGGAAAACTGGGAAAAACTAAAAGAATATACTCCAAAAGCAATCGAATTTATGTCTGAGCATTTTGGCGAGTATCCATATAAGCAGTTCTCTGTAATTCAAGGTGGTGATGGTGGCATGGAATACCCTATGTCCACGCTGATTACAGGCGGAAGGAATCTAAGCAGTCTTGTAGGAGTGATGGTACATGAACTGGCTCATAGCTGGTTTCAGGGAGTTTTGGCCACCAATGAAGCGCTATACCCTTGGATGGATGAAGGGTTTACAAGCTATGCCACTTCTTTGGCCATGTCAGCGATTTATCAAGCGAGTGAAGATCCGCTAAAAGGGGCATATTCAGGCTACTATAGATTGGTGAGTTCGGGCAAAGAGGAGCCGATGAGTACACATGCTGACCATTATAATACTAACGCCGCTTACAGCATAGCCTCGTATTCTAAGGGAGCTGTGTTTTTGGCCCAGCTGGGGTATATTATCGGAGATGAGACTAGAGACAAAGGGATGTTGAGATATTTTCACACCTGGGGGTTCAAGCATCCCAATGTAAATGATTTTATCCGTGTCATGGAAAAGGAGAGTGGCTTGGAATTAGATTGGTATAAGGAATACTTTGTATATACCACCAAGACTATAGATTATGGTATCAAGAACGTATCTGAAAATGGTGATAAGACTGATATTACCTTGGAGCGTATCGGGCTGATGCCTATGCCTATAGATTTGCTGATTACGTATAAGGATGGTACTTCTGAGATGGTATATCTACCCTTGGAAATCATGAGAGGAGAGAAACCTCAGGAAGCTGAAGCAGCTCCACGAGTGATGTCTGTGGCGTGGCCATGGACAAATCTGAGCAAAACCATCACTATAAGTAAAAAATCCTCGACTATAAAATCAATAGAAATAGATCCGAGTAAAAGGCTTGCTGATATAAATCAAGAAAACAATAGACTGGATTTATAAACACTCCTTACAATAAGCTAGACATAAAAAAAG
>CBFGUY010000479.1:0-1951 GCA_965651895.1 uncultured Algoriphagus sp. | reverse complement strand
GCACTGTTAGTTTGAGGCAATCCTGCTGCCGCAGCATCCAACTCCTGAACAGCATAGGCTATTGCCTCTTCTTTGGGAGCCCGTTCATAAAAGGAAGGGTCTGTGAAGTCATCTCCTAGTTGGGCTACATTGTCCCCCATCAGCACCACATCACCGTAATTTTTGATCAGGTCAAAATAGCGGAATGCACGGATAAATTTCAGTTCAGCAATCAGCCTGTCTTTTCCAGACTGACTCATTTCCAATTCACCGATGTTGGCAAGCGCATAATTCACCTCCCGGATACTCCTGTAGGATCTACCCCAGAAAGTACCCGCTATTCCGGTATTCTGTGGGGAAAGCTGTCCCTGCTGGATAAACCATGTATTATCATCATTATTGTAAATAGACTCATCGGTAAGAGAGCTCCACATGGCATATTCGAAGCCTCGCCCAAACCCAGGCTGGTAGGCATCACCTTCTTTGTTAGTCAATCTAACTCCGAGGTATCTATTGATCACATAGGCCTCGAAGAGTGTGGAATCAGATAGAATGGAAGCATCAGAGACTCTATCAGTAGGCACTACATCCAGAAAATCCTCCTGACATCCGCCCAGCAATATGCCGCTCAGCGCTATACCCAAGAAAGGTTTTAATATATTTTTAGTAGTCATTTTTTTCGGGTTTAGAATTGAATATTGACACCTAGGTTAATGATCTTCTGCTGAGGATAGAATTGCCCACTTTCGCTGGATCCTTCTGGGTCATAGTCTTTCACCTTGGTGAGTGTGAATAGGTTGAAGGCATTCGCATAGATCTTCAGACTGCTGATGGATAGTTTTTCCAAAACAGGCTGAGGCACATTGTAACCGATCTGCACATTCTTCAATCGGGCAAATGAGGCGTTGTTCAACCAGAAATTATTCCTGTATAATCCACCACTGACAGCGGAGGAGGCTCTCTCACTGACTCTAGGGAAAGTGCCCTCAGGATTTGTCGGAGAATATCGGTTATCTGCCCAGCTACTGTAGAAGTTACCGACTGTTCCTGATTCTGGCAGTACATACTGGCTTACCTGTGACTGTCCTGAAATCACAGCGGAGAAATCCCAATTTTTCCAGGCAGCATTCAGTGTCATACCAAACGTAATCTGAGGGATATTGCCGTACTTACTTCGGACCATATCATCGGCATCTATTACTCCATCCCCGTTGAAATCCTCATAAATAAGATCACCCACCATCGCTCCCGGCACATGAGGAGTACTGTCCAGTTCTTCCTGGCTTCTGAAAATACCTATAGCATTATAGAGCAGATAAGTATTCATAGGATTTCCCGTCTGACGCTGATAATCCAGTACACCTGCAGCTTCGTCTATATATGCTATTTCATTTTTGGCGTAAGTAAAGTTCCCCGCTACCCCAAAGCTGAAATTACCTTCGTGCTGGTAGCCTACGGTGGACTCAAAACCGTGGCTTTTTACCTCCCCTATATTTTCCGCAGGCACAAGTGATTCTCCATCGTATGGATTTACGATACCGGAAGTTCCCGGAATAGAGGCATTTCTGATCGTCAAGATCTTGCTTCTGTCCTGCTGGAAATAGATGAATTCAGTAGTAAATTTCTTCAACCAAATTGCATTAAAGCCGATGTCAGTTTTCGTAGCCACTTCCCAGGTAATATTTGGATTGGCGAGTCTCGTGAGATCTATGCCTGTGTGGACTACATCTCCGAGTACGTAGCGGTTGTTGAAGGAGTAGTTGTCAAAATACTGGAACTGCCCAACGTTGTCATTTCCAAGCTTACCATATGATGCCCTGAATTTGAGATCATCAAAGAAGCCTACTTTCTCCCTAAACCAGCTTTCTTCAGATATCCTATAGCCCACAGATAAGGAGGGGAAGAAACCATATCTGCTGTCTTTCGGGAAATTGGAAGATCCATCCACTCTCATCTGCAACTCAGCCAGATA
>CBFGUY010000478.1:0-1953 GCA_965651895.1 uncultured Algoriphagus sp. | reverse complement strand
TGATAGGCCTGGTGACCAAAAACGGGATACTGATCGTGGAATTTGCCAATCAACGAAAGGCAACCGGCATGTCTGTACAAGAGGCTATATATGGAGCGGCTGTAGCTAGGTTCAGGCCAATTTTGATGACCAGTTTATCCACTATTTTGGGGATTTTGCCTATTGCTCTTGGGTTGGGAGCTGGAGCCGAAAGCCGTGTACCTATGGGAGCTGCTGTGATCGGTGGATTGGCATTTGCTACAATCCTTACTCTTTTTGTAATCCCAGCTATTTATACTTATCTCACTTCCAAAGAAGGAAGATTAGCCAGAATTTAATGAAGAAAATCAGCCTACTACTCATTTTGAGTGTTTTTGGAACAAGTATTTATGCGCAAAGCAGCGAATCTCTGGATCTGGAGAAAGCCATCACTATAGGCTTGGAAAAAAATCTGGATATCAAAATTGCCGTGGAAACTGTGGATATCCAGGAGAGAAATGAACGTATTGGCCAAGGTGATTACCTGATGCCTATAGTGGACGCTATCTATACGCGGAATTATAGTATTGAAGATGTGGAGCAGCGTTTTGCCACCAGTCCTGAACCAAACACCATAGACGACGCAAAATCCAGGTCAAAGAACCTTACTATTGCAGGCATCTATGGATTCCGGCCGGAGAGTTTCATCGTATTAAAGCGGCTGGGAGTGTTGACCGAAATATCCGAGTTGGACGCCAAAGTGGCAGTAGAAAATACGGTGGCCAACATATCATCCGCCTACTACCGACTGGTGCTGGAGCTACAGCGGCAAAAAGTTCTTGAACGTACCTTGGAGCTCAGCCAGGCCCGTTTGGATATAGCGGAAGCCCAGTATTCGCTGGGAGGGGCTGGCAAACGCGACTATTTGACGGCGGAAGTGGATTACAATTCTGATTTAAGCCTACTGCTTGGCCAGGAGCAGGTCATCCAAAATGCCCGTGTCAACCTCAATGAAATCATGGCTTTGAATCCAGATGTACAGTTTACAGTGGACGATACGATTGCAATTGGAGAACCTTTGTTTTTGGAAAATCTGGTTGAAAATGCCTTTTTGGAGAATAAAACCTATCTCATCACCCAGCGTCAGGCAAACGTGGCATACTTAGAGTTGAAGGAAATTAGAGCCAGCCGGCTTCCAGTCATCAACCTGAATGGATCTTACGTTAACAATACCTCAAACTCAGATGCGGGTTTTCTTCTTCAAAACCAGAGGGAAGGGTTCAATTATGGTGGGAATATCACGCTGAATGTGTTTAATGGATTTACACTGAACAGGAGGATCCAAAATGCAAAGGTGCAGCAGAAAATCCAGGGCTATGCCGTAGATCAATATGAGATACAGCTTCGTTCTGATATACACCGGGCTTACAATACCTATACCACCAACCGTAACTTGCTGGAGGTAGAGAAGAAGAATTATGCAGTAGCTAAGGAGAGTTCTGAAATAGCCCTTGAGAGGTTTAGATTAGGGATTGCTTCTTACCTGGAATTCCGTGATGCGCAGGTGAATTTACTTACTGCGGAGAACAGGCTGATCACTTCCATATTCAATATTAAAGAGCAGGAAATCGAATTAAGAAGACTCTCAGGCAAGATTTTCTTTGATAATAGTTATCAAGAATTAAACCTTCCTTCCGAAGATTAGTTGTAGGGTTAAGGTTTTAGGAGTTATCTTCCTTTAATTCTTTGTTTTTTTTAAGAAATGCTTTGTTTTTCTTTTGGCACAGCATTTGCCAAAAAGGGATTCGTAACATCCAGAGCCTGATGGCTCTAGTGAATGAAAAAAGCACTAATCCTCTTTTTCTCTGTATTGATTCTCCTCTTGTTTGGCGTTCAATGTACCTTTATAGAGAAGAATCTAGCATCTAAATTCAAGAAGGAAACTTATATACTTGACCTTTCAGGGATACAAAACCGGGGATTTATCCGGGCCGC
>CBFGUY010000477.1:0-1968 GCA_965651895.1 uncultured Algoriphagus sp. | reverse complement strand
GGTGAGAACAGACTATCGGGCGTTAGCTAGAGCTGAAGCGAGGGGGAGGGTACATTATAAACTAGGGAGCAAGCAGCGCTACCTAGGAGAATTTCAGGGTAGCCCAATAGATAAAATACAGAAATCAGCTCTTGGATCAAACTCAAGGCAAGGTCAGCTTCCTAAGAAATAGCGGGCGTTAGCACTCTACTTAGGATCAGAGGATCCATAAGCCATTTGCCGAAGGTTTACTACAGGAGTTAAAGAGATGGGCGACAAGAAGGCGGTCACCAGCTGCTAATTATGGGCCGTCCCACGACCATTTTAGTTGCTGTCCCCTGGCACTACCGGGAGGGTGCCATGCCAGGATTCAACCATATAAAGGATCCGATCAGTTTGCAACTGGGCAGGGGGACTGGTATACCTATGACGACGCTGGCTCCATACCGGACAGAACAACAGGTATGAAAATCATCGTCAAGAACAATAGATGGATTGGAGGGATTTATGAGGGAGGAAGGGAAAAAGCAAAGCAAGGAAAAAGGCAACAGTAGCAGTTTCACGATGTGCAGAAATGCCTTCTATTTTTTTTTGCAAAATAAAAGAAAAAAAAGAAGCAAAAAAAAGAAAACCACTGGAAGATCGAGCAACAAGCTAGTCATTTACTAAGGAGTTGCTCTCTCTACTATTTCCTACTAATGAAAACAAGTAGAAGATCGAGCAACAAGCTAGTAATTTACCAAGGTGTTGCTCTCTCTACTATCTATTTACTACTACTTTTGCCTTTTAACGGTACGGTAAGGACAAGTGAGTTACTAAACAAGTACTACTACCTTAACGGACCGGACCTAATAAGCAACCATTCCTCAAGCGCCGTTCCACTCACTACGGGATACACTCCTAGAGTAGTTGGAGCATATCCCTCCGTTGCATTCCACTATTGATTACGATTTCCATACCTGTCCGGGAGGTGAAGCAGAGGAAGGGCACCCCTCGTCTATACGATAGGGAATATATCGATAGAAATATCGGGAATAGCTCAGTTAGGGTATGTGCGGAGGGAGGGCATTCAATTCTATGTGCAACGGAAAGGGATGTATTACCTGTTCATAACAGCAATGGAATACCTATTCATATAGTTATATATATCTACTTATTTATATCTACTTATTTATATCTATTGATTTATATCTACTTATTTAGGGTGGCCTCCACTATCGTTCCGGTCTTACCTACCCTCGAGTCCGATCTCGGGTAGGCGCTTAGGCAAGGTTAGAATAAGAAGGGCCATTCCAATAATAAGATTGGCCATTCCAACATTGGGCAATCATAAATATTGTATAATGGTGACCGAGATCACCCATTGGAAATCTGTATTTCTAATTTGTTGGGGGATACTAGGCGTATGAACTAGTATCTATGCAGTGGGAACTATATCAGACAGTTATTCAAAAATGTACCTGAACACCAATAGTACGTTGGAGAACGTTGCTTCGACCAGGATTACTATCTTCGATCTGAAACTCTGATAAGCAGAATTGAAGACAAACGATCGGGTACTTGGGGAATATGGAATTTATTTACTGTTGGTTTACCTAGTACTTGCCTACCAGCCAGGCGCCCCAGGGGACGACGGCAAAGATACAGTCTCGGGTATTAGGATGGCAAAGGCAGCGATAGATAAATTCTACTCCAAGTATATGTTGGGATCACGTAAGCTGGTGCTTGACCCACATTCAACGATCTTTGGCAAAAGGATGCTTGTCAAAAGTGCGATCATGTGCTATTCCAATAACACAAGATAGATCAGTCCTCGAGGAAGGTCTACAGGGGCCCTGGCTTTTTGAAGGAAGAGGGTACTTCAAGCCCGCCCTAGCAATAGGATTGGGTTGCGCGTCCACACCACACGGCTAGTCTGTTGACTTTTTGTGCCAGGTGAGAACAGACTATCGGGCGTTAGCTAGAGCTGAAGCGAGGGGGAGGGTACAT
>CBFGUY010000476.1:0-1978 GCA_965651895.1 uncultured Algoriphagus sp. | reverse complement strand
TATCAGTTTGATAATGATTCCAAGTCTTACACAGGAGCATTGATTTTCAGTTTTGGGGCTTCAGTTCCGTCTATGATGGTAGACTAGATAGTTCTATTAAAACAAATTATGCTTATATGAAGAAAGGTGTACTGTTTTTAGCATTTGTATTAGCTGTATTTTTCCAGACCTCGGCCCAGACTGACTCACTCTGGCTGAGCAATGGCAATATCATTGTAGGGGAAATAAAAAGCATGGATAAAGGTGTTTTGACTATGAAAACAGCCTATAGCGATTCAGATTTTAAGATTACCTGGAATGAGGTAAAGAAAATAACTTCAACATCGAAGTACCTTATCACACTAAGTAATGGTAAGCGATACAATGGTACACTGAACAGTTTAGATAGCATAAACGCAGAGATAGATACCTATGACCCTGAAGGGCTACTACTGACTATATCGCGAAGAAGAGGGGAAACAGAGGAGCCTAACGGAGGTAAGGAATTAGTAAACTTGCCGGATATAGTATATCTCAATGTCTTGGATGAAGGTTTCTGGAGCCGTCTTTCTGCCAATGTGGATTTTGGCTGGAGTCTTACACGGGCGAATAATCTCAAGCAACTTAATGTCAGAAGTGGATTGGGATACCTGGCAGACCTGTGGAAAATCACCTCCTCCTATAATGTACTACGATCCACGCAGGAGAATGCAGGGGACGTAAAGCGTACTGATGCAAGTGCTGCATATAACTATTTTCTTCCGCAGGATTGGTTTTTGCTCTACAACTTCACCTTCTTATCCAATACGGAGCAACTGATCAGAAGCCGGATTGGTAATCAGATAGGTTTGGGTAAATATTTGATCCATACCAATAAAACCTATTTCGGTTTCCAGGCAGGTGTCAACTTGAACTCTGAATCCTATTTTGATGACACTCCTTCCCGAAATTCCGGGGAAGGAATGCTGGGAGCCGAGCTAAACCTCTATGATATAGGCGATCTCAACCTATTGACCAGTGTGATGGCTTACCCGAGTTTTACCGAGTCTAGACGTTTTAGAACGGATTTCAAACTTGATGTCAAGTACGACTTTTTCTCGGATTTCTACCTGAAAGTCGGTACGACGATGAACTTTGACAATCAGCCTGTTGGAGGAGCTGCCCAGCTCGATTATGTGGTACAGACTACAGTGGGCTGGGAGCTTTGATTGATCTCCTGATTTTCCGATATTTTACCAGGTCGGGCTGATTTTGATTCCGACCTTTTTTGGTATCCTTAGACGGAAGAGCACATCCATAAACATAAAAATCTGGCACAGATGTAAGATTTTTTTAATTCTTTGCCGTAATTAGCTCTTAATACAGGCTTAGTTCCATTTAACAGCGCTTTAACCCCAACTTTGAGGACTTTTATTTTTACTTATATTTTTTCCTTGATTTCAGCTCTAGCTGTACTGGGCGCAACCCCTGAGGAGGAATTGAACAGGCACTTGGCTGAATATGCCCAGCATGCTTCCACGGATCCCGAAAAAGCCTGGATTCATGCCAAAAAAATGCTTGCACTGAGCAAAGAATACGAATTGCCTGTGTACACGGCAAAAGCACATTATGCGATAGGTAACCTATATTTCAAGCAGGGGAATTACGACTCCACTGTGATCAATCTGAAGGAAGCAATTCAATTGCTGGATGCTGCTGAAGTCGAAAATGGCAAGCCTGTGGCATTTAGTTTAATGGGTTTGGCCTATAAGTATAAGGGAGATCTTACCAACTCCATGCATTTCCTACAGAAGAGCCTGGAATGGGCACAAAAACTGAAAGAAGAGAATCAGGAAGCCAATGCCTACCAGAATATTGCACTGATCTATTTCCAACAAAAGAAATACATGGAAGCAGCCAACAATCTGGATCTTGCAGTACAGATTTACCATAGGTTGGATGATTATTCAGGTATTATCTCCACCAGATTCAACTTTGCAAATATTCTCAAAGAACAGGG
>CBFGUY010000475.1:0-1981 GCA_965651895.1 uncultured Algoriphagus sp. | reverse complement strand
CATTCAAAGTATAAACGAAAAATATGCGATCAGGAGCTTTCAGTTGCTCCAATCCGATGATCGAAAGTGGAAACGTCTAAGGAAAATGAAGCAGATTCAGGGGGAGAAAAATGAAGCTTATAAAGCGATTCTCAACAACGATCAATTCGCAGAACTGCTCAAACAACAGGAGAAAATGAAAGAAAAGCTGAAAGAATGGGCAGAAGCCCGGCGGGAAAACCAGGCTTAATCGCAGGTCGCATGACACAACCCGTATCTGCATGATTCGTTTGTCCTTCAATCCGTGTGATATGATTAACATTCATGCCCAGTTCGGCAGCACACTTGTGGGATTGGAGTCCTTTGTCGGACTTTGCAAATGCAGTCGAAATCACTGCACAGATCATCGACTTGGTTCATTGAACCGCCTGCTTGCATCAGCCAGTATCATTCCAAATCTATTGAAAAAATCGTGTGACCCAAATGAGATGGAATCCTACATTCTCAAGGCACAACATGGCGATCCCTCCGCATTTCGAAAACTGGTCAACGAGCACAAATCTGAGGTCTTATGCCTTGCAAGCCGATTTACGAAAAATGAAGCCGAACTTGATGAGCTCGCTCAGGATATTTTTATCGAAATCCACCGTTCCTTGCCACGATTTGAGGGGAAAGCCCCTTTTACCCACTGGTTGAGGAAAATTGCGGTTCGGCGCTGCAAAGATCACTTGCGAAAACGATATCGCAGGCAATCTCGCTGGGTTCCATTGTTTGAGGAAACAATGGGCGTTGCGCATGCAAAGCATGATCCTTCCGTTGACAGCGAAATCGAAAGACTAAACGCCCGGGAGTTTCTCGAAACTGCCATGTCAAAACTGTCTCCAAAATCCTACACGCTCATCGTGATGTATGAATTGGAGGGATACAGCATCAATGATATTGCAGAGACCCATTCCTGGTCCACTGGAAACACCCGTGTACAGGTTTATCGTGCCCGTAAAGAGCTGGAATCCGCGATTCACAGGCTCGTTGAAAATGAATCACGTTGTCGTAAAACATGAAACGTCAAAACCATCTTCCCCTCCTTTCACCACCTGACAAAACCCTTCACATTGATAAACTACTGGATGCGGTAAAGTCTGGTCCACGAACTCCCGATCCAATCGCACTCACACACGGATTTGAATCCAGACTCTTCCAAAGACTTCATCAACCTCTCTCAAACGATGCAAATCGATGGAGTCCCGGCACTGTTTCTTTGCTTGGATTTGATATCGCATTGTGCTCGATTGCCATGTTCATGCTGTTCTCAACGCTACAGGATGTGTGGATCGGATGCATCATTAACGGATGGCAATTTTCGTTTCTGTATCCATAGAATTTTTACAAAATGAAGATCATCAAACCCTTTTTATGGATCATCCTTGGGTTCGCCCTTGGTGTTGTCTGTACAAGTTCACTGGTCGGTTATAAAGTCCGGTCTTTTATGAGATCTGACCCCGTCACCGTACAACAGTTCACTTATCGCGTGTTATACTCCAAACTCGATTTATCGGAATCTCAGAGAACCGACCTCCAACCTGTAATGGAAGATTTCTCCGAAAACCTCAGACAAATTCGCAGGGATCTGAATCCTCAAATGAAAATGCTCATGCACCAAACCATCGAAAAATCACGCCCCATTCTGGATGCTGAACAACAGCAAAAACTTGAGGAACGAATCATGACACTTCGAAACCGCTGGCAATCGGACCCCTCCCCATTAAACCTGCCCGACAAGAACGTTGCTGAAGATGAAATCGGATGAGTTTGCTCTATAATCCGAAAAGATCCTAACAGCCGTCTCCGATGCAGACTTCTTCACTGCATTGACCCATAGTCGCTGATAGCATTCAATGCTGAACAAACACCCCACACCGAAAGATTGAGACATGGAAACCCTTTTGATCACCGGGGCCAATCGCGGCATTGGACTGGCGCTGACCCGGGCGCTGCTGGAAAA
>CBFGUY010000474.1:0-1983 GCA_965651895.1 uncultured Algoriphagus sp. | reverse complement strand
CTTCTAAAGTGTTCATCTATGAAGGGGACAATGACATCAATGCCGGGCAGGAAATATCAGATATTATGGATAGCCTGGATAAAATTGTCACTAAGATCCATTCCAAGCATCCTGAAACCATAGTGAATCTGATCGCTGCAAAACCGAGCCCTTCCCGCTGGGACAAAAAAGTATCCTATGAAGCGCTTAACGACCTGATCAGACAATACGCCACTACACACGACAACGTAAATATTGTGAATGTTTGGGACATCATGTTGGATGATTCCGGCAACCCCAGAGCTGATATTTTCTTAGAAGACAACCTTCATATGAATGAGAAAGGTTATGAGTTATGGAAAGAGGTCTTTACGCCATTTTTGTAATGAAAAGTCTATGTTGAAAAAATTTAGCGTAGAATACTATACAAATCTCAGGACAAACCGGTGAAGATCTTATCTCGTATCTCACTCTAATAACACTGATTAACACAAAACGCTAAACACATCACCTTTAATTGAGTTTAGAGTATTAGTAACAACATCTCACCCACACGAAGAACAACAGCATGTTTAGTACAAATAAACTAGTGCCTCCTATGGTGTCCCTGCTATTTACCTTGATGTTTGCCTGCGGAAATACCTCGGTTCAAAAACAGGAATCCTCCACTGACACCAACAAACTTGAAGAATATAAAGGAAAGAAAGAACTAGCCACTTTTGCAGGTGGTTGTTTCTGGTGTGTAGAAGCGCCCTTTGAAGATATAGATGGAGTAATTACCGTCATCTCAGGATATGCCGGAGGCAAAGAGAAAAACCCCACCTATGGAGAAGTGTCTAGCGGGAAAACTTCGCATAGAGAAGCTGTTCAGATCACCTACGATCCGGAGGTCATCAGCTTCTCCGAACTAGTGGACATCTTCTGGCAAACCTTTGACCCTACTGACGAAGGAGGTTCATTTTATGACAGGGGCACCCAATATGAATCAGCTATTTGGTATCATGATAATGGACAAAAAAAAGTAGCAGAGGAATCCAAAAAGCTATTGGATAAATCAGGGAAGTTTGAAAAGCCTATAGCAACCCCTATCATCAAATTCACTGATTTCTATCCTGCTGAAGATTATCACCAGGACTATTATAAGAAAAACCCACAGGACTATTATGCCTATAGAAATGGTTCTGGAAGGGACAAGTTCATAAAATCCCATTGGCCTGAGCTTTCAGATAAAAAGTACACAGCTCCATCTAAGGCAGAGCTGAAGAAAAATCTTACAAAATTACAATACGAGGTAACCCAGGAAGATGCAACTGAGATGTCCTTCCAAAATGAATATAATGGCAACCACAAAGAAGGGATTTATGTGGATATAGTCTCAGGCGCACCACTTTTCAGTTCCAAAGAAAAATATGAGTCTGGATCGGGCTGGCCTAGCTTTACCAAACCTATTGATGCCAGGACACTGGAAAAGCCCACTGATGACGATCTGGGAATGTTAAGAGTGGAAGTTCGAAGTAAGTTTGGCAAAAGTCATTTAGGACATGTATTCTATGACGGCCCAGAACCTACGAACCTTCGCTATTGCATGAATTCAGCTGCCATGAAGTTTATCCCTAAGGAAGACATGGAAGCAAAAGGATATGGAGATTATCTATGGCTCATAAAGTAATTGAAATACAATGCTGCTTTTGGGCAGCATTTTTTTTATACGTTATCAAAAGATTTTTATCACCTTTTTAAAATAAAAATCAAGTCGGTTTCTATATTTACCTAAACTCATTCTCTTTATGAAAAAATTTGCGTGGATTGCCGGTATTATTTTAGTCGGAGTTTTAGCTGGAATATTTTGGTACAAATTCTATTTTGTATTTGGAGATGGTGTGAAAGCAGGCAGCTTGAATTACTTTGTGAAAAAAGGAGTGTTATTCAAAACCTACGAAGGGAGGGTGGTTCAGGAAGGCTTTCAGAGCCCAACAGCCGGTGGATTGCAAAGCAATGAATTCC
>CBFGUY010000473.1:0-1997 GCA_965651895.1 uncultured Algoriphagus sp. | reverse complement strand
CGCTGAAACTGACTTTATTTCCGTTGATTTCGATTTTTTGTATCATTCCCAGAGTCACCAGATCTTTCTTTAGATCGGGGTCTTGTACTCGGGAAAGTGTTTTCAGGAGGTTATCCTTAGTTAACTGCATGAGGTAAACGTTGTAATTTTGGCGCAATTTAGAGCATAAAGCCTTCTAAATAAAGAGCGAAGTGAAATGTCTTGTACTTGTGAACTGGCAGAATCCCCAGAAAGTTCTCATTTTACAGTTTCAGCGATTACCTTTGTCTCATTCATTTTCCTATGAGCATCAGCAAACTTACTACGGACAAGGTCAAAGAACGCATGGACATCGAAGAGGTGATCGGTGATTATTTGCCCATGAAAAAGAAAGGGCAAAATCTCTGGGCCAACTGCCCGTTCCATGGGGAAAAAACACCTTCCTTTTCTATTTCCCCGGCAAAACAGATCTATAAGTGTTTTGGCTGTGGCAAAGCCGGTGATCCCATTCAGTTTGTGATGGATATAGAGGGGATAGGCTTCCAAGAGGCTATCAGGCATATAGCAGGCAGGTACGGGATTGAAGTAGAAGAAGATGTGTCACGTACTCCAGAGCAGAATGAGGCACAGAATGAGCGGGAGAGCTTATTGATCGCCTTAGGTTTCGCCCGTGACTTTTTTGTAAAGAACCTGCAATCCGAAGAGGGCAAATCCATAGGGCTAAGTTATTTCAAAGAACGGGGATTCACCCCTGCCATCATAGAGAAGTTTGATCTGGGATATGCGTTGGATGGATGGGATAATTTGTTGAGAGCCGGAAAGGAAGCAGGTTTCAAAGAAGAAATCTTGCTGAAGGCAGGGCTGATTTTGCAAAAAGAAGGCGATGCTTCCCGCGTCTATGATAGGTTCAGAAACCGCGTGGTTTTTACCATTCACAACATAGGAGGGAAACCACTCGGATTTGGAGCCAGAATACTTACCAAAGAGAAAAACCAGCCAAAATACATCAACTCCCCTGAGACACCGGTCTATCACAAAAGTGATGTGCTCTACGGGATGTACCAGGCGAAGAAAGCCATTCGGGAAAAAGATAATTGCTATCTGGTAGAAGGCTATACTGATGTGGTGAGCCTGCATCTCTCCGGTATAGAAAATGTGGTGGCTTCCTCAGGTACCTCTCTCACTGATGGTCAAATCAAACTTATCAAACGATTCACCGATCAGGTGACTGTACTCTATGACGGAGATGCTGCGGGGATCAAGGCATCGCTACGGGGTATAGATCTTTTGCTTGAAGGCGGTCTGAATGTAAAAGCGGTGGTGTTTCCGGATGGGGAAGACCCGGATAGCTACTCTAGAAAAGTAGGTTCCCAGGCTTTTCAAGATTATCTGGAGCATAATAGCCGAGATTTTATTGGTTTTAAGATAAGTCTCTATAAGGAGGAATTTACCAAAAACCCAATCCGAAAAGCAGAGGTGATCCGTGAGGTGGTCCAGAGTATAGGGAAAATCCCGGATCCCATCATACGGTCTGTGTATGCCAAAGAGGCTTCAGGACTTTTGAGTATAGAGGAAGATGTGGTGCATGCCGAGCTGAATAAGATTTTGCTGAAAGGGCATAAGGAGCATTCTTCCAGGCAGCAAGATGATCTCTTTGCGGAGCAGGCAATGGATGAGCTTATTCCTGAGGAAACAGCTACCTCTTTTTCAGAAATTCTGAAGATCCAGGAGCGGGAGATGGTCAGGATTTTGGTGAATTACGGCTGGCAGAAACTGAGTGATGAAGAATTGCACCTTTGCCAGTACTTGCTATCTGAAACAGAGGACTTGGAGTTTACCACGCCTATTTATAACCGTATCCTAGCTCTTTATCGCTCTAATTTGTTGCAGGGCGAAATCCCTACAGCGGAATATTTTATAGGGTTAGGGGATCAGGAAGTTCAGAAAGAAGTGATAGATCTAGTCACCGTAAGACATGAGGTGTCCCGTCATTGGACGGACACACACCAGATTATCAT
>CBFGUY010000472.1:0-2014 GCA_965651895.1 uncultured Algoriphagus sp. | reverse complement strand
TAGGATCCGAATTTGCAGGATCTACATCTATTTCAGGGAGTATGGTTATTTCAACTGGATTAGTAGGCACTGACTCACAAGTGACTCCATTGAATGCTGAAACAGTTGTTCTTCTATACTGAGTGTTAACCGTCAATCCTGCAGGAGGATCGTAGGTCGGCAGGTTTGCACCGCTGATTTCTGACCAATCGGTAAACGGACTTACAGCAATTTCCCAGATGTAATAGACTGTTCCTGCTCCGGTGCCATCGGCTGTACTAGTGAATGGAGCAGGATTTCCACCAGAACAAATCTCTTGGTCTGAAGTAATTGTACCCGCCGTAGGTTCTGGATTGACGGTAACCTGAACCGGTGCTGTTGGTACTGATTCACAGGCCACACCATTTAAAGTAGAAATAGTCACTCTTCTGAATCTGGTAGTCTCAAACAAACCTACCGGCGCATCATAGTTTGCACCAACAGCACCGGCGACTGTAGACCAAGAAGTAAAATCTCCTACAGCGCTTTCCCAACGATAAGTGATGGTTCCGTCTCCATTTCCGGCTGCGGTACTAATAAAAGGAGCTGGATCTCCACCCATGCAAACTGCTTGATCTGCTGAGATGGATCCCGGAGTTGGCACATTTTGAACGGTAACTGTAACAGGTGCTGTGGGTGGAGATTCGCAGGTTAATCCACCAAGTGTTGCAAGCGTAATTCTTCGATATTGGGTTGTTGCCGATAGGACAGGAGGGTTATAAGTCGCTCCGGTTTGACCGGAGATAACAGTCCAATTTGGTGTAGTCGTGTTGGTATTGGATTCCCAAAGATAGGAAATGGTTGAGCCCGATTGGCCTGTTCCATTTTGAGGGCTGCTCAAGGCGACAGGGTTCTGTCCCGCACAGATTGTTTGGTCTGCGGCAATAACTCCGGCAGTAGGAGTGCTACGGACTGTTATGGTTCCAGTTGCCGTAGCTGGAGCACAAGCTCCTGTCGTGGTAATTGTATAGTTAAAAGTGCCGGACTCTGTCGGAGAACCACTGAATCTTAGTGTAACCCCATTCCAAACTGAAGTAACACCTGCTGGTAAGCCATTGACTTCCGGTCCAAAAATCCCACTTCCTGCAGAGTAGGTTATGTCCTCGATTGGAGAATCCTGGCAAACAGTTTGATCATCCGTGCCTGCTTCAGAGGTGAGTACGATGAAAGGCTTTAGCGTTCCGAACGAAATATCATCAAGTCCAAAATCATTACCACCCGCAACAGTATTCAAGTTTCTGATCCTAATCACAGCAGTGGTGGCAGAACCCGAATTCCAAGTAGGATCACTATAAAATCGTACCCAATTACCCAGATTTACCTGTCCATCACTGGTAGGTTTGGGTGCCAGATTTAAATCAGCAATAGTTCCGACTAATACACCATTTACCTCAAATTGTAATATAGCAGGATTACTTGGGTTTAAATTCATTGCCCAGGCTGAGAAATAATAGTCTGTATTTGGTTCTATAGGAACTGTTTGTTGCCAAATTATACGTTGTCTTGGTGGTGTGCCAGTCGTAGTTGTAGCACCATTTACCATCAAAAAGTTTCTAGAGCCTGTTGCATTATTGGTATGATCTCTTCCATAAAAAGATGGATGGTATCCCACACCATTATTTGGACTATTGGCACTTTCATTTACTGCATAATATCCCTCAGGCCATAAGCCAGAAGTGGCTACACCAGTATAGAAATTTTGGTTTTGGGTATATTCGGTAGTAAAACTTGGGTTGGTAGGGTCAAAATTTGTGAAATCACCGTCAGTTACCAATTCTTGGGCTACACTGATATTTTCCGTAGTCGTACAGCCATTTGGACCGGTAGCAATAACCGAATAGTTGCCAGAAAGGTCAACGAAAATACTGGAAGTTGTTTGTCCCGTATTCCACAGCCATGTCGTCCCTGAAACATTGGAGTTGGCCACCAATTGGACTTGGCCACCTACCACGCAGTAGTCTGGTACAATAGTCACAATAGGTGCTGGATTTACAGT
>CBFGUY010000471.1:0-2020 GCA_965651895.1 uncultured Algoriphagus sp. | reverse complement strand
TTTTTTGTTCATTTTTTTGTTCTGATTGTGTGGTTGTGACCCTAAGTGAGAGACTCTACTTTTTCTTCATCATGGATACTTTTTAGATGATTTCTTCATCATGGATACTTTTTAAATGATTTCTTCATCATGGATACTTTTTGGATCACTTCTTCATCATGGAGACTTTTTGAATGATTTCTTCATCATGGATACTTTTTAATTATTTCTTCATCATGGATACTTTTTAATAATTTCTTCATCACGGAGACTTTTTAGAAGATTTCTTCATCATGGATACTTTTGAGATGGATTATTTCTTTTGCTGACTTTATCGCCATGATGAAGAAATATTCTTTAGTTCTAAACGAAACGATTCCAAACTCACCTTGATGAAGAAACATTGAGAGAACAATTTTTCACCTTGATGAAGAAATCATCTCCAAACTATCCATGATGAAGAAACGTCTCCACACTTGCCATGATGAAGTTTCCTTTTTTTTTTGTGATTCATCTTGGTCTCTCACTTGTCGGTTTTGCCCTGTCCTTCTTGTTGTTACATTCTTTTTTTTTGTTGTTGTTGCTCATATCGTTGTGTTTCTAGCCATGGTCTTCCATGACTTTCCTTGGGGATCCAATCTTGCCCCCTGGGATGTGGCGTTGAGCCAGCAGGATTTTAACCTTCGGGTTGCTGCCTGTGATCGGCTCAACACCCTCAAGGAAAGTGTGTCCTTTGCTCTTTGTTCTTTCTGGGACACAGGGAAGGTCCGCGAGGCGTATCAAAATGCGGACTGGTCCGGTGGGTCGATCGGCCTCAACATCGAGAAGTTGGGGAAGATTGAACCCACTAAGGCTGACTACGGCCTTATCAACGTCTCCCAAAGTGCCGTAGTCACCTTCCGTGGCAAGCAGTCCGAGGCCACCTGGTCTTTCTCGGCTGACCCCGCTGACCGCAAAAATGTGTGGCAAGTTTTTGCGGAAAAGCGTAAGGTCAGGGACCAGGAGGGGGTCGTCAATCCCTCAGAGCAGCCCGTTGAGATTGATCAACGGGCGATGATGCACTGGAGCCGCCACGGAGAATGGGTGTTTGTGGACGGCTTTGGGTCGGGAACCACCCTGGTGGCCGCGCTCCGCTCGGGGCGCAGTGCTGTCGGGACGGAGCCTGACCCGAGGCAGTTCCAGGCAGCTGTTCTTCGGCTCCAGGACTTCGTCGCTAGGGCGATTAAAGAAGACGAGGCCGACATGCGCACGCGGCTGGAGGAAGAGCGGTTGAAGAAGAAGAAGGCGAAGAACGCGCGAGAAAAACAAATTCTCGACGCGAAAACAAAAAAACAAGAAGCGCGAAAGAAGAAGGTCCGTTCTTCATCATGGACTCATTTTTGTTTTAGAGAGCAAAGAAGACTTCTGAGTCACCTCCTCCTCCACCTGTTCCAACCTCTCCAACTCCTACGTAAGTTCTTCATCATGGATATCTCTTTTGCTTTAGCCCGTCCTCCCCAATTGTTCTTGCGTCTGACGACGAAGCTGAGGCGCCTTCCCCCCCTCGTAGCCCACCACCGTTCGTTTCTTTTTGTTTTCTCTAGTTATGTCTTCTAGCCCTCCCAAGTCGGCCGATGCGATTATGAGAGGCCTTTGGGATATTGCCACTGAGAAGATCTGGCGGGTATTTATGTTTCCCAGATTCTGATTTCGCTGCTCATTTCTCTAGGGCGATGTGGAGTTTATGCCCGAAGGCTATACTCCAGCCTCCACACTCCCCAAAAAACACGAGTTCTGGGTTCCCGAAGGTACTTTCAGTCTCCATGATGAACAATGTCTTCTTGTAGCTGTCAATTACCCAGACTGGAAAGTGGGCGTCCCGATTGGCTGGGAAGGTTTGTTTTTTTTCTTTTTTTCTTACTTGTTCTCTGATTAGCCTTCTGGAGCTATGACACCACGCATGCCAAAAAGACCCCCGAGGTCGGGACAAGGGATCAGGTTTTTTTTTGTTCTTTTATCTTATCCTTTTCAGCAATTGCGTCCCGTGAGAAAGAGGAAAGTT
>CBFGUY010000470.1:0-2038 GCA_965651895.1 uncultured Algoriphagus sp. | reverse complement strand
GACACCAAAGCACAAAATTAACCTACTAAATATGCGTATCGTCAAATTCCTGCTAGTCTCAGGGATACTCCTGACTGCAATCTCTTGCGCAAATCAGACCGATTATTCCCAGGCAATAGAAGATGGCCACTATCTGAGTGAAGCACAGAATAGAATCACTGAGGTGATCATCCACGATATATTTTCCCCGCCTGTAGCGGCAAGAATTTACTCCTACGCCTCACTTGCCGCATATGAGGTGGCTGCGACCACAGATCCAAATTACGAGTCATTACTGGGACAACTCAATGGCTCTGAGAAAGTTACATTCTCTCCTTCGGAAAAAGTATATCCTCCGCTAGCTTCCCTAGCCGCCTATTATTATGTGGGAACAGGGCTGATTTTCTCGGAAGACATGATGAATGAGCATAGAGATGCCACCTTTGCTGCATTGAAGAAAAAAGGGATTCCAGAAGATGTTTTCGAAGCATCTGTGGCTTTCGGCAGAGAAGTAGGTGATGTCATCAAAGCTTACTCCTCCAAGGATAATTACCATCAGAGTAGATCCTTCCCGAAATTCACTGTAACTGGCAAGGAAGGAACCTGGCAACCTACTCCACCGGCCTATATGGAAGCAATCGAGCCACACTGGAATAAAATCAGAACATTTGTGATGGATTCTGCTTCACAGTTTAAGCCCCTACCCCCACCTCCCTTCTCTACAGACCCGGATAGTGAGTTCTACAAAGTAGCGATGGAAGTGTATGAATCGGATAAAAATGCTACACAAGAGCAAAAGGAGATAGCGCTTTTCTGGGATTGCAATCCCTACAAAATGAATGTGAAAGGGCATGTGATGTTTGCAGAGAAAAAAATTACCCCCGGGGGGCATTGGATGAGTATTGCCAGTATTGCATCCAAAGCTGCGGGGAAAGATTGGAAGGGTACAGCCGAGGCAATGGCTATGACCGGAATTTCTCTAAATGAGGCATTTATTTCCTGCTGGGATGAAAAATATCGAAGCAATGTGATCAGACCTGAAACTTATATTAACCAGCATATCGATGAACAATGGGTGCCACTTCTGCAGACTCCTCCTTTTCCGGAACATAGCAGTGGACATAGTGTGGCCTCGGCAGCTTCAGCTTATACCTTGGCCCAGCTTTTCGGAGATGAATTCCACATTGTTGACAGCTCAGAGGTAGCTTATGGCCTTCCTGTCAGGGAATTCGACTCCTTTTCGCAAGCTGCGGAAGAAGCGGCTCTTAGCAGATTTTATGGAGGAATCCATTATATGCCTGCCATAGAATATGGCATTGATGAGGGAAGGGATCTTGCCGAATTCATCTGGTCAAGGATACAAACAAAGTCCCAACAAGTAGCCAGCAAATAAAATCTATAGCATCCGGAAATCCGGGTGCTTTTTTTGTGTCTTAGTTTGTTAAACATAGATCAATTAGGCACATCAGCACTTAAATCGTTTTAATTCTATGAGATTTTGTGTAACTTCTTTATTCACCTTTTTGAATGGGATCTGATCCTTTTCTTGTTTTTAAACCTACTATTTTATGTCAAAAACCATTATCGTATCCAACCGCCTGCCCATTAGTCTAAGACACCGAAACGGACGGTTTGAATTCAAACCAAGTGCCGGGGGGCTCGCCACAGGTCTTGGCTCTATATACAAAGAAGGAGAAAACATATGGATAGGATGGCCGGGAAACACAGTAGATGACCCCGAGCAGCGCGCAGAAATCATCCTGGAACTTCACGAACTCAAAATGGCACCCGTTTTCCTTAGCAAGGAGGACGTGGAAGAATTCTACGAAGGATTCAGCAACGAAACGCTTTGGCCGGCATTTCATTATTTCACCCAATACATGGTCTATAATCCAGAACACTGGGAAGCTTATGTGCGGGTAAACCAGAAATTTTGCGAAGCTATCCTGAAAAAAGCCGGCCCCGATGACACCATCTGGATCCATGATTACCAGTTGTTGCTACTTCCACAGATGCTCCGGGAAGTGCTTCCTAATGCAACTATTGCCTTTTTCCAGCA
>CBFGUY010000469.1:0-2040 GCA_965651895.1 uncultured Algoriphagus sp. | reverse complement strand
AAATGTATGACTTGGTCAAGCTTCACAATATCAAGGACTTTGACGAGGCACTTGACCGATTTGGCAAAGGCCACGGCTGCGAAGCCTGCAAGCCAGTGCTGGCATCTGTTTTCGCCAGTATATACATGGAAACCGCCAATCGTCAAGTTCCTATTCAAGACTCTAATGACAGGTTTCTCGCCAATATCCAGAGAAATGGCACCTACTCTGTAGTACCTAGAGTACCTGGTGGTGAGATCACCCCTGAGAAACTGATGGTGCTCGGGCAAGTGGCGAAAAAATACGATCTCTACACCAAAATCACTGGTGGTCAGCGGATCGATCTATTCGGAGCTCAGCTACATGAGCTCCCTATGATCTGGAAGGAATTGATCGACGCTGGTTTTGAGAGCGGGCATGCCTACGGCAAATCACTTCGCACAGTAAAAAGCTGTGTGGGATCTACCTGGTGCAGATATGGACTGCATGACAGCGTAAGCTTTGCGATCCGAATTGAAGAGCGGTACAAGGGACTTCGCTCTCCCCACAAACTCAAAGGGGGAGTATCAGGATGCATCCGGGAATGTGCAGAAGCCAGGGGAAAAGACTTTGGTGTGATCGCCGTAGAAGGCGGATGGAATCTATATGTATGCGGAAATGGTGGTGCCACTCCTAAACACGCCCTGCTCTTGGCAGAGAAATTAGATGATGATACCTGCATCAAATATCTCGACAGGTTTCTGATGTATTACATCCGCACCGCAGCCCCTCTGCAAAGAACAGCCCCTTGGCTTGAAAAGCTGGAGGGAGGCATAGAATACCTGAAAAAAGTGGTAGTAGAAGACCGATTGAATATAGGCGAAGAACTCCAAGCCGAAATGGAAGAATTGGTAGCCCGGTACGCCTGCGAATGGAAGGAAGCTATAGAAGACCCGCAAATGATGAAGCGCTTCAAGCCATTTGTCAATTCTGACGAGACGGATGAAAGCTTGGTGTTTGTACCAATGAGAGAACAAAAAATGCCTAGACCTTGGTAAACTTTTATCACAAGAAATCATGGAAGAATTATTGAAAAACTATCAAACAGTGGCTGAGCAGCATGCGATAAACTGGGTCAGAGTGGGACAGACAGAAGATTTTCCTGCCAATGCAGGCGCATGCATCAAGCACAATTCCAGGCAGATTGCCGTATTCCACTTTTCCAGGACAAACACATGGTACGCCTGTCAGAATCTCTGTCCGCACAAGATGGAAATGGTACTCTCACGAGGAATGACAGGAGATTCTCAGGGGATCCCCAAGGTCGCCTGTCCATTACACAAAAAGACCTTTTCTTTGGAGGATGGCAGCAATCTAAACGGGGAAGATTACAGCATTGCTACCTACCCGGTCAGGATTCAGGAGGGAAATGTATATATTGGATTCGCTGATTAATCCAATTTGACACATGAACCAATTTCAGAAAGCAATCTCATTAATCGATGAGATCAATGCAGAAGACCCCACCAAAGAAATCCTAGAAGGCAAAGAAATACCGAAAGAGCTTCTGTATTCCCTACGGATGACAGACAAACTCGCTGATTTTGAACCAGATTCATCGGAGGCCATGAAACTGGCCGTACGGGCGCAGCACATCGCTAGATGGAGAATACCGCGCTCGGATTACCCTATGGATCGGGTAGGATACTTGAGATGGAGAGAGGAACTGAAGAAAATGCACGCAGATCTGGCCGCTGATATTCTGGAAAAATCCGGTTACGATCAGGAGACTATCGAGCGGACAAAATTTCTGATCCGAAAAAAACAACTCAAAACCGATCCAGACACCCAGACGATGGAAGATGTCATTTGCCTGGTCTTTCTAGAATACTATTTCGAAGAATTTGCCGCCAAGCATGAGTCTGAAAAGATCATAGACATACTTCAAAAAACCTGGGCCAAAATGTCAGAAAAAGGACAGAGAGCAGCCCTTCAATTGCCCCTATCTCCGTCCAGCTTAAAATTAGTCAAAGAAGCCATTACTTAGCAAAATGACCGGTACACCCCGATCGCTGGATCAAG
>CBFGUY010000468.1:0-2043 GCA_965651895.1 uncultured Algoriphagus sp. | reverse complement strand
CCTATCAAATCCAGAATAAAGGCCTGGAAATGCTGCTTAATATGGCCACTGATTTGCCGCGGTTTGTTTTCACCGACTCAGTTCGCCTAAAGCAAATCTTGGTCAATCTCCTAGGCAATTCTTCCAAATTCACGGAAAAAGGGGAGATTGAATTGAAGTTAGAAATTCTCGAAAAGAAGGGGGACTTTTTGAAAATCCGATTTGCGGTACGGGATACTGGCATAGGCATCAAGCCTGAGAAACAATCGAAAATCTTTGAGGCATTTTCCCAGGAGGACAGTTCCACCACCAAGAAGTATGGAGGTACAGGTCTTGGGTTGACTATTTCAAATAGTCTGTTGAGATTGATGGGAAGTAAGCTTGAGTTGGAAAGCGAGCCCGATAAAGGCAGTACATTTTATTTTGATGTGATGCTAGAGGCGGAAGAGGGTGAGCCAATAGACTGGTATGATGTGGACAAGATCAACAATGTACTCATAGTCGATGATAATGCGAACAACAGGTTGATCGTCAGAGAAATGCTTTTATTGAAGAACATTCAATCTCTTGAGGCGTCCAATGGATTTGAGGCCTTGCAGATATTGGCTTCAGGAAAAGAGTTTGATGTGATCTTGATGGATTACCATATGCCATTTATGGATGGGCTGGAGACAATCCGAAAGATAAGAGAGACCTTTCCTACTTGGAGCTCGGACGAACCTATCCTATTGCTTCATAGCTCATCTGATGATCATAAAATCATAGAGAGCTGTAGAGAATTAAGAGTGCGGCACAGATTGATCAAGCCTATCAAGATTCAGGATTTCTATCAATCCCTCTCCAGACTTCACAAAGTAGAAGTGAACAAAGTGGAGCAGGAGGAAGCAGTGACCGTAAAGTCAGTGGGGGAATTTACCGCATTGATAGCAGAGGATAATCTTGTGAATATGCTGTTGGCAAAGACACTGATAAAGAAAATAGCTCCTGAAGCTACTGTGGTAGAAGTGAAAAACGGTCAGGAAGCGGTGGACTATTGCCAAGAACAAATGCCAGATATCATCCTGATGGATGTGCAGATGCCGGAGATGAATGGGTATGAAGCTACCAAGCAGATCCGTTTGCTGGAGAATGGCGCATGTGTACCTATAGTTGCACTCACTGCAGGCAACGTGAAAGGTGAGCGGGAAAAATGCCTTGCATCAGGAATGGACGATTTTGTCGTAAAGCCGGTAGTGGAGGAGACTATTGAAATGATATTGGACAAATGGCTCGATAAAAAAGCTATAGCTCCGGGTTCCGATAAAAGTAAGGATGGGCAAGGAAATGACGCACATTACTGCGAAGAGAAACTGAGGCAGTATGCTGATAATGATCCTGAGGTGTTGCAGGAGATCTTAAGCATTGTAACTACTGAAATAGATAAATCATTGGAGTCGTTAAAATCCGTTATCCAGGAAGAAGATCTACTCCGCATCAATGAAGCAGGGCATAAGCTCTACGGAACGGCCATCTCTTCTGGCATGCAGACGTTGGCAGATATGGCGAGGGGATTTGAGCATTTGGAAGAATACGATGCTGAAAGATTGGCTCAAATGTATCAAGAACTAAAAGCGGAAATAGTGTTGATAAAGGAGATGATGCAGGATAAACCTGAGTGAAAAAATAAAGAAATTAGCACTCATAGTTATTGTTTTCCTTAAAATCATGTAGCCCGCTTCAGATTCTTATCAAACGATATAAAAATATCTCCTTGAAAAAGAAGTCAATACGAAATAATAGCGCAAAATTTCACTTCTGCTTTTGCAATAACAAATCAAAAACATACCTTTGCATCACTCAAAAACGGGGTAATGATTGAGAAATCAACAAAGCCTAGGATTTGAAGTAAACGGAGTGGTAGTTCAGCTGGTTAGAATGCCTGCCTGTCACGCAGGAGGTCGCGGGTTCGAGTCCCGTCCATTCCGCATCATTTGATGAAAAAGTTCATCAGTCAGAGTCAATAAAATATTGGAGTGGTAGTTCAGCTGGTTAGAATGCCTGCCTGTCACGCAGGAGGTCGCGGGT
>CBFGUY010000467.1:0-2055 GCA_965651895.1 uncultured Algoriphagus sp. | reverse complement strand
ATTTAAACCTGGAAGGCTTTGAGAATGGCAGACTTTTCGTTTTTGAAGATGATACGGTGGCGGGATACTATCATAACGAGGAAGTGGCATTGAATCTGAAAGATTTGCCTTCGCACAATCTCCTGAAAATCACCTTAGAGATTTTAATACATGATACCTGGGATGGAAATTCATCTGATGGTGTAGGTGGGCCGGATCAATGGTTTTTTGGGGTAGATTCGGAAGAAATTTTCCGGACTACCTTTTCCAATACTCCCTGTGAATCCACCTATTGTCTCTATCAGTCTTTTCCGGATACTTTTTCCAAAACAAACAGACCGAAAACCGGTGCAATCCAGACAAATTTGCCCGGGCGGTGCCTATACAGTTCTGACCCAGCGTATTCGACTAGGTACCGTTTTTCTAAAATAATCGAACATAGTAATTCCAGTGCCCGGATCTATATGAATGCGGAACTGTTGGCCACAAATTCTCCTGATCCGATATGCGATGAATCCTGGTCTATTGCAGGTATTACAGTTGAAGCCCTTACCGTGAATTAAGAATGATGAAGACAAGGAAATTATTGAACAAGGGTTTTGGAGCTTGCTTGCTGTTTGTTTTGCTCAGTCACTATGCTTCTGCCCAGACAGTGCCTGTGGGTACTCCTGTGCTGGATGATTACCTACGCCGTGCCCAATTGCTCGGAGATATAGATTCTGCTTCCTCTTTTATGATCAGGCCTCTATATCCCACATCTGCTTTTGGTATAAAATATGGGTTTGATCTCGATAGCTCCGTGGTAGATATGGATCTCTCCACTGTACATACCCGGTTTGGAAAAGATAATAAAGGAACATTCTTGATGATGCCGGCAGTGGTCAAGCTTCAGTATAATTCCACCTATGCGTTTGGAGTCAATGACGGTGCTTTTATTCCCAATCGTGGGGTTCAGACCATCCTCAGCCCCGGTTTCTATATGGAATATGGAGGCTTGAGCGTGCAGTTCCAGCCTGAATTGTTGGTCGCCCAAAACCGGGATTACTTAGGTTTCCCGCTGGAGCATCAACTGAGTATCTTATATTATTATGACTATATGAACCGGATAGATATGCCGGAGCAGTATGGTAAAGGTACGTATGTCCAAGCCTATCTCGGACAATCCAGCATCCGCTATAACTTTAGAGAGTATTCCGTGGGAGTTTCTTCAGAAAACCTCTGGTGGGGACCGGGAAGGAGAAATTCACTTTTGCTTGGCAATAATGCCCCAGGTTTTATACACTTCACCGCAAATACCCGCAAACCCGTAAAAACTGCTATAGGGTCATTTGAAGGACAGATAATCGGTGGTTTTTTGAAATCGTCGGGATATCTGCCCCCTTGGCCGACATACAGGATTCAGGAAAACAGCGTGCTTATTCCCAAACCTGAGGACAATCAGCGATTTTTATCCGGTCTGATATTTACTTACCAGCCTAAATGGGTTCCCGGGCTTTTCCTAGGTTACGCATCTACGAGCCAAGTGTACCAGCATGATATATCTACATTGGGGGATATTATCCCTGTTTTCAACGGAAGGAAAAAAGCCCAGAATATTGTAGATCCCATACAGGAGAAAAGGCAGCAGTTTAGTTCCGGTTTTTTTAGATGGCTGAGCCCAGAAGGACACTTTGAGTTCTACGGGGAATATGGTACCCGCGACAATGACCGCAAGCTGAGTGATTTTATGCTGACTCCAGAGTCTGGAAGGGCATTTACATTTGGGTTTTCACATCTCATGAGTTTGAAAAAACCGGGTCATTACTTCCAGATCAGTTCAGAAATGACCCAGACGGGACAGACCATACGGGAAGATATCAGAAATCTGGATACTTGGTATATCCATGGCCATGTGGTGGATGGCTATACGCACAACGGTCAGGTATTGGGTGCTGGAAATGGCCCTGGGAGCAATGTGATCTTTATGGAACTTGCCTGGGTGAATCAGATGAACAGGATCGGCTTCCAGATGGAAAGGATTGTCTATAACAATGATTACTATTACTATAGATATGAAGCTTCCAAGGATTGGAGAAA
>CBFGUY010000466.1:0-2056 GCA_965651895.1 uncultured Algoriphagus sp. | reverse complement strand
CTTCCCGCCACAATCCCCGTGAAAAGGATAATACCAATAAGTTCTAGCCAGAAAAGACCTGATGCATAAGGCACGTACATCTCTTTTCCTGTCAGGTTGTTGAATATGGGCAAAGTACCCTCTACCAAAAGCACTGCGAAAACAGCCGAGAATAATGTGATCAATAAGGACTCAGACATAAACTGCATGACCAGGGATCCCTTATCCGCTCCGGCCACTTTCCTCACACCCACTTCCTTGGCTCTTTTTTGGGATTTGGCAGTGCTGAGATTCATAAAATTGATGCAGGCGATGATCAGCACAAAGAGGCCGATCATGGCAAAAAGCTTGACGTTTTTGATTCTCCCTTCTACTAGCTGACCGTCTTTCCAGCTGCCATGCAGGTAGTAGTCACCATAGGGATAAGCGAACAATCGAACGTGTGAATACTCATTTCTATCCTTGATATAGTTCTCCATACTGGCAGAAAACTTCTCCCCATCTACCCCATCCCGCAGTCGTACTACAGTTCTTGGGCCATTGTTACCCCAGTCTTCCAACCAATCATTTTCCTCAAAAAAGACTGCATAAGGCAGCACAAAGTCAAACTGCATGGATGAACTGCCCGGAAAGTCCTTGACCACACCCTGAACGATAAAATTTTCCATAGCGGTACCACCTTTTATCTCCACATCCTCACCCACCACATCTGTTCTTCCGAATAGGGAAATGGCCCCGCTTTCAGTCAAGACCACGTGATTTTTTTCAGTGAGCATGGAATTAAGGTCTCCCTCCACCACGCCATAGTCATAGATTTTCAGCAAATCAGGCATGGCATATAGGCCTTCCAGCTTGATCCGCTTGTCTCCCTGGACAAACAGCAAATTCTGCAACCAGGTATAGGTGGAGGCAAGTTCCACTTCGGCCAGAGTTTCCTTCATGCTTTCTGCCAGCACGCCGGGCGTGGAATTGGTAGTGAAAATATCCGCCCCATAGGATTGATGCTCCATCATCTGATAGACCCGCTCCACCTCAGGCAAGTCCTTATTGACATTCATCTCCGAAGTCACCCAAAGGCCTATCAGAATGGCTGCCCAAAGCCCGAGTGACAGACCAAAAAGATTGATAAAAAAGGTGAGTTTATGCTTGGAAAAGCCTCTCATTGCGATTTTAAAGTAGTTTTTTATCATGGCTTAATGATTGGAAGATTGAAAACTTGAAGTACTTGCCCGCCGTGGCGGATTGGAAGGTTAGGTGTTTAGGAGTTGGAAAGTGGTAAAGTTGAAAGGTGTTAGTGCCATACTATATGTGTCAGTATGAGTGGCCTGTCTGCCGAAGGCATAAGAGTCGAAGTCTTTTTTCTTAACTCCAGCCACTCACTTTTTACATTTTACTTTTTCCACAAACATCTTGATTCTTGGTTCTAACATCTTAACTCTTATGTCTTCATACTAGCTACTTGATACTTGATTCTATCTAGAAAGATGCATGTTGCCCCAGAACAGTTGCATAGCCAATGCCAAATGGATAAAAATGGCCTTCCACGGATCTAGACAGGGATTTACCTACATCCCTTTTGTCCGACATTCGTGGATTTTGGTCGCTTGCGGACGAAAAAAAATCAGAAATGAAAAACCTGAAATCCACCTCTTCTGCTTATTAGTTTAGCCTTCTTATTTTTAACGGCACGCCGCCCTTTCTTCTGGCAATGTATTCCCCGTCGCGGTTGTTGTAGCAGGACAGGTCATGCATGGTGCCTTCCAGTTTGATCTATCCAGCTTGTTTTGCCATGTTTTCTGTTTTTTAACTGTGAAACAAGGCATCTGCCGATGGGTATTGACCTCCAGCTAAAGCAGGAGGGAATTGATGAGGTATGATTGCGTCATTGGCACTGAAGCTCGCGGAGAGACCTTGCGCCATCTTAGTCTGGTTCAAGTCTTCAGACTTGGACTTAAAATACTGCAGTCTCCTGACTGTGATTGTAAGGTTATTTAACCACTGCAGTCTGAAGACTGCATTGATATAGGCACAAGTCATGAGACTTGCGCCAACTAGAGTTTGAATGGAAAGCTACCCC
>CBFGUY010000465.1:0-2056 GCA_965651895.1 uncultured Algoriphagus sp. | reverse complement strand
TCTCCTGATAAAAAGCAGCTTTACAATTACAATCCTGAAGCAGCTGAGATGGAGGTGATTGATCTGGAAAACCTAAGACTGACAAATCGAATAAAAATGGAAAAAGAAGGCCCTCAAGGTGCCGGTAATCCAAGCAGTGTAATCATCAGCGAAGACGGGAAATTCTTTTTTATAAGTTATACGGATGTCAGAGAGTTTACTTCTCAACTGGATGCTATGAAGACCTATAAAATCCGAAGCGAAAAATTTGAAGCCTTAGCAACAGACGAGAAATTGAGTCAGCCTTTTCAGGTTTCTCCGGACGGAAAGTATCTTCTGTGTCCATATGGGCCAGATGATTTTGCCAAATCCAGTGAAGGATTGGCGATGCTATCACTTGAGGATCTGCAACTGAAAAAAGTACCCATAGACCTTTGGGAGCGGGCTGATGCTTATCGATTAACCCGCTTTGAGAACGGAGAAAGAAGAATGTGGACAAACGAAAATGTCGATATCGTTCAGGCAAATAATCAGTTGTTACTTTCTTCAGCAAACTTTAATGAGGTGTATGTGCTGGATCTAGCTACAGACTCTATCTCCTCCAAAGTCTTTCACTCAACCCTTACCGAAAACGCCAAGAAAATACCTGCTAAGACCTCTACTGATTCTCCAGAAGAAATGAGTAGGATGTTTAAGGAAAAGAATGGACAGGTCAATTTTAGCAGATTCTATCACGACGATTTCTCCAATACGTTTTACCGGTTTACACGGGATCTGGACAGGACAATAGGAGATTCCTCAGTTTACAAAGATGTGGTCACAATTTTTGATGAGAATCTAAACCAGCTTCATGAGGAAGTGTCATCCATCCCGTTTTTTGGCTTTAAATTCTTCAAAGACGGCAAACTCTACTCCTATGTCAATGTAGAAGACGAGCTGGGTTTTGCGGTGTACACTTTTGATTTCTAATCACATGAAAAAACTACTTTCAATTTCAATCCTAGCCCTTCTTTCAGCCTGTGGAGGGAAAGAATCCGACTCCACTGAGGGAGGAAATATCTTGGAAAACTTGAGCTTTTCCGTGGACACTGTGGTGGTAGATCCGGGAGAGGAGATCATTAACCTGCAATTCGGTTTCTTCTATTCTTCACTGAGTCAGGATCATCGAAGGCTATATATGTTTGATGGGGCCAACTCCCAAATTCAAGAGATAGATTTGGATGAATTGAAACTTACAGCAAGCTATCCCTTTGAAAAAGAAGGGCCAAACGGTATCCAGTCTTTCGGATCAACTATCACTCCGTTAAGTGGGGATCGCTTTCTTTTCAGTGGATTTCGAAAAATCGGAAAGTTCAAAAAGTCCGGTGAGCTCATACCTGAGTTTGATTTTTCTTTAGAAAAGCTAATAAGCGGAGAGAGACCAGAGCAAAGTATGCTTTCTCAATTGGAGTTTATGGAGAAATCCCAAAAGGGATTTTTCTTGGAAACTGCGTTTAATGCCCCCGTTTTCAACCTTGTATCGATCGATTTTGAGTCAGAGAGTTCCAAGGTAATTGACCTGCCAAAAATGCATCGAACGCATGATTATAGTATTGTATCAAATGAATATGATTACCCAATTAGTTCCACCCAACTAGTTACCGTTCAAGCCATCGATTCCAAAGTCTATATCACCACTCCTGTTTCCAGTGGTGTTTACCGCTATGATCCTGAACTGGATAGCCTAGAATACGTGACTTTTCCACTTACCCTCACCCCAACAGAAAAGACCAAAAAAATCAGAAATGTGGTTTCTACGGCAGAAGAGCGAAAGGAACAGACCGCTCTGATACATTCTGAAGTTGGATTTAAAGAACTGCTTTGGGATGATCAATCGGAGCGGTTTTATCGCTTCAGCTCCATACTTATACCTAGCAATTCTGAAGAACCAAGTAAAAAGAGTGACGTGTTCCTCTCTGCTTTTGATTCCCAGCTGAACCTGTTAGGTGAGAAATTTTTGGAAGAACTTACTGCCATTCCTCACAATGCCTTCTTCAAAGACGGCAAGCTCTACTCCTATGTAAATGTAGATGACGAA
>CBFGUY010000464.1:0-2062 GCA_965651895.1 uncultured Algoriphagus sp. | reverse complement strand
AAAGGAATTATTTCATTCCCCAGCGAGATGATTCTGTCCCGCACATGCATTCTCACTTCACGGTCAGAATCATCCAAAAGGGAAACCAAAGCATCCAATTCTCCAGGAGTCAATTCACTCATAGTCAAACGGCTATAGATATCATATAAAAACTGTTAAATAAGATACAAAATATACGCCTAAGTCTGGATTACACCTACATTAAATCTTTCTGTAATAGGAGCATGATTTGCAGCTTCTATCCCCATGCTAACCACTTTCCTGGTCTCCCGCGGATCGATCACTCCATCCACCCATAGCCTGGAAGCAGCATAATACGGGCTCAACTCCTCATTGTATTTGGAGGTGATTTCACCAAGCAACTTCTGTTCATCCTCTGAAGAAATCACCTTCCCTTGTTTTTTCAACCCAGAGACTTTGATCTGAAGCAATGTATTTGCTGCAGCTGCACCAGACATCACTGCCATCTGCGCAGTTGGCCAAGAATAGATCAAGCGGGGATCATAAGCTTTGCCACACATGGCATAGTTCCCTGCTCCGTAGCTATTACCCAGAATAAAAGTAAATTTTGGCACCACCGAGTTAGCCATGGCGATGACCATTTTGGCTCCATCTTTAATGATGCCACCATGCTCTGCCTTGCTTCCCACCATAAAACCGCTTACATCCTGAAGAAAAACCAATGGGATTTTGCGCTGATTGCAGTTCATGATAAAACGTGCAGCTTTGTCTGCTGAGTCAGAATAAATCACTCCTCCCATCTGCATTTCTCCTTTGGCTGTTTTGACTATTTTACGCTGATTTGCCACTATTCCCACTGCCCAGCCATCTATTCTGGCAGTACCGCAGATCAGTGTTTTCCCATAGTCGGATTTGTATTCATCAAAATCTCCTGCATCTACGAGTCCCTTCACTATCTGCAGCATATCATAGGGTTTCACTCGATCTGTTGGAAATGAAGCAATAAGCTCTCCTCCCTCCAGTCCCGGCTTCTGTGATTCGGAACGGTCAAAACCTGCTTTGGTATTATGTCCTAGTTTATCAAAGATCTTACGGATGGCATCTAAGCAATCCTGATCCGTTTCATATTTGTTATCCGTCACTCCTGAAATCTCACAATGCGTGGTAGCCCCACCCAACGTTTCATTATCTATTGACTCACCGATAGCGGACTTTACCAAGTATGAACCGGCTAGAAAAATAGAGCCTGTTTTATCTACAATCATGGCTTCATCAGACATAATCGGAAGGTATGCCCCTCCAGCTACACAGCTTCCCATAATAGCAGCTACCTGAACTATACCCATTGCAGACATTTTCGCATTGTTGCGGAATTGTCTTCCAAAGTGCTCCTTATCCGGAAAAATCTCATTCTGCATAGGAAGAAATACCCCGGCACTATCCACTAGGTAAATCACAGGGAGACGATTTTCCATGGCTATCTCCTGGGCACGGAGGTTTTTCTTGGCAGTCATCGGAAACCATGCCCCAGCCTTCACGGTAGCATCATTTGCTACGATCATGCACATCCTTCCACTCACATAACCTATGCCTGTCACCACTCCACCTGAAGGGCAGCCTCCCTCCTCCTCATACATGCCATCTGCCACAAAAGCTCCTATCTCAAGAAATTCAGTTTCTTTATCACGTAAGTAGTCAATTCTCTCCCGGGCTGTTAGCTTTCCTTTTTCGTGCTCTTTTTCTATTCTTTTTCTACCTCCACCTAGCTTCACCTGCTCGTTTTTGTCCTGAAGGGCTTGAAGCAAGTCTTGCATATCAGAGGATAGCTTGTGCTTTGTTACTGTCATTAGTCAAATTTGGGTTTAGTTTTTTACAAACATGCACTGGGTACGTGTAGTTTAATTTTCAAGTTAAAAAACATTCAGGAAATAGAACTTTGTAGAAGAAAATATGATGACAAGAATTACAAATACCTCTAAGTTTCGGCAATCTCTAGAAGCTTTGTAATTGATTAACAGATCAAGCCACTTTGTAGGAAAAGGCAGATTATACTTTTCCCTCTCAATAATTATTTGTAGTTTACCGCAACTTTAGGGGTGTC
>CBFGUY010000463.1:0-2063 GCA_965651895.1 uncultured Algoriphagus sp. | reverse complement strand
TAGTTCCTTTACAGGTATTTCCTGTAGATAATTACGGTAAGCCAGTTGAAAAAGACGAGCTGCTGAATCTGTATCTGGTCGATAACACAGGAAACACTGTAACAATCGAACGATTTAGTGTTTCCTTGGGAAAAACAACATGTGCTTTGATATTGTCTGAGCAGCTTGCTACGGGGAATTATAAGCTGGTGGCTCATATTCCGGGATCGAATTTCCAGACTGAGGCAATAATCCATATTTATAATCCCGCAATTTTTTCATCGACTTCCCACCCAAAAAATGCCGATCCTGATTTAGACTTGCCAAAACCCTGGGTGTCTGATAACCAATTTCTTGAATTTGACATAAAATCAAACTCCGCTAAGGTCTCATCAAATTCCAATGAAAGGGAATTAGTGGTTTTGAAAGTTTACGATCCATTGCTGGAAGCATCTCCGCTTTTCGGAACATTGAAGAAGGCGGAAGTTGCGGTAGATAATTCTCCCAAATTCAAGTTAATACCGCCAGTGAATGATCCTAACTCAAGAATTTCAGTCTATTTTCTTGATCAGGGGGTGGTTGAGGAATTTGCATGGCGTGATAGTGCGGAATATGGGGATAAACTGATACGCCACCCGGGGTCTTCGTCTGTCTGGGTATATCAATCGGGCAATTTGGGAGAACCTATAGGCGAAGTGGAGGTGGATCTTTCAACTTGGAAAAATAATCAGTTCAAACCATTTGAAAATAAGGTGCCTTTCAGCGAAGCAGTTGTAAATATTCTAGACAGTAAAAGGAAGCGTAAATACATAGACCAAATTTACCGGGCTGGTTTTGATGACTATGAGCCAGTAGCGAAGCAGGCAGGACAAGTTGCTCCTGATCAAGTGTACCTGGCTAGTGATTATTCTGGTATTGCCACGTTGAGAGAGGCTTTTTCAGGTATAGTCTCAAAGGCGTCCGTAAAACGAAACAAAAATGCATACGAATTATACCTGTCCCCGGCAAATGCAGGTTTTCGATACGAATCAGGCCCACTAATATTAGTCAATGGAGCACCTCTCTTCAGGTTGGGGAAGCTTATGGAAACGCCTTTTCACCAGATTAAGACTATTTCTATCTATAATTCAATTCAATCCCAGAAGCGATTTGGTATTTTGGGCAGGTTTGGGGTGGTCAGTATTGAAATGAAAGAGGAATTCCCAGATCCATTGAAGGATCAGAAAGAAAACTATTCTTACTACTTGGGGGTAAATGATTTGGTGCAAGTCAATAAAAAGCATGACCCAGATCTACCAGATCTACGTCCAATTTTGCTCTGGGAATCGAAAGCTCTGGTAGCTCCAAGTCAGACTTTTATATGGGAACCATCAGATGTAACTGCGAATTATAAGCTGTGGGTAGCTTGCCTAAGCTCTGAGGGAATATCGGTATTTTGTGAAGAACTTCCTGCTTCTCAGACTAACCCTTAACAGCATTGCTACATCTTGATTCTAATGAATCACTTGCCTAAGCAGCTACATTGTGGTGCAAGTTTAGAGAAATAGGACATGCTACCTCACACTGTAACTCTGCATAAACGGCTGCCCATTGGAAGCTACGCCTTCCAGTAAAAGCCGCCCGCTGTATTTTTCGAGGTATGCACCGACTTTATTGGGATCCTTTGCAGGGTTTCCATTGATTTGAGTGATGATGAATCCTTCACGCAGCCCGAGCTCCCGTAGATATCCTCGGGTCAACCCCGTGATTTTGATCCCATGATCCACCCCAAATTTGTCTTTCTCAATGGTATTTACAGCTTCCAGTCTTGCTCCTAAAATACCTGAACTATAGAACTCCCGCTTGATTACCCCGTCCCCACCTTCTAGATTTTGAAGTCGGAGCTCAGCTGTCTTTGCAGTTCCCTTTCGTAGAAAATTCACACTCAGATCGTCGCCCGGATAATAATAGGACAATGCTTCTTCGAAACTTCCTTTTCCGGTAATTACCTGGTTGCCTAGTTTGGTGATCACATCGTTCCTCTGCAATCCGGCTTGCTCTGCCGCACCTCCTTTGATCACATGAGTGACTATGACCCCATCCAG
>CBFGUY010000462.1:0-2066 GCA_965651895.1 uncultured Algoriphagus sp. | reverse complement strand
TCGAGCAATTTGATAATATTTATATAGACCGTGACAAGCTGATGACCTTTGATTACTTTTTTGTACGCAAAGTGATGTTTGTCAAGTATTCCCAAGGCTTTGTTGTGCTTCCCGGGGGATTTGGCACCATGGATGAATTTTTCGAAGCATTGACACTCATTCAGACCAATAAAATCGGAAAGTTCCCAATTGTACTGGTCGGGAAGGATTACTGGGCTGGACTGGTAGATTGGATCAGGAAAACACTGCTTTCTCACCGTTACATCAATGAAGAGGACCTAGATCTATTTGCTGTGGTGGAGGATGCCACCGAGGCAGTGAAAGTGATCGACGACTTTTACAACAAATACCTGCTTAGTCCCAATTTCTGATTATTTTGACCTGATCCGGGTCTCCAACCCTCCTATTTTAGATGAATAAATTCCACCTAGTCCTTCTTTATATCCTGGTAATTATCTGTCTGGCATCTGTGGCCCATGTATTATGGAGGAATCCTCAAGAAATACAGGTAGAACCAGGGGTAGCAAGTGTGCAGATCCTGCAACGCATGCCAAGTCCCGCTAGGGATACGGTCAGACTTTTTGATTTGCCTGAGCAGTTGGATTTTGCCGGTGAACCTGTCCCTTTGGAACTGGAAGATGTAAGAGAACGGCTGGAGCGTGAAATATATGTGAATGCCTACTGGCAATCCAATATGATCCTGCTCATGAAACGATCCGGGAAGTTTCTTCCCGAAATAGAAAATATGCTCAAGGAATACGGCATACCGGATGATTTCAAGTACCTGGCAATGGCAGAATCCGCTCTTATGAACGTAGCCTCTCCTGCCGGGGCAAAAGGGTTTTGGCAGATACTGGAATCCACGGGCAAAGAATATGGTCTGGAAATATCCAAAGATGTAGATGAGCGCTATCACCTTCAAAAAGCGACCTATGCGGCCTCCAAGTATTTCCACAAGGCATTCGCCAGATTCGGAGACTGGACGGCAGTTGCGGCTAGTTACAATATGGGGCAAGCAGGGTTTTCCAGGCGTCAGGAAGATCAGTTTGCCAATAACTATTATCACCTGTACTTAAATGATGAGACGAGCCGGTATTTATTCAGGATACTGGCATTTAAAGTAATCTTCGAAAACCCCGGAGAATTCGGGTATTACTTGAAAGACTCCGACTATTATTCAAATCCACCTCTCAAATCAATTAAAGTGGATGCTGATATCAAAAATTTAGCGGCTTGGGCTCGTCAGCAAGGCAGTACCTACAAGGATTTGAAATTGTACAATCCGTGGCTCCGGGATAAGGATCTGAATGTAAAGCGCGGAAACACCTATGAAATAGTACTGCCTAAGTGATTTTTCGGATGTGTGACACATGCAATCGATATGTTTTAACGAGGATGTCTTATCTCCCACACATTCCGCTTAGAGAAAGCATGAACCAATCTTGTCTTCTGGGGTTTTACTCTTTGAAGTTTACTAATTTGTCCGGCTGAAAATCCCTACCTTTGCCGATTAAAATTGCCCGTCGAATATATGAGCCAAGTTACTCCTGCACAGGAAGAATACATAGAGATTTTTGGAGCCCGAGAGCATAATCTGAACAACCTGGATCTGAAGATTCCCCGCAACCAACTTGTGGTGATCACGGGTCTGAGTGGAAGTGGCAAAAGCTCCCTGGCGTTTGACACGATCTACGCCGAGGGACAGCGAAGGTACATGGAATCCTTCACAGCCTATGCACGTTCGTTTCTGGGTGGCATGGAACGCCCCGATGTGGATAAGATCAACGGGCTGTCGCCGGTAATTGCTATTGAGCAGAAGACTACTTCCAAAAACCCTCGATCCACCGTTGGGACAGTGACCGAAATCTATGATTTCATGCGTCTGCTGTATGCCAGGGCCGGGGAAGCATATTCCTATCTGACAGGCAGTAAAATGGTCAGACAGACTGAAGACCAGATCATCGATCTATTGTTCACAAATTTTCTAAACCAGAAGCTGTATATTCTGGCACCGGTGGTGAAAGGAAGAAAAGGCCATTATCGGGAGCTTTTTGAGCAGATCCGAA
>CBFGUY010000461.1:0-2069 GCA_965651895.1 uncultured Algoriphagus sp. | reverse complement strand
ATTTTTTTTCCAGAAAAGGAATTATTTCATTCCCCAGCGAGATGATTCTGTCCCGTACATGCATTCTCACTTCACGGTCAGAATCATCCAAAAGGGAAACCAAGGCATCTAATTCTCCAGGTGTCAATTCACTCATAGTCAAACGGCTACAGATATCGTATAAAACTGTTAAATAAGATACAAAATATAAGCCTAAGTCTGTATCACACCTACATTAAATCTTTCTGTAATAGGTGCGTGATTTGCAGCTTCTATCCCCATGCTGACCACTTTTCTGGTCTCCCGCGGATCGATCACTCCATCCACCCAGAGCCTGGAGGCGGCATAGTAAGGGCTCAACTCCTCATTGTATTTTGAGGTGACTTCATCGAGTAATTTCTGTTCATCCTCTGAAGAAATCACCTTTCCTTGTTTTTTCAATCCAGAGACTTTGATCTGAAGCAATGTGTTAGCAGCAGCGGCACCTGACATCACGGCCATCTGGGCAGTAGGCCAGGAGTAGATCAGGCGGGGATCGTAGGCTTTGCCACACATGGCATAGTTCCCTGCTCCATAGCTATTCCCAAGAATAAAAGTGAATTTTGGCACCACAGAGTTAGCCATGGCATTGACCATTTTTGCTCCGTCCTTAATGATGCCTCCATGCTCTGCTTTGCTTCCTACCATAAAACCGCTTACATCCTGAAGAAAAACCAATGGAATTTTCCGCTGGTTACAGTTCATAATAAATCGCGCTGCTTTGTCAGCTGAGTCAGAGTAAATCACTCCTCCCATCTGCATTTCTCCATGGGCATTTTTGACGATTTTCCGCTGATTAGCCACTATTCCCACTGCCCATCCTTCTATTCTGGCAGTTCCGCAGATCAGTGTTTTCCCATAGTCAGACTTGTATTCATCAAAGTCACCGGCATCTACGAGTCCCTTCACAATATGCAGCATATCATAGGGCTTCGTCCGTTCTGTAGGGAATGTTGAAATCAGCTCCTCTCCAGTCATGCCGGGATTTCTAGACTTGACTCGATCATAACCAGCGTCAGGGTCTCGCCCTATTTTGTCAAAGATCTTCCGGATAGCGTCAAGACATTCCTGATCGGTCTCATATTTATTGTCCGTCACTCCGGATATTTCGCAATGGGTAGTAGCACCACCGAGAGTTTCATTGTCTATGGCTTCCCCGATTGCAGATTTCACCAAATAGGATCCTGCCAGGAAAATTGAACCAGTTTTATCCACAATCATAGCCTCATCAGACATGATTGGAAGGTAAGCTCCTCCAGCTACGCAGCTTCCCATTATAGCCGCTACCTGTACAATTCCCATTGCAGACATTTTGGCGTTGTTGCGAAATTGTCTTCCAAAGTGCTCTTTATCAGGAAAAATTTCATTTTGCATCGGAAGAAATACCCCGGCACTATCCACTAGGTAAATCACTGGCAGACGATTTTCCATGGCTATCTCCTGGGCACGGAGGTTTTTCTTGGCAGTCATGGGGAACCAGGCTCCGGCCTTCACCGTGGCATCATTGGCGACGATCATGCACATTTTTCCGCTCACGTAGCCTATCCCTGTCACCACTCCTCCAGAAGGACAACCTCCCTCCTCTTCATACATGCCATCTGCCACAAACGCCCCTATCTCCAAAAATTCAGTTTCTTTGTCACGCAAATAATCTATACGCTCTCGTGCTGTAAGTTTTCCTTTTTCATGCTCTTTCTCTATTCTTTTACTGCCTCCACCCAATTTCACTTGGTCGTATTTTGCCTGAAGTGCTTGAAGCAAATCGTCCATTCCTGGATTAGGGATTTTGTTAGTCGGTGTCATTCGTCAAATTTGGGTTTAAAATTAAAAAACTCTCACTGCGTAAGTTTAGTTTAATCTTCAAGTTAAAAAACATTCAGGAAATAGAACTTTGAAAGAAGAAATATGATGCGAGGCAACAATGTTCTGTGGTCACGCAAATTCCATAAGGTTTGCAATTATCATCGGATCAGGCAACTCTCCAGGAAAAGGCAGGTTATACTTTTCCCTCTCAATAATTATTTGTAGTTTACCGCAACTTTAGGGGTGTC
>CBFGUY010000460.1:0-2070 GCA_965651895.1 uncultured Algoriphagus sp. | reverse complement strand
TTCGGATCTGCTCAAAAAGCTCCCGATAATGGCCTTTTCTTCCTTTCACCACCGGAGCCAGGATATAGAGCTTCTGGTTTAGAAAATTTGTAAACAATAGATCGATGATCTGGTCTTCAGTCTGCCTGACCATTTTACTGCCTGTCAGATAGGAATATGCTTCCCCAGCCCTGGCATACAGCAGACGCATGAAATCATAGATTTCGGTCACAGTGCCCACAGTGGAGCGTGGGTTTTTGGACGTGGTCTTCTGCTCAATTGCTATTACCGGGGATAGTCCGTTGATCTTATCCACATCAGGACGCTCCATACCGCCCAGAAACGAACGTGCATAAGCTGAGAAGGATTCCATGTATCTACGCTGCCCCTCGGCGTAGATCGTGTCGAATGCCAGGGAGCTTTTGCCGCTACCACTCAGACCCGTGATCACCACAAGTTTATTGCGGGGAATCTTCAGATCCAGGTTATTTAGATTATGCTCTCGGGCTCCAAAAATCTCTATGTATTCTTCCTGTACTGGAGTGACTTGGCTCATATAATCAACGGGCAATTTTAATCGGCAAAGGTAGGGATTTTCAGCCGGACATATTAGTAAACTTCGAAGAGTATAACCTCAGACGACAAGATTGGTTCATGTTTTGGACAAATGGATCTTATCTAAGTTTGATTGTACATAAGTCAATCTAGCAAAACATATTTTCAGCAAAATTTTGCGAAAATCACTTGGGAAGAAGTATATCGTAAGTATTGTTCCGCTTTACATTCAAGTCCTTGTCCCGAAGCCATGGATTGTACAATTTCAAATCCTTGTAGGTGCTGCCCTGCTGACGAGCCCAAGCCGCTAAATTTTTGATATCAGCATCCACTTTAATTGATTTGAGAGGTGGATTTGAATAATAGTCGGAGTCTTTCAAGTAATACCCGAATTCTCCGGGGTTTTCGAAGATTACTTTAAATGCCAGTATCCTGAATAAATACCGGCTCGTCTCATCATTTAAGTACAGGTGATAATAGTTATTGGCAAACTGATCTTCCTGACGCCTGGAAAACCCTGCTTGCCCCATATTGTAACTAGCCGCAACTGCCGTCCAGTCTCCGAATCTGGCGAATGCCTTGTGGAAATACTTGGAGGCCGCATAGGTCGCTTTTTGAAGGTGATAGCGCTCATCTACATCTTTGGATATTTCCAGACCATATTCTTTGCCCGTGGATTCCAGTATCTGCCAAAACCCTTTTGCCCCGGCAGGAGAGGCTACGTTCATAAGAGCGGATTCTGCCATTGCCAGGTACTTGAAATCATCCGGTATGCCGTATTCCTTGAGCATATTTTCTATTTCGGGAAGAAACTTCCCGGATCGTTTCATGAGCAGGATCATATTGGATTGCCAGTAGGCATTCACATATATTTCACGCTCCAGTCGTTCTCTTACATCTTCCAGTTCCAAGGGGACAGGCTCACCGGCAAAGTCCAACTGCTCAGGCAAATCAAAAAGCCTGACCGTATCCCTAGTGGGACTTGGCATGCTTTGCAGGATCGGCACATTTGCTACCCCTGGTTCTACCTGTATTTCTTGAGGACTTCTCCATAGTACATGGGCCACAGATGCCAGACAGATAATTACCAGGATATAAAGAAGTACTAGGTGGAATTTATTCATCTACAATAGGAGGGTTGAAAGCCCGGATCAGGTCAAAATAATCAGAAATTGGGACTAAGCAGGTATTTGTTGTAAAAGTCGTCGATAACTTTCACTGCCTCAGTGGCATCCTCCACCACAGCAAATAGATCTAGGTCCTCTTCATTGATGTATCGGTGAGAAAGCAGTGTTTTTCTGATCCAATCCACCAGTCCAGCCCAGTAATCCTTCCCCACCAGTACAATCGGGAACTTTCCGATCTTATTGGTCTGAATGAGTGTCAATGCTTCGAAAAATTCATCCATCGTACCGAATCCCCCAGGAAGCACAACAAAGCCCTGGGAATACTTGACAAACATCACTTTACGTACAAAAAAATAATCAAAGGTCATCAGCTTGTCACGGTCTATATAAATATTATCAAATTGCTCGA
>CBFGUY010000459.1:0-2080 GCA_965651895.1 uncultured Algoriphagus sp. | reverse complement strand
GCCCGTTCAAGTATTACAGATGATCGGGGCACTGATGCCAGATCAGCAGCCAAGTCAGGTTATTGGCGGGCGCCTTCTTGGGCTTGCCAAATGTAGGGTTTTTTTTTGGCATTATGGAAAAACGGGTTTCGGATTTTCCCACAAGAATGCAACAGACGCAAAACTCAGAAATGGCATTTTATGGATTAACATCCGAAAATCAGAGTTTAAGAAATTTTAAAATGGACCGAAACGTGATGAAAAGAAGAAGCAGAGGAACTGGGAAACCAAGCTTATGTAGCTAGCTCACATGAGGGCCAACATCTGAACATGAACATGCGATGTTTTTGCAACTAAGAGACAAAAAGGCTAAAACGTGAGGTTAGAATTCTACGAGATACGAGGATTGTGGAAAATTACCGAGAACAACATGGCAATAATTTCACGAACGGCTCCGGACTGGCCACTCAGACCCAGCTCATAACATTCAAGTCCTTTCACCCCAGAGAAATGTCTGTTATACACAAACAAATTTACGCACCACCGGAAAGAAAGGGTCCCAGCCAAGTATTCCATTTGTATCTTCCCCGCGGGTACAACAGATAACTGGCCTCGGACCACATATATTTTACTTGTCCGGGGCTTTGATCAAAGACAAAATTTGGTTTCGCACAAAGCAAAATTCGGTTCAATATTTGTATGCCTGATGACTGGCTTATTATGCTCTAAATGAACTAATTTCTGGTCATCGTTTATTTAAAATAATAGAAAGTGAATGGCCGAGTCCAGAGGTTAGACACACACCCTCCATCAATGTAGCTATTTTGACACATTACTCTGACACAATACTATTATTTTAAATAAATAACGTCCCGATGAAGTCACATGATATACCGAATTTCTATATTTGATGTTATTCCATCTCTCGAAATAGAATGAATATTATGAAATGATACGCGTTAAACTTTATTTATTTTTTTTTTTGGGCCTCCCAGGCCGCTTTAGCACTTGAGTTTACCATGAATTCTGCAACCCACCAAGCATTTTTCTTTGGATATCCTTTCCATTTAACTCGATACTGTTTCTGTCCTCGTACAACCCTCTCTTTCAGGATACAATCAATCTCGAAACAGTCAGTTGAATCGAAAGCAGTGTCTTCTCCACTTGATTGGTGACTCGATGCCCCGGAAGAGATGCTTTTATTGTCAGTATGCGCACGTAACCGCATGCCACTTTCGGAGGATGATGACATAGACGACAACGATGATGAGTCGTCAATAATTAATTCAGGGAGTTGCCTACTAGTTATAAACATAGATGGGCGAATGCTCTCATAGTCACAGAGTGGAAAACGGCGTTCTCGTTCCTCAGCCCACCATGCTTTGGTGTTATCATCAAGATCCTTCTCAAGAACCCAGGAACCGTCATGGTCCTCGTACCCATCCCAGAGACAGAACATGTAGATTTTAGATGATTTCTTATCAGAGGCCTCTAACAGGATATCACGTACACTATAAGTAGCGCGTGGGTCATCCGAGGAATTTGAATCCGACTCCACCACCGGTCGCCGGTCCCGAGGCAAAAACCGGCGTGATCCCCGGCTGATGAGTACATTGGGTTTTGCACGAGAGCGAAACACAGGGTCACCTTCTGTAGTTCTCCTTCTTTTCGTCCTCGTGGTTACGGACTGCAGTTTTTCGGGGACGGTCGCACCACATTTCGAGGGATCCAAATTTGGCCAGAGCTCTGTGATGATGGGAATGAGGGGTTCAGCATCATAGCGCGCGAAGGAATTGCAGATACTATTATAACATTCCTCAACATGACGCCTGAGTGCAATGGGCCCGAGCCACACGGGAATAGGTGACGAATCATATATCATGTGATTGCGTACGTCATTGAAATAGTACCCGTAGTTCTTCGTTACGTCTGTGGCGATGGCGTTGCCTTCGCCAGGATCAAGAGCCTTGCTTCGACGGCGCTTACTACGGGGACGCGTTGGGAAAGTGGCGGAAGCGGAAGAAGGAACAGAAGCAACAGCAGGAGGGGAAGAAGAAGAAGAAGAAGAAGAAGAAGAAGAAGAAGAAGAAGAAGAAGAAGA
>CBFGUY010000458.1:0-2082 GCA_965651895.1 uncultured Algoriphagus sp. | reverse complement strand
GCAGCATCTTTCAGTACAGATATTTCCTGTATTTCATCAGGGTTGATTTGGTTGATATCTCCAGTGATCGGAAATCCATCCACCACATAGAGTGGCTGACTACCCCCTGACACAGAAAGCTGCCCTCTGATTCTGACATTCATGCCTTGACCCGGCTTTCCGGTAGTTTGATTGATCTGTACTCCAGCCATTCTTCCCTGGAGTTTCTGTGCTACTGAGGACACAGGGAGATCCTTAAGTTCCTCTTCGCTGACCGATTGAACGGCTCCCGTAACCTCCCTTTTGACTTGACTACCATATCCAACTACCACCACTTCCGAAAGATCAGAAGTAGAATAAGCCAAAGTCACCTGAATTTCACTGGAATTAGCGTTCACCACAAGTTCCTGGGTTGTGAATCCAATAAAACTAACGACGAGCGTCTCCCCTACAGAAGCATCCAAGCTAAATCCGCCGTCAATATCTGTAATGGTACCACGCTGGGTCCCTTTGACAGAAACAAGAGCTCCTGGAACGGGCTCGTTATCGCCTTCAGAAATTACCGTCCCTTTGACTGCAACAGTCTGTGCATAAGACGAAATAGTAAGCGCAAAGAATAGGAGTAAAAATCCTATAAAAGGAATTTTCACCCTCTTTTGATAATAGTTTAGCATAGAGGTGGGTTTATTATTAATAAATAATTTCGCCTAATTAAATCTACTTTAATACTAAAAGCATCCTGCACAATCCTGAATTACAACCTTTTAATCAACATAATTAAACATATAGAATAAACAGGATACGACAGGATAGTACACACAATAAAAATCATATTTAAAACCGCAATCCTATCCCTATATAACTATATTAACATTTCAAAAAACAGAAAAACCACACATAATAAAGGATATACAAACCAGCGATCATCTAATTGAATAAATGACTCTTTATTCTTATTATTAGAAATTCATAATTCACCCGCATGAGCTCCATTAAAAACACACTGAAATTTCTACCGCTGATTTCTTTATTTATTTTCTACCAATGCACCAAAAAAGAAACCATTGAATTAAAGTCCAACACCCGAATTGCGCTGATTGGCAACAATCTGGGCTCAAGAATGATGGATTATGGAAGCTTCGAGACTGAGATGCAGCTCAGAAATCCTGACAAAAATCTGTACATCAGAAATCTTTCCGACCCCGGAGACACTCCGGGCTTTAGGCCTAGATCGGGGACTAACGATCCTTGGGCATTCCCTGGTGCGGAAGCTTTTCAGGATGAATATGCCACTCCTTCAGGAAGTATTGGCCACCTTGAGAAGCCTGATGAATGGCTGACAAGGCTACAAGCAGACGTTATTATTTCATTCTTCGGCTACAACGAGTCTTTCCAAGGCGTAGACGGACTGGAAAATTACAAAGCAGAACTGGATGCATTCATCAAACACACCCTGCGCCAAAAATACCACGACACACTTTCACCCAAATTGGTCATCGTCTCTCCTATCGCTTTCGAAGACTTGTCCGACAAAATAGATGTTCCTAACGGAAAAACAGAGAACGAGAATCTAAATCTCTACACTGTAGCTATGCGTGAGATTGCAGAAAAAAATCGGGTGATGTTTGTGGATGCATACACTCCAAGCAAGCAATGGTATCTGGAAACGGAAGAAGACCTGACCATCGATGGTTCGCAACTAAATGAAGCCGGCTATCAGAAACTGGCTGTACTCTTGGCCGACGAGATTTTTGGTAAGCAAAAAATCAAAAATGAAGCAAATCGCGCATTGGTCCATGAGGCCGTACAAGAGAAAAACTGGTTTTGGAGAAATGACTACAAAATCCCAAACGGTGTTCATGTCTTTGGCAGAAGATATGATCCCTTCGGGCCTGACAATTACCCTTTTGAATTGGAAAAAATCCGTGAGTTGACCGCAATCAGAGATACCGCAATCTGGATGGCGAACAAAGGAGAAAAGAAAGATCTTGCTGCTGCCGACGCCAAAACCAAAAAACTCCCTGAAGTAGAGACCAATTACAATCCGGAGCAAAACGGCAGTTTGGAATATCTCTACGGGGAAGAAGCTCTTGCTAAACTCAA
>CBFGUY010000457.1:0-2084 GCA_965651895.1 uncultured Algoriphagus sp. | reverse complement strand
TAGATAGGCTGCTATTATCAACAGAAGCTCACTTCCTGTGAATTATGGCATATTTTTATTGCTTAGCGGTTAAAGGGATATTCATTTACCCAATTGAATCCACGATTCATTAGAAGATAATCCATTTTCTTTTTCCGTGTTGCACTAATATCTATATGCCGGTTTTTCATTTCTACTTGGAGTTGGTATATATTTTCAGCAGCTTCCTTTATAATCAGTTTAAAGGGTGTTTCCTGTTTGAGAGCACTTACAAAATATAATTCACCTCCGTCTTTGACTTCTTGGATAAGGTACCTGTGCTTATTCTCACCTGAAGTTTCTACTTGCAATCCTTGATTGTCTATAACTACCCTTGACCAGTAAATTCCAACACTATCCGGCAAATTGTTTTGGGTAAAAGTATAAACTCCGTCCCATTCATTGGTATTTCTTTCTTTGGACCACATCCATAGATTACTGCTCAACATGGTGAAAGGGATGAAAAAGGCATAATAAATTTTAGCGGTCATCCAAAATCTCCTTTGGCGTTTCGTCTTCCAAATTCTGCCAGTTGTGGTAAGGATAGCATGTTTCTGAAAAAGAAAGAAATCCAATAGAACCTTAATCGAAGGCAAAAGGATCAAAATCGAAAAAAGCATCAGATGGGAAGAAAGGATCTTGACGGGGACATCAAAGGAAAAATTCACCATGACGATGTTAATAGTAACAGCTACGGAAACCAAAGCCCCCAGAACGGCTGTCCTACGGAAAAGCAATAAAATGCCGGCAATCATTTCTGAAAGCCCCATAAATATTTTATAAGTATCAGAATAACCTAAAAACCTCCAAGCGAGGCCCATTGGTGATGACTCTCCGTAGGTGTGTTCCAGCATTCCGATCCCCGGACTTGGAAATTGACCCAATTTGTTAATGCCATAAGAAATCAAAAGTAATCCTACATAATAACGTGCAAAGATCATTGCCCAATCATATACTTTACCTATCCAAGGTTTTTTTCGAAGAAAAATCACTGCAAAGACTGCGAGGGTAAATGATAGAATCAAAATGCTTAGTAGCTCTACATATCCAAAAGTAGTATCCCCGCTACCGTTAAACTCTGGTCTGAATAAATCAGGAATACCGAAAATCAGCCTGCCTATAAGTGTTGTAAATCTATCTATCAGTGCTTGGATATACTTCAGGACAAAAAAATTAAGATATGGTATGTACCCAAGGACAGAGGGAAAACCGAAAATCACTACATAAAGAGAAACCCATATTTTTAGAAATAGTTTAGGATTTAAAGTTGAATTCATGGCAGCTAGACTAGATAGGACGTTTATAAATGAAAAAAGGTATCGGGTTTTACAGGTATCAATAAGATAAGATTCTAGGATTCGAAAAGAACTAAGTAGGGGGAATTCTCCTCTTACTTCCCGTAAATCACCGCCAATATGTCTACTGGAATCTTTGCGGATAATCCCATAGGATTTATTTCATCTGATTTTCGAAGAGGAAAATTCCATTTTTATTCGCGATCACAATGTCCGGTTTCCCATCTTTATTCATGTCTTCCACCGTGATGTTCAGCCCTGCTCCGGAGTCATTGTCAATGATGTGCTCTTCAAAATATGGAGCTTTACCAAGTGTGATTTTATAGTATAATAAATACGGGGTGTCAGCATCTCCTGCATCATTTCCATTATGTGCCAAATACCGCTTTCCTGTGATCCATTCTTCAGTGCCGTCTCCATCTAGATCAGCCATGATGGTGGCATGGGTCTGGGCTGTAATCTCGCTGATAAGACGGGTTTCAAAGCTACCGTCAGCCAGCTGCTCCTGCCACCAAATGCCAAGCGCATGGGCAGAAGCGCTGAGTATATCATTTTTCATATCCCCATTTACATCCAAAACCTGCATGTGCGAGGCTGGTTCGCTGATCTGCATTGAGTGGAACTTCCAGTCCCCTGATTTCTGGTCAGTTTTGCCTTCAAGCCAACCCTCAGAAATAACCACATCATTGATCTTGTCCCCATTGATATCCCCGAATCCCAATCCATGGGAAAAACGGTCAGTGCCGGGTACATTTTCTTCTGAAAGCGCAT
>CBFGUY010000456.1:0-2086 GCA_965651895.1 uncultured Algoriphagus sp. | reverse complement strand
CTTTCAGCTTTCTGATTTTAGCCTTCAGACTTTCATTCAACTTCCATAAAAAAAGGCTTAGCAGATTACTCCGCTAAGCCTTTTACATCTAAACTGCTGTGGACAATGGACCGTTGACTGTGGACCAAAATCACCTCAATGAATTGATCCACTTGGCGATTTTCATCGCATCTTCCTTGGAAACCTGCGCCATAGGCGGCATCTCGGTAGGGTAGTCAGGCCAGTTTTGTGGTTCAGGGTTATAGATCAACTCCACGATCCTTTCATCAGAATATCTTCTTTTTGCCACTTCCGCATAGCCCGGACCGATCAGCTTCTTGTCTTTTTGGTGACAGGCTGTACAGGTATTCTTAGCCAAAATGGTCTTGATCTCCGCATCCGTAGGAATTGCAGAGGCCACTGCTTTAGCTGGTGCTGGCTTGGTAGGTGCAGGCTTGGCAGCAGCTACTTCCTTCACCGGCTCCGGCGCGGGTGTCTTGATTGTCATTTTGTCTCCCGTAGGGATATTGTTCAGGGTGTAGTAGGCATCAGGATGTACCAGGGAGAAACTGCCATCTACGGCCCTTACTCCCGGAAGACTGATCTTGTGAACATAGGTAGGTCTTAATCCTTCAACAGCAATCCTTGCGGACATGCCATCAGCAGCTACTTCCACGCCTAGAATCTTCAGGCTTTTATTGTCCACAGGAGGGCTACCATATACAGGGTAGAATTTGTAAGTAAAGCTCTCTACTTCATAAGAGGTCAGGTCCTCAGCAGAAGCTCTGTCCACCGGTTTGGTAAATTCTATCAGGAAACCGTCTGCCTGAGCCTTTACTGTTCTCATCTCAAATGGGATATTGTGGTTCCATACCAGTCGCTGCAAACCTTCATTTGCTTCACCGGCAGAACCCCAACCTCTGTTGGTCTCCCCGATAAACAGGGACTTATCGTGTGCCCAAGCCATTCTAAGGATACCCGACTGAAATCCGGATCGGAAATCTATGGAAGCTCCCTGCATCTCTCCGTTTACTTCTTCCAGGATCACACGCATGATCTTGCTTTGTCCCTGGTCACCGACCAATACCTGACCTGCAAATGGTCCGAAAGTTCCCTCGGGAATCAATACAGGTTCCGCATTGGAAATCCCCTGAATACCGTGTGGCAACCAAACTGCCGGCAGTTTCAAATCAGGAAGTTGTTCCTTTGCCTGCGCATTGGTGATATAAGGAGCATCCATCACATTCTCAGGCTTTAAAAAGCCACCGCTTCCGTTAGGTACCTTCTGCGGATCTACTACCTTGTCGAATTCTTCGGCAGTCAGTTTTAGCGGAGAATCAGGAAGTCCTGTCCAAGCCAAACCTGCCGGATGGCCTGTGAAATCGCCTTTATCAATGAACCAAAGTCCACCGGATCCCATATAGTCACCCTGGTTCTCGGTATAAACCAACTGATCACCCAGCATTCCCAATCCCGCAGGGGATCTCATTCCGGTAGCATAGGGCTCCATGCTTCCGTCGCGGTTGATCTTCATGATCCAGCCTCTCATGGGCACACGGCTTTCTCCTCTCCACCATTCCTGATCGCCGAAAGCGACGTTTGCCGAAACAAAGAAGGAACCATCAGGGCCTACTTTTGGTCCGAAGCTATACTCATGATAATGCGCCGAAAGTGGCCATGCATATACAGTCTCATACAAGTCCGCCTTGCCGTCCTGGTCAGTATCTACCAACTTGGTGAGCTCACCCCTTTGTGCCAGGTAAAAGGCTCCGTCCTCATAATGCAAACCTAAGATCTCATGCATTCCGGAAGCAAACTTCCTGAAGAACGGTCTTGGGCTGGTAGGGTTTTCTACGATAAACACATCCCCTCTACGTGTCGCAACCCCTAGGTCACCATTAGGCAAAACGGTCATACCACCCACTTCCAAAAGGGTTCCTTCCGGTGCGGTGACACGCATGATTTTAAAGAAATCCTCTTCTTTAGGGGATTCCTGTGCATTTACTTGCCCGGGCATCAGCTGGATCACAGCCGCTAGACCAAAGGCAATTTTTGTGAATTTATTCTTTATCAATGTTGTCATCTTTGCGCTGGATTAAAAGAGAAG
>CBFGUY010000455.1:0-2088 GCA_965651895.1 uncultured Algoriphagus sp. | reverse complement strand
CCCGGCGGGGCGCAACTAGCTTCTGTTTCAAAAAGTGCCTCTTAAAAGTATCACCCTTTCAGGGCTATCCAACTGATTTATTTCCAGTACCCTGCACTTCGTACAGGGTCATGGATAGTTTGGCTCCTTCGGAGCTGCTTAGGAATTAGCTGGTACATTTTCTTTCAGATAGCTTAACCCTTGAAGGGGATGTCCCCATTAAGATTGTTAAAGGCGATTTCCCCGTATATTAAACACGCAAGCCCGGATCATCTCCGGGCTTGCGTTCTGATTGGGGAGGAATTAGGATTAAAACGCTCCTTTAAACTGCTCCATTTTCTGATCCACCTGGGTATCTACCATGAAGGTCAGCATCACATCAGCCCACATAAATGTAACAGAGGCTACTTTGTTGTCCTCGGCTGAAATAAAGTAAGCCAGTCTTTCAAAGGTCTCAGGAGCGGCAATAGGGGCTACCTTGATCGCTACCGCATCATCTTTTGCCAAAGCTGCTTCATCCACCTTGCCGTCTTTCATGTACGCATAAATTGCGTTTGCCTTGCTGTTTAGATGTATAGTCCAGTCTCCTGATTCCTGAGGTGTGATGAACAGGGAATATTTGCCTGCTGCCAGGTTTTTACCAGCTATACTGACCGGTGTACTGAACTCTATAATTGTTGGATTATTTGCGCCAGCCCTCCAGGTAGTGCCATACTTTTCCAGTTCGCCGAATACTTTTCTGCCTTTGACGGCAGGAGAGGAGTAGTCAATGCTGATTTTGGTAAAACCTACATTCTGCGAGACATAAGCTGCCGGGCTCGGTGCCGGAGCCTGCAGCTGGGCAAAAGACAGTGTGGAGGCTGAGAAAAAGAGAATAAAGGCAAAAGCCTTCAAAAAGAGTTTGTTGTGTTTCATGTTGTTGGAATTGGATTTATGTATCGTGATAATAAAGATGTTATTTAAAAGCCAAGAAAGTTACTTATTCCTAACTAGAACATCACCATATCCGGCTTACATCAATGGATTTTTGATTTCCATGATTTTGCTTTTGATGGTTTTCATCAGATTCTTAGGATAGCTTCTATGACCGATATATAGATCGGTCATAAAGGACATGGCATAATCCCCATACTTATTCAGCAGCATGTTCCGGATAATTCTATATCCATAAAACCACCGGGCTGCTGTCTGGGAAGTGTGAAGTTCGGGCAGCAAGTCCTTTCCCAGTTTTTGCTCATAGAGATGCCCAGCCTTTTCCGGATTCAGCCCTGATTCAAAAATAGCTTCGGCGACCAGTTCCCCACTCCAAAGTGAATTGGAAATTCCTTCAGCCGTCACCGCATCCGCAAATCCGGCTGCATCCCCGATCAGAAAAACATTTTTTCTATGAAAACCATCGGTACGGGGAGTGATGGGAATCTGATAGCCATGGGCTTTTTCACTGATGATTTCCTTGATGCCCAGCTTTTCCAGGTATTTTTTATAATAGACTTTAAGATCAATTTTCTTGCGTCGGGTAGAGGCTATGCCCAGTGAAAGGTGATTTTTCTTAGGAAAACTCCAGGCATAGCCATGGGGTATGCTATCCATATCGAACCTCACTTCTGCGGACAATCGGGCGAAATCCTCAGCGTTTACTGCTATTTCATACTCCAGGGCGGGGATCAGTTTGCGGGTTTCCTTCCAACCGGCAAGTTTGGCGGTGGGACTCAAAGCCCCATCCGCTGCAATAATGAACTTTGCCTGAAAATCCCCCTCGGATGTATGAAGAATGGAGATGTCACCAAACGTGATTCCTGTGAGTTTATGGCCTTCCTTTAAGTCTGCTCCAATTTCCTTTGCTTTTTCTACCAGGAGGCTGTCAAACTGGTCCCGCATCACCATGCTGATGACCGGGACATCCCGCCGGGAAGTAAGTACTTTATCGTCTCCTGTAAAGTAGAGGTTGATCTGATTAAACTCCCGCTCCACAACCGATGCTATGTCAAAGGGCATTTTTCTTCTGCCTCTATATACGAGTCCACCGCCGCAGGTCTTATATCTCGGCAGAATCTCTTTTTCCAAGATTACTACAGAAATGCCTTTTTTTGCCAGATGATAGGCTGCCAT
>CBFGUY010000454.1:0-2088 GCA_965651895.1 uncultured Algoriphagus sp. | reverse complement strand
ATGGACGGTTTGGTAGCCCCGCTTGATAAAATTTGTGATCTGGCTGATAAATATGATGCCATGGTTATGATAGATGAATGCCACGCTACTGGCTTTATAGGAAATACCGGTAGAGGAACTTTGGAAGAGAAAGGTGTGATGGGGCGAATAGATATAATTACCGGAACACTTGGAAAAGCCTTGGGTGGTGCCATGGGCGGTTATACAACAGGGAAAAAAGAGATTATTGAAATGCTTCGCCAGCGTTCCCGTCCTTATTTGTTTTCAAACTCATTGGCACCTGCAATTGTTGGAGCATCTATTAAGGTGTTTGATATGCTTTCAAGTAATACTTCCCTAAGAGATAAGCTGGCAGAAAATACGGCTTATTTCAAAAAAGGAATGAAAGAAGCAGGATTTGATATTATTGATGGTGATTCTGCCATAGTACCAGTAATGTTGTATGATGCCAAACTATCTCAGCAAATGGCAGATATGCTTTTGGAAGAGGGAATATATGTTATAGGATTCTTTTTCCCCGTTGTGCCAAAAGGCAAGGCACGAATCCGTGTACAGCTTTCAGCAGCCCACAGTAAAGCGCATTTGGACAAAGCCATAAATGCCTTTATTAAGATTGGAAAAAAATTGGGGGTTATTGACTAGTAAATCCTTTATTTACGTATCAATAGCAACGACTTTAGGAAAATTTTATTAGATTTGCTTTTGTTTATAAAATTTAACAACTTACTTTTGCTCTTAATTAACACTTAAAAATTAAACAATCGAATATGAAACATCTTAACAGATTATTAGTTGCTGCTATCCTATTTATGGGAATCGGGGTGGCGAACGCGCAAGACGAAAACAATCCTTGGGCTGTTGAGGTTGGTGTAAACGCTGTTGACGTTTATTCAGCCGGACTCAATGAGGATCAAGTACGTATCCCAGCTGCTGCTAGAGGGGATATCTTTGACGAGTATTTTAATGCAAATGACCACTGGAACATTCTTCCATCAGTTTCTAGGCTAGCTATTAGCAGATACATTGGTAGTGGTTTTGTATTCACTGCAGCAGGTTCTATTAACAGAATCGACAAATTAGGCGATCTTCCTGCTGATGACCTTAGCTACTACAGTGCAGATGGAGAGGTTAAGTACAGCTTCAAAAATGCACTAGGCGGTGGATGGTTTGACCCATCTATTGGTATAGGTGGTGGTTATACTTGGGTTGATAATATCGGCTTTGGTACTGCTAACGCGCTTGCTGGTGTTAAGTTTTGGTTCAACGATTACTTAGCTCTTAACCTTCAATCTACTTATAAGCATGCATTTGAGGATTCTTATGGAATCACTCACTTCCAACACTCTGCTGGAATCGTATTCCAATTTGGTGGAAAAGATACAGACGGTGACGGAATCTATGATAAAGATGATGAGTGTCCAGAAACTCCAGGTCTTCCTGAATTTAATGGATGTCCTGATACTGACGGTGACGGCATTGAAGATAGAAATGATGCTTGTCCAAATACTCCTGGTCTAGCTGAATTCAACGGATGTCCTGATACTGACGGTGACGGTATTGCTGATCCACAGGATGAGTGTCCTACTGTAGCTGGTCTAGCTGCTCTTAACGGTTGTCCTGATGCTGATGGTGATGGTATCGCTGATAAAGATGATGCTTGTCCAAATGAGGCTGGTCCAAAGGCTAACAATGGTTGCCCTTACCAAGACAGAGATGGCGATGGTGTTCTTGACAAAGACGATCAGTGTCCAGATGTTGCTGGTACTGTAGCAAACAAAGGTTGTCCAGAAGTTTCTGTAGAGGTTATCAAGCAATTGAACGAGTACTCTAAAACTATCTTGTTTGACTATGATAAGTCTTCTATAAGAAAAGAGTCTTATGCTGCACTTCAGAGCATTGCTGATATTATGAAAGAATATCCTAACACTACTTTCCACGTAGAAGGTCACACTGACAGTCGTGGTAGTGATTCATACAATATGAAGCTGTCTAAGGAAAGAGCTTCTTCTGTTAAGGATTACTTAACTACTATTGGTATGGACGGTAACAGATTAACTTCTGAAGGTTACGGTGAAGAAAGACCAATTG
>CBFGUY010000453.1:0-2089 GCA_965651895.1 uncultured Algoriphagus sp. | reverse complement strand
AGTTTACCATGAAGATCTTGCTACTGGAGCGAAGGACATTGGCGCAGATGATTTTGGGAATATACAAGAGTTAAATAAATCATTTCAGATAGACCATTTTATGCTGTGAGAACAGGGCGCCTGTGCTATAAGAAAAGGAACGCACATACAAACGCTGGTGGTACAGGCCACAGACTACGGCGTGTGGGGCGACGTAATGCGGGAGCAGAAGAGCGATGAAAGTGTGTACCGGTTTGGATACCAGGGACAGTTTGCGGAGGAGGATGAGGAGACGGGATGGTATCATTTTGAGTTGAGGGAGTACGATGCAGTGATTGGCAGGTGGTTGGTGCCGGACCCATATGGAGTCCATTGGTCCCCCTACGTCGCCATGAACAACAGTCCAATGAACGCAGTTGATCCAGATGGCGGATGTGAAAATGGAGATTGTCAAGATCTGACCTTTATGAATGGCGATCAGAACCTTGTCAATGAGATAAATTTCTACGCGGAACTTGCGGCAATTGGACCAAACGCAATCGTTGCATTCAGGCAGGATTTGTCGTTATTGCTGTCCAGCATATTCAGTTTCAATCCAAAGCTGGGAGTGCGGTTCTGGGGAGACGGAAGCTTCGGACCTGGGGGTAACATATTTAAGGGGAGGGATTGGAAACCGGGGATGGAGATGGTAGACATAAACGTATCAGATATGAACCAAATTCTAAGCTTTTTACAGCGAAGCGACCTAAAGCGGCCAAGAACGAACAACACGACGCTTACGGCCATTAACCCAACCATTAAAGATAGAGCTGATAACGTCGCAGAAGCAATTTTAACGAAGGCAGGCGGGTCCAGCGAAGCCCTGTTCAATATCATCCAGGAAATGCATGCTGCTCCTCAGAAGCTAAGTAAGGTCGACCAAGCTCGGATATTTAGGGAAAACTTTCACAAATCGCGTGGAAAGACCGCTAATCCTATAGGAGGTGCCTTTGCTCCAGACAGTTCATATTATCGAGTTGTGGAGTGGGGCGACGGGAGACCAGTAACAGGTGATACATTGAGATTTGAGCAATGAAAGGGTTATGAGGTACTTTATTTTCACGTTCATGTTGCTTGTCAGTGGTTGTAGAAATACTGAAAGCCAGAATCTGTCACAGCGGGAAAAGCCCCCTGAGATATTGCAGACTTTTTTTGATGACGGGACCCTTCAATTCGAGATAGAGGTGATCGATTCCATACCGAATGGAAAGGCAACAAGCTACTATCCTAGCGGAAATGTGATGGCTAGGGCCACTTACAGGCAGGGGGTCCTAGATGGTCCCTCGATTGGCTATTACGAAAGTGGTCAAATAGAGAACATACTATTGTTTTCGAATGATACTCTGCATGGAGAATCTGTGTACTACTACGAGAACGGAAACATCAGATATAAGGGAAAATTTTACAAGGGGCTGAAAGTTGGGACGCATTTGGAATATTTTGAAGAGGACAACAGAAGAATCAAGGTTGCGAGGGAATACGTGTTGGTGGGAAACAAGAGTATACTAAACAGTTCTGTGGAGTACGACTTACAGGGAAATGTTACGAGCAGCACCCCAATCCTTAAGTTGACCTCAAAAAACGATACTTTAGTAATAGAAATCTTAAATAAGGAATTTCAAAATGTCCATGCAGTTGTCGGAAGTTACGATCGGTTTTATAAATTGAGGGATGTTTCATTGGACACCATCAAAAGCTCGGACAATGCATTTATTCAAGTCCCACTAAATTCTAATGATACAATTCGTGGTTATGTGGAGAATTATGAATGGTTGACACGGGATCGATCAATTTCCAGGGACATATATTTTTCATTCCCGAGGGATTGGTAGGTTGTTAATGGAGAGACTCTTTCAATATACCTGCGCGCTCATGCTACTTTCCGTCTCTGGCCTGAGACCTGTCCTCGCACAACCCTTCACCCCCATCACCACTCAAATCCGTACCCCCTACGGCAACGTACCCCACACGTACTATGTCCCATCGGTGTACCGCTACTATAACCTTGGCGGTATTAGTCAGAAGTATGAGTTCACGGTTGTGTTGACAAATGAGGAGGAGCTTACCTTCA
>CBFGUY010000452.1:0-2093 GCA_965651895.1 uncultured Algoriphagus sp. | reverse complement strand
TGATGAAGAAATTGAAAAGAAATTCATCCATCCACAAAGAAACACAGACAATCGAGACGGTGGACACAAAAGTTTTTCTATTAACATAAAAGAAATTATGTTTGAGCAGAATCTGAGGAAGCTTGTCCAATTCGTTTGAGGCGTTTGCGTTTTTGAGCCACATCTTTTGTGTGTTTGTGGTCTAACCCACTTCTGAAACAGAATGAGAATCAAAAACAAGCGAACCTGTCATTTTGGTCAACAGCGGCGACGTTCGGGGATGTCGGGATCGAGGCAGGAACGGCAGTTTGAGATTTTGTTTCCTGCGAAAGAAGGGCAAGCGATTTTTTGTTTCTCGATCCCTTGGGACGTCCTCTTCCGCGTTTTGGGGGAGGCGCAGATGCTTGAGGAGGTAGGATTGGCTGAGGTTTCTTTCGCGGTCGTCCGCGCGGTCTCTTGGCAGGTTGTGCAGCTTGAGCTGCTGCTACTTTCCTTTCTTCTCTGCGCTGCTCCTTCATCTTTTGCTCCTTCATCATGGCTTCTTCGGAGTAGTCCACGATATCGGGGTTCTCCATTCTCGATTTCCATTCTTCGGACCCCAAGGGCAGCTCATCGATGGAAGAATCCGAGGCGGGATCTTCTTGGAATCGATTCATTGCCTCGTCATCGAATGAGTAAAGGTCCGCAAACTGCTCCATGAATTGACGATCAAAGTCGTCAGATACCTTGTGAGCATTGTTGGTCAGCGCTTCTAAGTGCCTCTGGATCATTGATGTCGCGAAGGGCTGCCAATGGAAATCGATGGATGGAACGTTCTTGTAGGTTTTCGCTTTTTTGATTGCCGTTGTTTTCTTGGCAATCAGTTGTCTCTTACCCTCCAGCTTATATGTCAAGAGTCCTTTCTCCTCTGTTCGATCGATCCATCTTCGTACAAAGGATGCCGTCGCAAGCACTTCTGGCGAGGACTCATTGTACGTGACATGCGATCGAGCTTTGGTCTGGCCCCCAAAACGCGAAATTCTATAATCACGCACTTTTTTGGCGATTTGGGATAACAGACCAAGCTTCTTATACGCATCACTCACATCCTGAGTTTTTCTGGTGAGGTTTGTGGTCGAAGCGTAGTTGGCTAAGAGCATGAGTGAAATTTCTACGTCTTCTCCCACAAACGACTGTGGTGATGCGTCGAGGAGTTGAAGAATTGGGTGATTGATGGATTTGAGGTGGTGCCAGTATAGGAGCTGGAAGCCCATGGCTTTAGTGTATTCTTTGTTTTGGAGGATGGCGTGGATGGCGAAGACACAGCGAAAGTGATTCCAGATGGCGGAAGAGGGTCCACTGCGGATCGCGAGACCATAATCTTGAACCTAAGAGGATAAGAACGAGAATGATCAAAACAGGAGGGCGAAAGAGACCACTGGTAAGAAGAATTCAAACAAGAGCTGGAGATTCACCAAAGCAGTGCGATGTTCAGGAGGAGAGGCATCGATGGCTTGCTGCAGCTGCTCGCGCACAGTCGGATAGATGAGTCGGAGATGGACAAAATGACACTCAATAAGTTTGAGTTTCGGTTTCGTCGAGACTGTGGCTTTGGGGTGAAGGGCGTGGACTAGAGGTGCGAAGAAGGAGTGAAAGAAGTGAGGAGATTTCCAGATGATCTCACAAGCATGTTTATACGGATGAAAGAATTCCAACCAAATCATTGTTTTCTTTGTGACGTCAGGGTTGAAAAGATGATGAGGAGAGTACGCCATCTAAACAAAACAAATGACAAACATAAACACAAAACAAAAACAAAGATGGATTGCTAATTGAAAATGTATGTGACAAAATTTATTGGCTCTTCATCATGGTGAACTTCATATGATGAAGAAATGAAAAATAACTTTTTCAATTTCTTCATCAAGAAGAACTTCATATGAAGAAGAAATGGAAAATAACTTTTTTTGAATTTCTTCATCAAGAAGAACTTCATATGATGAAGAAATAAAAATTAACTTTTTCAATTTCTTCATCAAGAAGAACTTCATATGATGAAGAAATTAAAAAAAAAAAATTAATTTCTTCATCATGAAGATGTTCATGATGAAGAAACGAAAAAATTATTTCTTCAT
>CBFGUY010000451.1:0-2095 GCA_965651895.1 uncultured Algoriphagus sp. | reverse complement strand
GGATGACACACCAAGTACCATTGAAGAGGCATATTCCTCTCCTGATGCTGACTTTTGGAAGGAAGCAATAAGGAGTGAGATGGATTCTATTATGTCTAATGCAACTTGGGAGGTCGTTGAGCGTCCTTATGGGTGTAAGCCCATTGGGAGTAAATGGGTGTTCAAGAAAAAGCTTAGGCCTGATGGTACTATTGAAAGGTACAAGGCGAGGCTTGTAATTAAAGGCTATTCACAGAAGGAAGGTGAGGATTTCTTTGATACTTATTCACCTGTGGCTCGATTGACCACAATTCGTGTGCTACTTTCTCTGGCTGCCTCTCATGGTCTTCTCGTCCATCAAATGGATGTTAAGACAGCATTCCTAAATGGAGAGCTAGATGAGGAAATCTACATGGAGCAGCCAGCTGGGTTTGTAGCAAACGGTCAAGAAGGCATGGTGTGTAAATTATTGAAATCTTTATATGGCCTAAAACAAGCACCTAAGCAATGGCATGAAAAGTTCGATAGAACTTTGACATCTGTCGGCTTTGTTGTGAACGAAGCAGACAAATGTGTATACTATCGGTATGGTGGGGGCGAGGGAGTAATTTTATGCCTATATGTTGATGACATTCTAATCTTGGGGACGAGTCTTGATGTGATTAAAGAGACAAAAGACTTTCTGTCTAATAATTTTGAAATGAAAGATTTGGGAGAAGCTGATGTTATTCTTAACATTAAGCTACTGAGAGAAGGCATTGGTGGGATCACACTTGTGCAATCCCATTATGTGGAAAAGGTTTTGAGTCGCTTTGGTTATAGCGAATGTGAACCTGCTCCAACACCTTATGATCCTAGTAAGCTATTGAAGAAAAATCGAAGGATATCTAGGGATCAATTGAGATATTCCCAAATAATTGGTTCACTCATGTACTTAGCTAGCGCTACGAGGCCTGACATCTCGTTTGCTGTGAGCAAACTTAGTCGATTTGTTTCAAATCCGGGAGATGATCACTGGCGTGCTCTTGAGAGAGTTTTGCGCTATCTAAAGGGTACTATGAGTTTAGGCATCCATTATACCGGGTACCCAACAGTACTGGAGGGTTATTGTGATGCAAATTGGATATCTGATGCTGATGAGATATATGCCACAAGTGGATATGTGTTTTCACTTGGAGGTGGCGCTGTTTCATGGAAGTCTTGCAAGCAGACCATCTTAACGAGGTCGACTATGGAAGCAGAACTCACAGCATTAGATACCGCTTCAGTTGAGGCTGAGTGGCTTCGTGAACTCCTTATGGATTTACCGGTGGTTGAAAAACCTGTGCCGGCTATTTCCATGAACTGTGATAATCAGACTGTGATAATTAAGATAAACAGTTCTAAGGATAATATGAAGTCGACAAGGCACATAAAGAGGCGTTTGAAATCTGTCAGGAAATTGAGAAACTCCGGAGTAATAGCGTTGGATTATGTCCATACGTCTAAAAATCTGGCAGATCAATTTACTAAGGGGCTATCACGTAGTGTGATAGATAGTGCATCAAGTGAGATGGGCCTGAGACCCACCTAAAGTTTATCATAGTGGTAACCTGTTCTATGTGATCGGAGATCCCGTGAATTAGAATGGTGAAACAAGCTAGTGGTAGACTGAGAGGAAAGACCCTTAATAAGGCTCATTTCAGATGCATATCTTTCCTTACTGTAAGGTAGGTTGGTGTTTACACCTTAATATGTTCCAAGTGGCTTTGTGAAGCAAAGATGTTGTCCTACAGAACATCTTTAGAGGAACATACCTATATGGGTTAACTGCTAGTCACAGTTTATGAGATCTGGGTGGTTTCTAGATACCCATGAAAGGCTATGGAGTTTGACTTATATGCTCCAACCAGAGGGGATGCGTTCAGCAATCTAGTACTGGTAAAGAGTTTAGATGAAACTTATTCCACGCAAAACTGCCAATTCAAGGCCTAGTCCATTGTGCAGTTGTGGTCAAGTGTAGTCTAGATTCTAGGTGGATGTTCAACTTAACAGTCTCCATCGAAACACCAGTATATCAAACGTTTGAGATGATGAGAGCATTTTAGTGTGACTTAGCATTTGGTGGGGATTGTTG
>CBFGUY010000450.1:0-2102 GCA_965651895.1 uncultured Algoriphagus sp. | reverse complement strand
ACTGTCTTTGACAAAAGAGAACCTGTTGCCGATCGTGAAAGACGACCCGAAACGGGTGAAGTGGGTGGAGAAAGGGAGGCTGGGAAAGGCGATTGTACACTATAATAAAACGGAAATAGGGAAATAATCATTTCACATAGACCATTTTATGCTATGAGAACAGGGCGCCTGTGCTATAAAAAATGAACGCATACAAACGCTGGTGGTACAGGCCACAGACTACGGCGTGTGGGGTGACGTAATGCGGGAGCAGAAGAGCGATGAAAGTGTGTACCGGTTTGGATACCAGGGACAGTTTGCCGAGAAGGATGAGGAGACGGGGTGGAGTCATTTTGAGTTGAGGGAGTACGATGCAGTGATTGGGAGGTGGATGGCCCCGGACCCGTATAGACAACATTGGAGTCCATACCTTGCCATGGGCAATAGTCCGGTGAATTTCTTTGACGCAGATGGGGGATGTGTTGGAGGAGATTGCCCACCTGCGTTAGATTTTGACGAAAGCGGCGCATTTTATTGGCTGGGTGAAATCACCATTACAGGCGAGCAATGGCCTGATACTGATGAGAAAAATTTTGGTGCATTTGAGCAGGCAATGAACGATTTTGGGGGCTGGCTCGAGGATGTAATGAGTTTTATTCCGAAAGGAAGGGTCGAAGCGGGCGGGATAATGTATTATTCAAGCGGTGCTGGCAATGAAGTGATTAAGGGAAGCAATGACCGGGCTAGTCATTCCATAGTTGATCCATACAAAAGTGGGATAGTTTTCCGCTTTAATCTAAAGGGACCATTTCCAAAAGGATATATGCCCGCTAGGACCAATGCTGCCACCGAGCTGATAAAGGCTGTGGAAGGTGCGCAGAATGTATACGAAGCGTACGATAAGGCAATAACTCTATACGGCGGTAGCACACAGGCAGTTAAAAGCATAAATGCACTCGTGAACACCGCCGTGCACGGTACGCCCTTTGCGCCCGTAGAAACCCAGGTTCCGGATGTAGGCTTAGTGGATTCAAGTTACAACTTTAGGGCTGTGGAGGGGGATAATAAGAGAACTATAAGGACGGCAACCTCACGACAAAACGGAGGTCAAAAGATTGATACTCTACAAGGGGGAGTGTATGAACATAGATGAAGAGACATATGAATTGTTCTTGGTATGCGATATTTTGTAGCTTGACTTTGGTTTGTTGTGGTCCTAGAGAGGAAATCAGGAAAACATATCACGCGAATGGAACCTTAGAAGCACTAACTCCGATTATCAATGGAATGAAGAATGGAGAAGTCATAACATTCTACGACAATGGAATAATGAAATCCAGGGCGTTTTATGTGAATGATACTCTGCACGGCGAATGCACGGCTTATAGTAAGACCGGAATGATTGATTCAATTACTCATTACTTCAGGGGGGTTCCTCATGGGAAGTTCTTGGAATTTTATCCAAATGGCAATATTGCAAGGAGTAGAAATTTTAGAAAAGGTTCGTTGGCAGGAAATTTTGCGGTATATTTTCCTTTTGACAGCGGAAAGGTGAAATCCGAGGCTTATTTAATAAACGTAGATGGTTCCCCGTACAGATATTATTTCAGGTCATTTGATAGCGACGGAAAATTGCTGGACGAGTATATGCCACTGAGAGTGTCTAAGCCCGATTCGGTTCGGTTGCATGATACAATTGCTGTTTCTCTTGAATTTTTCGACAGGGAGGCAAATTACGATTCTGTTCAGATTGTCATAGGAAATTTCGATGACGATTTCAGCCCAATTTCCGATTTAGATACAGTCAGTGTGATGAACATGAGAGCAACATATAAGTGCGTGGCGGAAAAGTTAGGTAGCAAATTATTGCGAGGTCAATGGATTGGATATCGAACGTTGGCAGATGTGGATTCTCTTTACGAGTATGTAACTTTCGGCTATTTCGAGGAATCGGTACAGGTTTATTGAAGCATTATTCGAGTTTTCAATTCTTTGACCGAGAATACGCATGGCTCCTGGTAGAGAGTGTTTCACAAACTGTGTCAAAGTAAGTTATGAACAATAGAACTAACTTTGATACAAATGGAAAAGAAGTCCTTCGATTTTGAGGCCTTCAAGAAGAG
>CBFGUY010000449.1:0-2111 GCA_965651895.1 uncultured Algoriphagus sp. | reverse complement strand
TAAACCCTTCATTCGGGATCTGCAGCAAGTTTACAAGGCTGCAACAAAAGAATCTGCTGAACGATATCTGGATCAGCTTCAAACCAATTGGCACGGCAAATACCCAAAAGTGATCGAGTCCTGGCGCCGGCATTGGGATCGACTATCCAACTACTTCAAGTACCCCAAGGAGATCCGCAAGATCATCTACACGACCAACATCATTGAAGGTTTCCATCGCCAACTGCGATCCGTCACAAAATCGAAAGGCGCATTCACCTCCGAGGAAGCCCTGATGAAATTGTTGTTTCTGGTTCAGGAGGATATTTGCTCAAAATGGAATCGTCCGGCTCACAATTGGAACCAGACCCTGTCCCAGCTAGCCATTTTGTTCGGAGATCGATTGAAACTAGGAATCTAACCCTGATCTCAGATGCTGTGTGAAGCCACTTTTGGAAACTCTTTTTCTTCTTCCCTAAAAAAAGTATGGGCCATCCCAGGGACAGCCCAAAACTTTTTTCAGTGTAAGTCCCGCTTGTTCGCTGAGGTTTCCAATCGCAGCCACGCAGGCAAAGCTGTTGCAAAGTTTAACCGATTAAACCATGAACACAACTTTGCCGAATGTTATATTTGATGACACAGTTAATGTAATACACCCTAATAATTTGGCCTATTTAGTAGCCTTCACTTTGCAACTCGATTTTACTCTTTTCATTAAACTTTTAATTGCTTCCGATTTCTCTCTATGAGCATAATCAGTTAGCTCAAACAATCCTTCCTTCTCATTCCATTTTACCTTAAGAGTATCTGCAAATTCTATTTTCTGATTTGGATCTTTAGATTTCCAAATCTCATCGTAAGTGATTTTTATTATTGAGTCAGCTTCACTAAGTGCGTACTGCCCATGTCCCCAAGCTTTCATTACATTATCACTATACCATTCAATTCTGTCCCCTTCAATTTTAAAAAGGGTCGAAGCATGGCCATGAGTTGAAAAATAGCAACCCTGTTTCATTTTCGATTTATCATCATTTGACGAAGACAAAATTCCTATTAAAAGTATCCCCAATACCACTCTGTTGAGCATAGTTACTTTTTGTTTAAATACTTAGCGGTAAATTCCTTATAATCCTGACTCGTGGTATAAACACGTCCAAAGGCCGCCTTCTCATATCCATAGCCTAATTCTACTCCGCTTACTTTTCCATTTGTATAGTAAGAACCGTAGTAACTGTTCCATTGACTTTGCGTTACTCTTCGTTGTGGATCTGGATCGTTACTCGATCTTTGATACGCTTCATTTAAAGCCTCGCGCTGTTTCTCGGCATCGTATCCAGGTACTCCGTTTGGAGTATTCTCATATCCTGATCCACCATTAAGTGTGCGCAACTCATCACCATAGTGAACATATTCATGAAGTGTGGATAGTACATTTTGACCAAGTTCATTATTAGGATTGAACCCTATAGTCCCAGCCATTGTCCAACCGGAAGCATCACTTTTCTCCAAGTTACCATCTGATACCAGCGTAGGTCCTTTTCCATTTTCAGTCCAAAGATTATCCCACTCCTTCGATCCCTCTTTTATCCCGCTGAAAGCTACAAAGGCATCTTTAGCCTCTGCGTTATTATCTAAAACTCCCTTAGCCGAAGCAACAAAATCTCTAACCACTTGCTTCTTGCTCTCAATTAATTTTTCACGCTCTGCTCTTCTTTCCTTCTTGTCTTCAATGCCCTTAAGACGCTTCTCCTCTTCTTTAGACAACGTCACATTGATTTCATAATTACCATCGGGATCAATTATGTTAACTGGATTATTAAATGCATATCTGTAAGGAGTCCAGCTGGAACCGAAATCGGCCAACGCATCTTGCACGAAAAATCTTCCAATCTCCGGCATATACATCCTAGCCCCGTAGTCTAACCACCCCAAATCAAGTTCATCCTGTTTTTCTTTCCCGTTGTACTGATAGAGATTAGCAACAGAGTTTTCACGTTGATACGAGTTAAAGGCGAGACCGAACGGGTAATAATCCGACGTGCTTACAATAGGCGATTTGACGTGTTCTATCTTGAAGTCATCAAAGAACACATCCACCAACTCCTCCCCTTCATTACTAATATACACATACA
>CBFGUY010000448.1:0-2122 GCA_965651895.1 uncultured Algoriphagus sp. | reverse complement strand
ATCATATCGAAATAGCCTGCGAGTTTCCCGTCTTCTCCCGGTGAACCATGAAGGATATTGAAGACTCCATCAAACGTGATTTTATCATCGCCAATCCGGATGCTGAAGTCATTCAGATCTACCGGAATTTTTTCTCCAGAAACTGAAATAAAATGCCAATCCCCAGGATATATCAGGATTTTATAGACATCGTAAAGATTACGGTCAATGGTTTTCTCCACCACGGCGGCACTTTTCAATGAAATGACAGACTCTCCGGTATATCCACCTGTCACCAGGGCAATTTTCTTCTTCATGGGTATTAGAATTAACGCTACGAATTACTTGAATTTTTCGTGATTTCCCGCAGATTGTCGCGGATAAGTCTAACTGATTATAGATGACTGGTATTTTAAGTTTCTTTCCCGCAGATAAAAGCAGATAATTTACGAAGATATAGCCTGTCTCCCGCAGATATTCGCGGATAACTAACGCAGATGTTCGCAGATTCTTAAATGTGTCTATGTTGCTTTAGGTATAAAATCAGCGTAGATCAGCGTCCTCTTCTGCGTATATCAGCGGGGAACTATAGACTATTTCCCGCAGATGCTCGGGGATAACTAGCGCAGATACCCGCAGATTTGGGAGCTTGGCACCAACTCTTGTAAATAGAAATCCGCGTAAATCCGCGTATTTTTCTGCGCAAATCTGCGGGGAAATTGAAGTCTTTTTGTGCGAAAATCAGCAGGAAATAATTAAAGCTTATTAACCTTTCTGATGATTCCTTCGGTGATGTCTTGTACATTAAAATTCACCAATAAACCCAGTTTAATACCTGATAACCTTAGATAAGTGATGACTTGCTTGTGGTGAACTTCCATTAGATTCTCCACAGATTTAATTTCGATTATTACTTTGTCCTCAACAATTAAATCAATTCTATAACCTACATCCATTCTAAGATTATCATATACTAGTGGTAGTCCCACTTGGCGCCTTACATTTAGTCCTTCTTTTATGAGCTCATGAGTTAGGGTGGTTTCATAAGTTGATTCTAAAAGACCAGGCCCAAGTGTATTGTAAACTTTAAAAATAGCACCTCTGATTTTATATGAGATTTCGTTTTCAGTCATTTATTCAGGATTAAAAAGTTTATCTAATATACTGAAAGTGAGCTTATTTTACTATTTATGGAGTATGGTTGTTTCCCGCAGATATTCGCGGATAACTAACGCAGATACCCGCAGATTAGGGTGGTTGAAAAATAAATCAGCGATAATCCGCGTCCTTTTCTGCGCTAATCCGCGGGAAAACTCAAGCCAGCTTAATCTGATCCAGATAGAACTTCATCCTTGTATGATCACGTGGCAAAAAGTCAATCTTATCGATTTTGTCCTGCTTGTGATTGTAGAATACCTCTACGTATTCATTCTCCAGCAAATACAGATTCACCTTATGCTTGTAGTAGCGAATACCCACGACGAAGATGCCTTCTGTGTAGAGGGTACTTATTTTTTTGTGGAAAGGAAGATTGGAGAATTCTTCTTTGCTCATAATCTTGGTTTGTGCCCGTGAAGTTAAGAAATCATTCACTTTTTTGAATAAAAAAGGTTGATTCCTGATCGGCTTCATCTTATACTTGAAGGAACAAAAACCACTATGCTGCGCAAAGAATTCCGTTTTACCGCTTTTTTTCTTGTTTTAGGATTGATGCTTGCCGCATCTTGTGCATCCAAAAAGAAAGCAGCGAATGAGCCATTTAATACTGTAATTCAGACTGCTAGAAGCTATACGGGAACACCCTATAGGTATGGGGGAACTACCCGCTCGGGGATGGATTGCTCCGCTTTAGTATATCATTCTTTTTATTCAGTAGGGGTTACTATGCCGAGAATGTCGGCAGACCAAAGCAAAATGGGCAAGAGTATCCGTACCAATGAGATCAGGCCTGGGGATGTCTTGTTTTTTGCTACAGGCAAAAGGAGAAAGCAAGTCACCCACTCGGGAATTGTGACGGAAACGCCACGTGGAGATGTACGATTTATTCATTCTTCTACCTCACTCGGAGTGTCGGAGGATTACCTGAGCAATAATTATTGGTCAAAGGCATTTTTATTTGCGAGACGAGTGCTGGATTGATGGT
>CBFGUY010000447.1:0-2122 GCA_965651895.1 uncultured Algoriphagus sp. | reverse complement strand
ATTAGAACAGTTTTGGGTTACATTTTTCCTTGAGATTGATAATTGGTCATTGATACTTAATCTCCTTTCCTCTCCAACATCCTTTTCATTTGTTCTATCATAGGTATTAGTTCCTGATCGTACTTTTTCACTTTCTTTCTCATTTGCCAGTGCATAAAACCTCCAACAAGAACCGTAAGTGCCAGGTGAATCCCTATGCGTGCTAAAGCACTAAGAGGTTCCAGTAAGATAAAGTAGCAAATATTCAATGCCAACAGTAAAAGAAAGGTGTATCCGTACATATACCGCTTTGCTATTTGGTAGCGATAGCTTAGTTTTTTGATCTGGGTTTTCAGGTACTCGGTATTACTGAATTTCTCACTTGCCTCATTTCGCTTGATTTTGGAGCTGAGGGCCATGCCCAGTACGCAGATCATCGCAAATGCAATCAGGTATAGACTTACTTCTATCCCCAGGCTTTCCTGCCAAGGCATAGTCAAAAATAGAAAGCCTATAGTCAGTGGGGTGATGATCAACATGAAAATCAACTCTCTTCTTTGTTTTTGCTCTGTTTTCTTCATCCCTGAAATCAGGGTTTTTAAATCAAATTCCACAGTTTTCTGTTCTTGCCAGAGCTTTTGTATGTCTTCGAAATTATTTTCCATTGGGATTCAGGGTTTGGGTAAGTGAGGCTTTGATGCGGTTCACCTTGACGGCTACATAGTTTTCGGATATACCGCTTACCTCAGCGATTGTTTTATAAGGGGTGTTTTCCAATAGCAAAGTGGCAATCACCCGGTCGGTCTGGGTTAATGCGTTAATCGCATCATAGAGTTTTTTGATTTGTAATTCCTTTTCTTGGGAGTAGTTTTCAGGTTCCTTAAGATCCATCCCAGCAGGCAAGGGTGTTTGTTCCGGTTTTTTCTTTTCTTTCGCTGAGTAGCTTAGTGCAGTATTGTAAGCTATCCTGTAAACCCAGGTGGAAATAGAGCTTTCTCCTCTGAAACTGTCCATATGTCTCCATATCCTGACCAGAATTTCCTGAAAAAGATCCTGAGCTGCTACGCTATCCGATACGAACCCCAGGCACAGCCGAAATATCTTGTCTTTGTGGACATTGTAAAGGCTTTCGAACTCAAGCTCTTTCTGGCTTTTCATGGGATATAGGTTCTTATTTTTTCTAAAAACCATTCAGGATTGTCCCACATGATGAAATGATGTGCCGTTGGAGCCATTTCTATTTTCACATTTTCGGCCAGCTGGTATTGTTGCTCAAAATTCGCTTTCACCGATTCTGAGGTCAACCCATAGTCCTTGCCGGAATACCAGGCACCAAGCACTAGTATGGGGGTTTTTAAGGAACTCAAATTCGGCCTATAATCAGTGGTCATCAATTCATACATGGCCTGTGCGACGGTATTCCGGTCACTTTCCAATGACCATTTCATCAATTCAGGCATTTTGGAGGCAGTGGAGCTCAATATACGCATGGATGCTGTCTGTTGCTGTTCATAAGCTTCCTCGCTTGCATTTTCGATCATCGCTTTTGTTTGTTGTGCCATTGTTTCCATGGATCCTGCCGTAGCACTGGGATTCATGGCAGCTGCGTAGTATGGGTATGAATCCACTATCACCGCCTTAGAAACAATCTCCGGATACTCATTTGCCAATTGTAAAGATAAAAATCCACCCAGGCTGTGACCTATAAGCAGTACCGGAGCTTCCATTTGCGCGATATAGTTTCTGATTTCCTCTTTCATTTCAGGAAGAAAACCCTTGCTCAAATCTGTTGGAGGTTCACCGGCAAAACCGGGCAAAGTCAACACATGGCACTCATGGGTTTTACTCAACTCAGCCACTGTCTCCTTCCAGACATCACCAGATGAAGCCAGTCCGGGGATTAGGATAATGGTAGGGCCAGTACCATACACCTGGATATCAAATGAGTTTTGGGAGAATGAAAGGTGGACAAATCCAAAAAAGAGGAAATAAAGAATCACTGATTTTTTCATGGTTTAAGTTGTTTTATTCTTTAGACCACGAGCTGTCTGATTCCTTACAGAATTTCAATAATTTTTTTACACCGCACCTTTTTCAGCTTTAAGATTTTAGCTTTCTCACTTCAGCTTTTAACCCTCACTTG
>CBFGUY010000446.1:0-2128 GCA_965651895.1 uncultured Algoriphagus sp. | reverse complement strand
GGAACTGGAATCGGAGGATTTGATTCATTTTACAATTTTGCAGAGGCACTATCTCCTCTAGGTAATGCTTCTGCTGAAGCTTGTGCTGAGTACATTGTGACTATGTTTTCCGATTACACCAGGCTTGTCACCATGCAGAATTTATTCCACGATGGAGGGTATTCGTTCACTGGGATTTCAGAAGATATCATGGAGAAGTTCAAGGATCTTTGATTTCTTGTATTTTAAATATGAAGCCCTGGGGTACTCCTAGGGCTTTTTTTATGCGCTTTAATTTTTTAGATTATGAAATATTCCTTGAAGTTTAGACCTACGTTTGAAAGGGTTTATTGATCTAGAGGATATTATTGAAATAATAAGCTGCATGATCCAAAGAAGGTATGGTTTATGAGGCATGCAGTTTTATGACATTTAAAGAAATGTAAGTTCTAAAGTAAATCTGTTAGGATATTTACATTTCTGGAATGAGTCCATCAAAAGTAACTGAATTTAAATTGGAGCACCTTCCCTCCCTCTGCGGGCAAAATGCTCCCTAGCATGTAAGCCAATGCCTAAAATCAATGTAAATGGAGTGGATATTTTCTATGTAGATCACGGAAAAGGAGAGGAAACTATTGTGTTTTCCCATGGTTTATTATGGAGTCATAGAATGTTTCGAGACCAAATCGAATTCCTCCAGTCCCGTTTCAGGGTGATTGCCTATGATCATAGGGGGCAAGGCCAAAGCGAAGTCACAGGTCCTTTTGATATGGATACGTTGACAGACGATGCCGCGGAATTAATCTGTAAATTGTGTGGTGGCCCTGTTCATTTTGCGGGGCTTTCCATGGGAGGGTTTATAGGGATGAGGCTGGCTTCTCGATTCCCGGAGAAGATTAAAAGTCTGATGTTACTAGAAACTTCTGCAAATGCTGAGCCTGTAGAAAACCTGCCCAAGTATAAAGCACTTAATGGTATAGTGAGGTGGCTGGGAATAGTGCCGCCGGTAGTTCGGAAAGTAATGAAAATCATGTTTGCCGAGAGCTGGCTAAATGATCCACTGAATTCTGAGAAAATTGAGTTTTGGAAGACAGAATTGAAGTCTAATAAAAAAAGTGTCTGCAAAGCAGTGGATGGGGTCATTTATAGAAAAGGTGTAGAAGCTGAAATAGGAAGAATAACTTGCCCTACCATGATAGTAGTGGGGGATGAGGATATAGCTACCACTCCGGTAAAGGCAAAATTCATACAGATGGGCATACCCAAATCAAAATTGCACTTGATCCCTGGAGCAGGACACAGTAGCTGTATAGAAAAACCCAAGGAAATAAACCGTCTCTTGGGAGATTGGTTGATTGAGAAGAGTTGATTCTTGTAGATAAGGTTATACAATAGAATTTCCGTAGTAAGGCAATCTGCGAGATAGAGTATGCATAATATATTTCTGCAAACATCTATATGATTTTAGGCTATTTTCTGTCCTAGATTCTTTCAATATGTTGGGTTTTTACACTCGAAACGCTCTTCATCTGTCTCAGCCACAAATTTTTTGAAAAGCTCCCCCGTTTAAATTATAAGAGTAGTGGAGAAGGTGCCGCTGCCGGATACCACATTTTTTTAAAAATATTCACACGTAATGAAACCTTTTGTTAGATTTACATGTATATACATTAAATACGAAAACAAAGATATGGGAAGCCTGGAAGAAGCTATCAAACAAAAAGAATTTAAAGATCCTTATAATAAATTGGTCGTAAATCTTCTTTATACCCATAGCTACCTGGTGTCAGCTCAAAATAGTTTATTGAAGCCTTTTGATCTTTCTCCAGAGCAATATAATGTTCTGCGGATTTTGCGGGGGCAGAATGGTGTGCCTACGACGGTTTCTTCTATTCAAGATCGAATGTTAAACAAAATGTCCAATGCTAGCAGATTAGTTGATAAGCTAAAAGCTAAACATCTTGTTGAAAGGAGGGAATGCCCCACGGATCGTCGCCAAGTCGATATATTAATTACAGACAAGGGACTGAATCTATTGGGAGATTTGCAGGTAAGGATTGAAGCGGCGAACAAGCAATTACTTCACCTCAATGAGGAGGAAGTGGGGAAGATGAATGAGTTGCTGGATAAACTAAGAGGCTAAAAAAAA
>CBFGUY010000445.1:0-2135 GCA_965651895.1 uncultured Algoriphagus sp. | reverse complement strand
TGAAATCTAGTTTAACTCATACATCAAGTGTATGGATTCAGGTTGACACACAGGGGAGTGGAAACAAGAAGACATTCGGACCATCGCCACCGAACTGCGCGATGCGCTGGATGCGTTCCTCGACGGCAAGACGGGGCAGAAGCTTCATTACCGCATCCTCAAGATCATCCTCTTCGGCAGCCACGCCAAAGGCACCTGGGTGGAAGACCCCGACAACGGCTACGTGAGCGACTACGACATCCTCGTTATCGTCAACCGGCCCGCCCTGGTGGAAGAATACGAAATATGGCAGGCCGCCGAAGACCGGATAGAGCGCAAGGTGAGTGCCGAGCTGGGGCTCATTGTTCATACTCTGAGTGAGGTGAACGAAAACCTGGTGCAGGGTCAGTTTTTCTTTCGGGATATTCGGGAAGAGGGCATAGAACTGTTCAGTGCCGACAAGCGGGAGCTGGCACTGCCCGGGAAGTTGACGCCCGAGGAGCGGAAGGTGGTTGCGAAGAAACATTACGATCAGTGGTTTGTGAGTGCGGGTCGGTTTCTCCATTTTGCGCAAGTGGCAATTGAAGACGAGTGGAATAAAGAGGCTGCTTTCCAGCTGCACCAAGCTGCAGAACGATTGTTCAGTTGTACGATCCTGGTGTGTACGAACTATCTTCCGAAAACCCATAACTTGAAGCACTTGCGTTCATTGTGTGCTCAACAAAATATTCGCTTTGCTAGATTGTTCCCGCGAGACAGTAAGTTCCATCGCCGAAGCTTTCAGAGATTGAAGCGTGCCTATGTGGAGGCTAGGTACTCCGAGCACTACGAGATTACGCTGGAGGAACTAGAATGGCTCTATAGCCAAGTCGCGAAGTTGCAGGAACTGACACGGGAGGTTTGTGATCAAACTCTGTCTCACTGGTTATAGATTATGGTTTTATTAAAAAAGGAATTCATGCGCCTGATCTCTAAATTTAACCACAAATTCTTTGGCTTGTTCCAGATTGTCTGGGTAACGCTGTCGGTACCAAATATGGCCGTCCTGCAAATAAACCTTTTGAAAGTTAAAGCCGTGTTCAACAAGAAATTTTACTTTTTTCCATTGCCGATCATCTGACTTTTTGGGCGGACGAAACCGTATATCCATTAAAAGCGCCTTGCTACCGCAAGTTGGACACTTTCTATAAAGAACACCTTTCTCAAATGGCCTCTTAAAAGTGCAACGACAGTTGAAGCACGTAAATGGGGCTAAATTTAATGTTTTAGACTTGCTCATAGCATTCAATATAGTCATAGTACGCGCCCAGTCGCGGGAAGGATGCAGTGCATGAAATAACACTAACCATACGTGAAACGGAGTGATATACAGGGCTTCGTTGTGATAGTGCGTTATGCATTTCTAAATCAGTCCTATTGCTCTCTTCAGAATATTGTTAATAACGTCTGTTTCACTTATGAATTTCCCAATTCTGTCAGTTGCACCGTATTCTACTTTTGGCTCTCTAACTTCCATGTCGTCATCGACTGATCGTCTGAGAAAAGAAGGGATATCCAGGTATTCAACGATATCACTGTTACTTTCAGGCACTATAGGCGGATTATCAACATAACGCCTCTCTGATGAGGTGGCTTTTCTCTGTAGAAGCTCCGCTTCCCTTTTTATGATCGATATTCGCTTTTCCACAAGAGATTCATATTGGCTGAATCGTTCGTTTTGGTGAGCCAGTTGTAGTTTTAGAAGTTCTACCTCTTTCCCATGTAACAGCTTTGAAAGCCGCCAGGCACCAGCCACCCCAGCGCCAATAGTGGTCAGAATGCCTGTCAGAAGATATTTCCAATTATTGACAAGAGTATTTCCAGCAAAAATGACAATTTCTTGATCAGTCATTATCTGAATTCCTATTTTTAATCATTTTATATTGTCTCACCTAAGCCGCGCGAGGGTCGTCTACCGGACTCTGTGAAAAGTCAATAACTCTGACCCATTGATTAAGCCACTACGTGGCTTGGCGCGTACATTAGAGTAGGTGTCCTATTTACTATGTGACGCAGCGATAGACCAATTTTTCGATTGAGAACGTTAAAATTGTTGTATTCACCTAGGGAACCTCTGAACAATGAGCTTCAAAGCTGTTCAGACTAACAATTTTGAT
>CBFGUY010000444.1:0-2140 GCA_965651895.1 uncultured Algoriphagus sp. | reverse complement strand
TACAGGCACTGGTGATTTTTCTGATTCTGAGGATATCCTTTCAATGGCTTCAGTCCTACCCACAGCTCAGTATTCCATGGAAGAAGACTGTTTTCAGTTTTGGTAAGGGATTGCTTCTGTTTATGGTTTTATCCAATGTATTCAGTATCTCCCTTGCTTTGTTGTTCGGCACGTGGGAAAGGAATTTTTTGGCCGGAATCCAGTTGTCCAACAACATATCCACAATACTTGACTTTATCATCTACGGAGGATTCTATGTCGCACTGTTGCTCTACCAACAGTTTAAATCCCAACAACTACAGCTTGCTGCCTATGATACTGCTTTGGCAAAAGCTAAGGTTACCCATCTCAAACAACAATTGAATCCTCATTTCCTTTTCAACAATCTCAACATACTTGACCAACTTATAGAGGAGGACCCAAAAACAGCATCCACTTTTTTGCAGAATTTCTCGGAGTTGTACCGATACGCACTGGAAACTTCGGAAAAACAATTAGTAGGATGGCAGGAGGAGCTTGATTTCGCAAAAAGTTATTTCAACCTGATCCGGGAAAAGTACGGGGACGCATATCAATTGGAGATTTCAGTCACAAACCCTAAAGGAAAATTACCTCCCCTCACGCTTCAGCTGCTTTTGGAAAACGCTGTTTTTCATAACTTTGGCACATCAGAAACTCCGGTAATCATCAAAATCCAACTAGGAGAAAAAGTAATTGTTTCCAATACTCATCTCCCCTTTAAAAGACCTAAGCATCACGGTGGCAAAGGACTGGAAAATCTTCGACAGCAGTTTCGGATTTTAGGCAACGAACCAGTAAGTATCAGTCAAAGTGATGGCCTTTTCACTGTTAGCATTCCACTAATCCCATGACCAATATCCTGATTCTGGAAGATGAACTTCCTGCGCGAAAGAAACTAAAAAGATATCTTGGCGAATTGCAATTGGAAGTAGAAATACTGGCTGAAATAGATTCGGTATCCACCGGAATTGCTTACTTAAAATCGTCACCTGCTTTAGACCTTATCATTTCCGACATAGAACTCAGGGACGGTAATGCCTTTGAGATTTTCGGTGAAGTACAGCTCCCCTGCCCCATCATTTTCACCACGGCATACAATGAGTACTGGATGCAGGCTTTTGAAAGCAATGGGATAGCTTATTTATTGAAACCTTTTGGAAGGGAGAAATTTCAGATGGCTTGGGATAAATTTCAAGTGCTGACCCAAAAATCACATGAGAAATCCTACTGGTTCAAGCAACTACAAGCCATCATCGAAGAGAAGAACATCGCTAGGAAAGATTACAAAGCCCGTTTCACAATACCCACTTCCAAAGGAAACTATTTTCTCGAAATGGAAGAGGTAGTTTACTTTGAAGCAGAAGGTGGGGTGGTATATGGGAATGACCGGACAGGCAAAAAGCACCTTATGAAAGAAGCTACACTTAAAGAACTCGAAAATCAGTTGGATCCAGATCGCTTTTTCAGGATCAACCGAGGGGAATTGGTACACAAAATCTTTGTGGTGGGTACAGAACGGTATTCCAAAAATTCAGTAGCAGTCAAACTACGCAACCTGCCCCGGTCACTGATCTGCAGTCAAAGCCAGACTCCAGCCTTTTTGGCCTGGATAGAAAGATAAAAACAAGCACCTCAGCAGAGACTTTAAAATCAGGAGGAATAAGCTAAAAGAAACTTTTCAATAAAAAACGTCCGGCCTGATAGTTACATCGAGCCGGACACCAATATTGGTTTTGCTTAACTTTTTTTCTTAAGCCAAATCATCCGATATCACTTTGTACGAAGGATCTTCCAGAATATTGATTTCCAGAATTTCGTCTGCTTTGGCCAGTAATCTTCTGCAATCCGGGCTCAGATGCCTCAAATGCACTTTCTTACCAACCTTCGAATAGCGCTCGGTGATCTTGTTGAGCGCTTCGATTGCAGACATATCCACTACCCTGCTTTCCGCAAAATCGATGATCACCTCTTCAGGATCATTGAGCACGTCAAACTTCTCATTGAAGGCCGTGACAGAACCAAAGAACAAAGGGCCGAAAATCTCATAATGTTTCACCCCATTTTCATCTATGCGCTTGCGTGCACGGATGCGCTTGGCATTATCCCAGGCAAAGAATAA
>CBFGUY010000443.1:0-2148 GCA_965651895.1 uncultured Algoriphagus sp. | reverse complement strand
TGGTGAAGGGCCGTGTCTCCTCGCGCCATCCATCTTCGTCGAGCGCGATCTCCGTAGCATCGCCGACCTTGAACTCGAAACCCTCCGGCTCGGCGATCCGGAACCTCTTCACGTCATGGGTGACCTGGTCGATCTTCAGAATGGTCGCCTTGTGCATCTTGCCTCTCCTTCTTCTTCGGAAGGAAAACGCGAAGGATAGGGCAGGGTTCCGGGATGCTGTCGCCGGATGAAAGGGTGGCCAATCAGTGTCGTCTCAATGCATAGATCGCTCGAATTTGTTCGAAATTTCTAAGAACCTGCCACTACTCCACTGCGGCGTCCATTCAGGTTTTCAATCGGTGATCAACAACACACTTGGCTGTTAGCCATGAGCACGCTTTCAATTCAACGTTTAGTGGAATAATTTAGCAACTGGCGCAGATAAGGTGAATAACTGTGAAAATTAGCCAGTTTAGAGAAGAGTTTGAAAGTTGGCTGGGTGCGCAGCCCGCCGAAATAGCTCTTTTAATCGTTACGCGTGCGGCATTAAGATTTTTCCCTACGATTAAAAGTTCAGTTGAAATCGCGGATCGTCTTGACGATGAGAGATTTTTTCTACCTCTGTTTAGAGCGCTAGTATATTCGGTAATATGTTCAAGAAGGCAGCAAAGTAGAGCGTTAATTAGTGAGGTTGGGCTGAAAGCGGCTTTGAAAGTAGTTGAAGTCAGTGAAGTTGACAGTCCATTCCCGCACATACTTGAAAAGATTTTTCAACTCTATCATCCCGATTATCGACAAGATAAATTGACATTTGAAATACTTGTAATACTGGAGAGTTTGCAAGAAGAGATCTGGACAGAGTTTTCTGTAACTAACGAAAATAGCGAGCTTTTTCAAGAGTTCGGAGATGGTGTTTTTGATGATTGGCAAAAGATTTCTAAATCAGGCAATCAGGCGGATGAATTATACCTAAGTAAACTCTGGAAATACGCAAATCCACCAGAGGAAATACTAACATCTTGGGAGGGTGTGCGATCAACGCTTGAAAATTTACATAATAATTGGTCGGTTTGGCTAAATTGGTACGAGGCGGTCCTGAATGGAGACCCTGAGCATAAATCTTTAGAAGAAGTCGTGTTGGACGTAGAAGATGAAATTTGGGATGAAGGACCAGAAGTTGTCAATTCAGTGCTGATGAAACTAGAGAAGGGCATCCGAGATAAAAGGGATGCCCCTAGCGATCCCCCACGCTTAGAAGAAAATTCAACCTTTTCAATAAATGGCGGTAAGCTTGATTATCTGCCAGTTCTTCCGAAAGAGACGGAAACTGAGGATGTTTCGCAGCAAGCGTTGTTATCCCGATTAAAGCAAAGATTGAAGGTATTAGAGGGAGAGCGATCCAGGCTACACAATCAGCATCCAGTATTGGCTCAAACATTAGAAGATTACTCCAGTGAATTAAGCAAGAAAACTTTGTCAGAAGTCGACGTGCTGGCGACTTGGATGACAGGTGCCGGTTTGGTCGAGCAAGTCAGATCGTACGATTCTAAAGAAAAGACCACGCGACTAATTGAACTCGAACCAGATGTAGAGGGGTTGCTTCGAGAAATTTGTAGACTGCACGCTGTTTTTATCATGGGGTTCACTGAAGGAGAAAAGCTGGTTAGGCGTTCAAGCATTCCGTTGCTGGATAAAGATGAATGGCAAGAGCTATTGGATAACCAGCGAGTGTTTGTGAAGGGGGTTTTAGCGCAATCGGAACTGAGTGAGCGCGCAAGGATTATATTGCGGGAGTTAAATAACAATATTCTTCTGGCCGGTATAAAGGTCGAAAATGCCGCCGAAATTGCCTTTCCGATAGTAAAGGATATCCTATTCGCACTTGGTAAGTTGGCGAGAAGTAAGGTTTTACTGGCATCTGCACTAATTAGTGTTGGTTTGGCAGACGGCATGGCTGGTGCTTGGTTAACATTTTTGCAAGCAAATTTCGGCCCTGTTGTGGCTTTAGCGGCGGTTCAACCTGAATTGAGAGATTTTTTTGATTGGTTCTATTCGCATTTGCAGAAACAGGAATCTGAAAAGGAGGAAGGTGGTGGCGTAGGCTGGGGTTAACTCGCCTCGTTCAGCATCTCCAGTTCCAGCCACTGTTCCTCCGCGGCATCCTTTTCC
>CBFGUY010000442.1:0-2153 GCA_965651895.1 uncultured Algoriphagus sp. | reverse complement strand
TGTCATCTGGGAGCATGCTCTTAGAGCTGTTGCAGGAGAACATGCAAATTAATGCGAATGTAAGTAGGACGGGGTGTATATGTTTGAAATTTTGTGTCATGTTCTAATTTAATATTTCCAGTCTTCCGTCTCCATTAGTATCAAGTATCAAGATTTCAGAACCAAGAATAAAGAGCCAAGCCTTTCTACCGGAGGTAGGAGCCAAGAAACTGAAGTTCCTGCTTGAGGTTAGGCTTTCAGCTTAGTTGGCGCGAGTCTCATGACTCGTGCCTATTCCAATGAGGCTGTCTCATAAGTAAGTTTTCTTGTCAGGCTGAGCGAAGTCGAAGCCTTTAATGCGCTAATTAAGCCCATTTCGACTTCCTGCCCTCCGGGAGGCGGGCGCTTAATGTGACAATTATGAGTTATGAAACAGCCTCTTATATTTCTGAGTGCTTCTGACTATTCTTTATTGACTTTTAACTGACAACACCGGATTTTCGGTCTTCTATCCCCATCAGGATCAAGAACGAAGAATAAAGAGTCAAGAATTCAGAACCTAGAACCATGTTTGTCTTCAAGAGGTAGGGGGCATGAATCTAAATTCTCTGCCTGACACTAGACTTTTCAGCTTTCTCATTTCAGCTTTCATACTTTCTTTCTGCATACACCAAACACCTGACATCGGACATCCTTCTTCCTCAGCTTTCTGACTTCTAACTTCAGCCTTCCATCTACTGCTTGTCCACCGTGACGGATCTCCGTCTTGCTGGCACAATGTTCCCGTCTCCGAATGATGTCCAGGGGCCAGCGCTGTTACCATATCATTTCTTTTTACCCAGGGCTGCGTCGTACCTCCTTACCCTGGGCTACCCACATGGCCTACCTACGGCAGGCTTCATCATTTTGACTTTTATTCTCCTAATCTTCCAATTTTCCAATTTTTCAATCTTCAAATCGTAACCCTCAGCTTTCTCTCTTCCGTCTTCCGTCTCCGGTCTCCCGTCTCCCAATCGTATCCCTTAGCTTTCTCACTTCAACTTTCAGACTTCATCTCTGCAACACCTAGCACCCGACATCATTGAAATACGGACTCAACTACCGAAATGGTTCCCTTGTCCGCATTCATTTCTACCCTGGCACCTACAGGAATGATAAATTGTTTCGGAATATGTCCGATCATGGCGCCGGAGTAAGCAGGGATTTCCAGTGGTAAAATATAGTCGTCCAATACCTGATCCAGTGTCAGCGAACCATATCCTCCTCCTGGCTCACAGTCTGTACACTGCCCAAAGATAAATCCCTTGATTTGATCCAATGTGCCATTGAGTTTTAGGGTACTCATCATCCTGTCCATTTTATAGGGGTCTTCTCCTATATCCTCTATGAAAAGAATGGCGTCCTTAAAGTCAGGATAATAAGGTGATCCTGAAATGCCCGTCAGTACGGTCAGGTTTCCTCCCAGGATTTTCCCCTGAGCTGTTCCTCCCTTGAGTGTCTGGATTCGGTTGTTTTTGATCACCAGTTCATCACTTTCTGTATGCACATTCTCATAGGTTACCTTTTCCCGCTCAAAAAACACCTTTTCAAACTGGGAAACATTGAAACTGTTCCAGCTCCCAGAGCCCATAGGGCCATGAAAGGTGACCAGTCCGGTCTGGGCCTGAATGGCACAATGCAAAGCCGTGATATCCGAATACCCAAGCAAAGGCTTCGGGTTTTTGGAAATGGCTTTGTAATCAATCATAGGAAGTATCCTTGCAGCTCCCGAACCACCACGTATGCTCACAATTGCTTTTACATCCCGATCGGCAAACATTTCATTCAAATCTCCCGCACGCTCCTCATCGGTACCTGCCAGATGCCCATACCGGTTTTTAAGGCTCTTTCCTGATTTCACCTGAAATCCCAGTGCCTCCAATGCTTCTTTGGCATAAGTAAACTGCATCCTGTCCGCAGTAGCCGCAGAAGGGGAGATCAATCCCACTGTATCGCCTTTTTTTACTGCCTTCGGCAAAAGGGTTTTTGGATCATAAGATTTATGGGTAGTATCCCAAGAGACCAAAGGAAAGGAAGCGCTGAGAAGTCCGAGGGATTTAAGAAAAGCTCGTTTTTGCATCTGAATAGGGGAGTGATTCTATCACGTGAAAATAGTGCTTTTTTATTTTCTTAAC
>CBFGUY010000441.1:0-2159 GCA_965651895.1 uncultured Algoriphagus sp. | reverse complement strand
GGTTGAACTGCATAAAGACCAAATTCCAGATTTCGATCACCTGTTCGTGGTCATTATTTACCAAGTCTTTTCCGGCTACCTGGGCACGCTCTGTATCTGACCTAAGGTCAATATGTATTTCCGAACAAGGCCCACAGGGACCCACGTCACCCATTTCCCAAAAATTATCCTTTTTTGAACCCATAATGATACGATCTTCGGGAACGATGGCTTTCCAAAGATCATAGGCTTCCTGATCCATCCCGAGGTTATCACCTTGGTCTCCTTGGAAAACAGACACGTATAAGCGGTCTTTGTCCAGTCCATACACCTCGGTCAATAACTCCCATGCCCAAGCGATTGCATCCTTTTTGAAATAATCACCAAAAGACCAATTGCCCAGCATCTCAAACATGGTGTGATGGTAGGTGTCCACTCCTACTTCTTCGAGGTCATTGTGCTTACCGCTGACGCGCAGGCATTTTTGTGAATTGGCTACTCGGGAATATTTAGCGATTTCATTACCTAGAAATGCGTCTTTGAACTGGTTCATGCCCGCATTTGTAAACATCAGCGTAGGGTCATTTTTGACCACAATAGGTGATGATGGGACGTAATGATGCTGCTTTGACTGGAAAAACTCTATAAAGGTGCTCCGTATTTTCTTTGCTTCCATGGAGGTTTTGAGGCAATTAAGAATGCTATTTTGGCCTATTATCAGGCGATATGATTGGGGGACAAAATTAGCAGAAATGGCGGTGTTACCTGCATAGGGATGTGAATTTCTCATCGAGCTGTACTCCCGCCATAGCACAAGACATAAAGCGCTCAAAGATTTGAGCTGTGAACCTGTGTATCATGAGGGCATGATCAGGACTATGTCTGCCTATGTGTCTATGTTGTTTTGCTTCTTACACATAGGAGAATCATAGGTCTCATAGCTTTTGGGGAAAAATTAGTTTCCCTACCACCGCACTGGGTTTTGAGCTTAACAGCATATTTAAGTACAGTTTGTTTTCCAATCCTTTTTTAAACCTCAAAGGATTTGTAAAAAATATACATTAAACTTTTAGACTCAATTAGCAAGAGTCAAAACTGCAATTTCAATCATTTGTCAGTCAAGAGATGTTTTGTCTTTAATCTTCAGCTCATTCCATGGACACTCGCTGTAAAACGGATTTCTTACTTCGTAAATCTTTCTTACTTTCAGTAAAATTTTATAAAACTCAATTGCAACTTATGAGCTACCTCGATCAAATAACCTCACCTACTTTACTTTTAGACGAAAAAATCTGTAGAGCGAATATCAAACGCATGGCAGATAAAGCTGCACGACATGACATGAAGTTGGTACCGCATTTCAAGACTGCCCAGTCAAATCAAATAGGTGACTGGGCTAAAGAATATAATATCACAGAAGTAACTGTTTCATCCATGAAAATGGCGGAGTATTTAAGTGGTCAAGGTTGGGTGAATATTCATATTGCTTTTCCTTTTAATCCACTGGAAATCCCGAAACTCAATCAGATCGCCGCAAAACAGGCTTTATCAGTACAGCTAATCAATGCTGCCACTACCCAGATGCTCGTAGATCAGTTGGAACATCCAGTGGGATTTTTCATAGAGATCGACGCAGGATATGGTAGAACGGGAGTAGAAGTGAGTGATTTTGGATTGCTAGAGGAGATTTTGCTTTTGGCAAAAAAGTCTGACAAATTAAAATTCAAAGGATTTTATCTACACCCTGGGCATACCTACTATATGCCGGATATTCCGGCTATCTACGAGCAATCCAGAAATGCGCTGGGAATGCTCAAAAATAAATACAGAACCGAATACCCAACTTTGGTTACGCGGATTGGGGATACACCTGGCTGTGCGGTGATGGAGGATTTTGAGGATATCGATGAGATGGGGCCCGGCAATTTTGTGTTTTATGACCTGATGCAGGCTGAGCTGGGTGGATGTGAGCGGACAGACATCGCTGTTTGTCTTGCAGTGCCTGTGGTGGATATCAAAAAAGACCGAAAAGAAATCCTTGTTCATGGTGGTGGCGTCCACCTTGCCAAGGATGTTCTGGTAGGTGAAAATGGACTGAAAAACTTCGGAGAGGTAGTTTACCTCCATGAAAACGGCTGGACTATTCCCGAAAACAAATCTTTCTTGAAAAGCATCTCCCA
>CBFGUY010000440.1:0-2163 GCA_965651895.1 uncultured Algoriphagus sp. | reverse complement strand
GGGTGGCGGTGGTTTTTTCGATATCTCCGATCATCCTCAACTCGTCCATGATCAGATTGTCCTTTGCGATGATACGCTCCAGCCATTCGTTGGTCTCGATCATGTCCTTTTTGGTGCGGTTTCCAAAAATACCTGACTTTTTACCTTCGGATTCTTTCCACTGACGGGTTAATTCGTCACGGTCCTGTACCATTTTTTCCAGTTTGGCCTGCCCTGCCTCGGTGAATTGTAGCGGGGAGAGATTAAGAAATAGAAGGATTATAGTGAAAATCATTTTTAAAGACAGTCTAATTTTCTGACAGTTGCAATTACCATGCGAGAGGGCAACCTAGATAATAAGTTAATTACTTAACTAGCAGGATATGAAGCTACCTATCTTTTCCATCCTCTGGTCATTTCTTTTTTGCCTGGAGGGCCCGGCAAAGTCTCTACCTCGAATCCAAGTTCTTTAAGGTCTCTTTTGAGCTGCCCGCTCGCACAGTAGGTGGTAAAGATCCCTCCCGGGTTTAACGCTTCAAAAACCCTGCTTAAAAGTTCCTTGCTCCACATTTCAGGTTGCTTGCTTGGAGCAAATGCGTCATAAAAAACCACATCGGTAGGATAGAGTTTCACCTCCTGAAGTGTGGTTTTTTCCTTCTTCATATTGAAATACTCTGACATAATAATTCCCTTGTCCCACTCCGCCTTGTGTAAGCGCTGTAAATAGGGTTTATAATGGAAAATGGCATCGTCCATGTCGCCGTAATTAAGCTGGGAATAGATGTCCTCCGGCAAAGGAAATGGCTCGATGGTATGATATAGCACAGGTATTTGATTTTGCTCTGCCCAGACTAACGTCAACCAGGCATTTAGTCCGGTGCCGAAGCCTACTTCGAAAATCCTGAGCGGTTTTTTGTTTGGATTGTTAATGATCCAAGAGTCAAGCCCATAAAGCATGAATACATGGATGGATTCCTTGAAAGCTCCATGGAAACTGTGGTAAGTCTCTTTAAGCTCCTCGTTATAGAGAGAGTGTGAGCCGTCTTCGGTGGTGATGATTTTTAACTTCTCACTCATATAGCATAGATCAATGCGGCACAATATGCGGATATGCCTTCCTGCCGGCCCACAAATCCTAATTTTTCGGTGGTCGTGGCCTTGATGGAAATATCATTTTCGGAGACTTTCATCACCTCCGCCAGACATTTTTTCATTGTAGGGATGTGAGGATTGACTTTAGGGAGCTGAAGGCAGATGGTCGTGTCCAGATTCCCCACTTCGTAGCCAGCATCACGTAAAAGTACCAGCACTTCTGCAAGGAGAATTTTGCTGTCTATTCCCTTGAATTTCGGGTCCTGGTCTGAAAAGTGGTAGCCAATGTCACGGAGATTGGCTGCCCCTAATAGTGCGTCACAGATGACGTGTATCAGTACATCTGCATCAGAATGTCCAACAGCACCTTTGTCATTTTCTAGTTTGATTCCACCTAGCCAGAAATCGTGTCCTTCTTTGAGTTGGTGGACGTCATACCCGAAGCCTATTCTGAATTTATTCATTCCTGTGCAGATTTATAATATAATACTGAAGAGTTTTCTTCTTTAATGATGCTGTTTGCCCAATGCATGATTTCATCTCCCTTTATTTTGGACTTGATGTCAAAGACCTCATCATAAAGAGCCGGATTGCCTAGATGGGCATATCCCGCAAGATTCATTGCCCTGTTTAGGATCTCCACAGATTCGTAAGTTTTATGTGCCTCTTCTTGGTTTTGGATTTTTTGAAGGGTGTAGTCAGAAATCTGGGATTTCAAAAATCCTGAAATCACTTCGTCCAAGGCTTTTTCAGCCTCTTCGGCAGCTACTCCGGATTCCATTTTTCCGGCAAAAGTCAATAGGCCTGGATCTAATGATCCAGTGATGTAGGCACTTATAGACGCAAAGAGCTTCCCGTTCTTCACTAAGGTTTGCTCTAGAATAGATGACTTGCCAAATCCTAGGATATCTGTGATCAGATCCGCTTCCCAATACCCCTCAGCCAGCTTTGCTGGCATTTTGTATGCCTTATACAATGCATCTGTGGGTACCGGAGCTTCCACAAGTTTGGTTTTTTTAGTTTTTTGGACTGGTTCGGTTGGGATTAGCAGATCCGGTTTAGGATGGTTCTGGATGGGTTCAAACCATTTTT
>CBFGUY010000439.1:0-2166 GCA_965651895.1 uncultured Algoriphagus sp. | reverse complement strand
TACGTTAACTATGATCATATCTATACACCCCCTTTCGTGGCTGCAAAGGTAGAGATAATATTGTAAAAACAACAATTCTTCTAAAATAAACCTTGCAAAGGATTCTTGCAACTTAGGGCGTTTTGCCTATTTTTATGCGCAAACTGAAAAATCTTCCTGTGAAACACCCATCAATCTTCCATCGAATCCTATCCAGCTTATTAACCACAGCACTTGTACTTGTATTTAGCACACCTTCATGGTCTCAAGAAAACCCTGATAAAATGGAATGGTTTCAGGATGCCAAACTAGGGGTATTCATACACTGGGGAATATATTCAGTAAATGGGATTGACGAATCCTGGTCTTTTTTCAATGATTACATCAGCTATGAGGATTATATGAAGCAACTTTCTGGCTTTACTGCGTCAAACTATGACCCTGAAAAATGGGCACGCCTCATAAAGTCCAGCGGGGCTAAGTATGCTGTACTCACAGCAAAGCACCATGATGGTGTAGCGCTTTGGGACACCAAGGCTACGGATCTCTCAGTAGTGAAAAAAACTCCTGCAGGAAAAGATTTAGTCTCCCCTTTTATGGAGGCCTTGGAAAAAGAAGGAATTAAAAAAGGCATTTATTTCTCTATGCTGGATTGGTCACATCCAGACTATGACAGAAATACAAGAGAGAGCTACCGCTACAAAAATGATCCAGATAGATTTAAAAAGTTTACTGATTTCAATTTCGAGCAACTTGGCGAATTATCAGAGCTATACAACCCAGAACTATATTGGTTTGATGGGGACTGGGAACATACACCAGAAGAATGGAGAAGTGCCGAACTGAAGAAGAAACTTCTTGGCTACAACCCTGAGCTGATTATCAACTCCCGGTTGGGGCCAGGTTTTGGGGATTACGATACGCCTGAGCAAGGTGTACCTGTCGCCCGACCAAGTAGTGACTATTGGGAACTTTGCATGACAATGAACAACAGCTGGGGTTACCAACACAATGATCACGCATACAAATCCCCAAGTGAGCTCTTGCGTATCTTTGTGGACTGCCTTCACATGGGAGGAAACTTACTGATGGACTTCGGGCCAAAAGCTGACGGAAGCATCCCCGAGGAAGCCGTAAACATCTTGAATGAATTTGGTCGATGGACATCCAAGCATGAGTCAGCCATTTACGAAACACAGGCTGGCATTCCCGATGGACATGTCTATGCGCCTACCACACTTTCAAAAGACAAGACTATTCTTTACATCTATCTGGACTATAAGGTAAATGAGTCACTTGCAATCAAAGGGCTGAAAAATAAAATACAGCGAGTCTGGGTAGTCGGCAACGGTACAAAACTCCAAGCCAGGGAAGTAGGGAAGCAATACTGGAGCGCAGTGCCAGGAATGAAATATATAGACATTCCAGACAATGTCTATGACAAGGACATCACTGTTTTGGCGGTGTTACTGGATGGCCCAGTTGAGCTTTACCGGGAAAAGGGGCAGGTAATTGAGAGTAATTAACTTCAATTAGGCTTTCTCAAGAGTGCTAAAACTGTCAGAATGAGCGGAGTCGAAGTCAGTTTACTTACAATAAGTCACCTTTCGACTGCGCTCAATGTGAAATAAACCAGCTACTAGCTTTCCATTTTTTTTTGACTAATTCCCGAATTGGCTAATTGGCCACGGGCTGATATTCCATCCAATCCACCTCTAGCTCAAACGGAAATGCGGGCTTTTCCAGGGAATTTGGGTTACCCTCCACCGCCCAATCCTGCGTATGCCAGAAGTTCATCCTGTATTTTGATGCATGCTGAGGGATACCAAGCTTTGATCCCTGATAGTCCCATAGCACCACAGTATCAGCTGTCTCAGGATGAAGCATCCACCACCTTAACCTATCGCTTTCCCAATCAAACCCATAGGTATAAAACCGGGAAGAAGCATCGTAATCCTTGATAGCAGGGATAGTTTCAGGCAGGTTCTGCAATCCCTCTAAAGGCGTGGGCGTTCCGTCGTAATTTATTTTGCTCACCGTCTCCAGGATTTCACCTTCGGCAAGATTGATGATTCTTCCTATGCGCTGCAGCTTGCCGTGCTCACCCGTCCAGGTTCCCACATAGATGATCCTGGGATCAGCGATCAGCCACTCAAAGTCAATCTCACTCAGACCTTCTTTGTCATC
>CBFGUY010000438.1:0-2166 GCA_965651895.1 uncultured Algoriphagus sp. | reverse complement strand
TGGAGCAACACATCTGCTACAACAAAATGACCTAATCAAAGCCTTCAAATTTGAAAGTGACGACAAGGCCGTGACTGTTACCCAAAATAGAATTGTTGAAACGTGCATTGTGCTGGTAGGTGAGCAATATATGGTTCAAAGCATACACACCAACAAGGAAGTTAAGTGAAGAAGTACTCCTATATCCTGCTCCAATTTCAACGATGTTTCGATAGCTTAATGAAATATTTGCATCCAGTTGCAGCGGGGCACCTGCTTCATATTTGATCAGGGCGCTTGGTTTAATCATCGTGTTTTCAGAATAGTTCGGAAAAAAGCGGTATCCCAAATAACCATACAAGGGATTCGAGGCGACAACATTTTCTTCTAATTCAATTTGGCTTCCCAATAGGTTTGGTGCAGAGAAACCTACATAGAAATCCGCAGTATTATAGAGAAACCCCACCCCTATAGTCGGTAACGTTGCACTGATATTCCGTGCAAATTCAGGATCATTATCTATCCCCAGTTCAAGCAAGTCCTCATTTAATTGTCTCATGCCAGCCGTCATTCCAAAGGAGAATACCTTGTTGTTATAAATTTGCCAATTGGGACGTCTCATGTAGGATTTGTTATTCTTTGCACCAAAGAAAATTTTATATGAATATGCTATATAGGCAGTAGTATTGGTTGTCACACCGATTTTATCTCTGGAAATACTTGCCCCAAGCCCCATTTTATCCTCAGCAATTGGCGTATTAAACGTGAGGGAGGAGTTTTTGGGACTGCCTTCTATAGCATTAAAATAACCATAATTGCTAAGGGTGGCTTCTGCCCCATAGGTCATCCCCGCATAGGCAGGATTCACTACCAGCGGATTGTAGTTATATTCTGAGAAAAGAGGTGTTTGCTGACTTTTTGCCACAAAGGGATAAAATGCAACTGCAGCGAGGAAAACAAAGAGCTTAAAATCTATATTTTTCATCTTATCTCTTTATAATTATAAATCCTTTTACACTTATCTGACGGTTCCCATCCTGAAGAAGGGTTTCAAAAAAGTATGTGCCGGAGGGCAATTGTGAACCACCAAGCTGGGTCAATCTATTTGCAGTTCCGTCAAATACATTTGACTGATTGTCATAATTCTCAGTTTCAAAAACTTTATCTCCCCATCGACTATATACTATCACATGGTTTTGCGGATAATTTTCTATCCCTTCAATAGACCAAAAATCATTTATTCCGTCCCCATTTGGCGATATACCATACTTCGTTTTAAAATCCCCCTGACTGCTACGGGTCATAAAACTAATTTCTGAACACCCAACTGCGTCACCGACTGGACTGAAAGGAATTACAGACAGGAAATATTGCTGATTCTCTTCCAAACTTGTTTCGATCGTATAAGAGTTACCGATTACTAGTTGATTTTCAAGAATATTACTTACTCCCGGAGATGTACCGATGGACACATAGTACCAAGTTGCTTCTGCTACATCTTCCCACAAAAAGGTGGGGTTGAGAGAAATATTTTCTGTCCCGTCTTTTGGATAGCTAATGACAGTGCAACTCGGAAGTATAGGTTCTTCCATCAAAGCAGTGGTAAAACTGATTTCAGCACATCCTTCTGCCTCGCCTGCCTCATTGAAAGGAATTACCGTTATAAAGTAGGTGGTGTTTTCTTCCAACTCCTCTGTCACCGCATAGCTAGTTCCTGCAACTTCTTCCCTATCCAGAATCTGCGTTCCCCCTGAACTTGTACCCAGCGACAGGTAGTAGCCCTCCGCTCCGCTTGCAGCCTGCCAGGTAATCGTAGGATTTAGACTGATGTCTGTTGCCTCATTGGTTGGAAATGTGATGGCAGTGCAACCTGGAAGTGTAGGTTCATCGGTGGATGCAGTAGTGAAGCTGACCTCATCGCATCCTGCTGCCTCACCGGCCTCATTGAAAGGAATCACCATGATAAAGTAGGCGGTGTTTTCCTCCAAGGTTTCTGTCAACGCATAACTAGTACCTGTAATTTCTTCCCTGTCCAGAATCTGCGTTCCCCCTGAACTTGTACCCAGTGACAGGTAGTATCCATCTGCTCCGCTTGCAGCCTGCCAGGTAATCGTAGGATTTAGACTGATGTCTGTTGCCTCATTGGTTGGAAATGTGATGGCAGTGCAACCTGGAAGTGTAGGTTCA
>CBFGUY010000437.1:0-2175 GCA_965651895.1 uncultured Algoriphagus sp. | reverse complement strand
GCCGTTAGGTAGAAAGGGTTTTTCTTTGCCATTAAGTAACAATAAACTATGTACGTCGAATTTAAAGATTTGCCAGACGATTCCCGTGTTTGGCTTTACCAGTCAGAACGCCAATTTTCGGAAAATGAAAAGGATTTGATCATCCAAAAACTATCCGCATTCTGCCAGTCGTGGAATACGCATGGCAACAGTATGCCTACATCTTTTGAGATATTGGATAACCAAGTCATACTATTAGCCGTGGATGAATCAGGTTTGGGAGCTAGCGGCTGTTCTATAGATAGCTCGGTCAGGATGTTGCGGGATTTGGAAAATGAGCTAGGGGTGAATATTACGGATCAGGGGAAAGTCACTTTCAAATCCGGTTCGGGAAAAATCAACGTAACCTCAGCGCTAGGGATCAAGTCAAAAGTAACTTCAGGAGAGATAGATTCTCAGACGCTGGTGATCAATCCCTTGGTTAAAAGCAAAAAAGACTTGGATAGTGTGTGGATTTTAGCAGGGAATAGCTGGATGAATCGATACTTTCCAAATTAATTTAGTAATATTCAGAATAGATCGTCAATTACCCTTTCAGATGAAAAACCATTTTTTGTGGATTTGTCTTCTACTCCTAGTGGGAGTGAGCTCATGCAAAAGCCTTCAGGAAAAAGGAAACGACCAGTTTCTTTCTGGGCAGTACCAATATGCCATCAATACCTTTTCCCAGATTTTAGCTGAAGACCCCGACAACAGGGAAGCGAATCAGGTCGTGGCTGAGAGTTACAGGCTTTCCAACAGAATAGAAAATGCGGCTCCGTATTATCAGAAACTGATAGAAGAGGAGCCTACTTTCGAAAGCTACTATCGCCTGGGATTGAGCCTGAAAGCCCAGGATAAGAGCGATGAAGCTAGAGAAGCCTTTGAAAAGGCCAAGGGCTATACCCAGGATGAGGCTTACCTGGCAGAGACTCAGCGGCAGTTGGAGTCCATCAAATTATCCCAGGGGATAGAAAATTACTGGCCAAATCATGTGTTGGCGAATTTCAAAGATCTCAATACTGCCGGCCCTGACTATGCACCTGTAATCAGTGAAGACTTTCTGTATTTCACTTCAGGCCGTCAGGCTAGCGGGCTTTATCCTGCTGATGGATCTCCATATACCAAATTGTTCCGTGCCAGAGCTGAAGGGCTGCGTGTAGATGTCAGTGGGGCTCAGGCGCTGCCGGAGTTTAAAAATGAAGAAGGTCTCAATCAGGCTGCAATAGCAATCAGCCCGGATGGAAATACCATTATTTATGCGAGAGGCAATTCTACTTCTGATAAAGACCTGCCCGAAACTGCTCTTTTTGCTTCCTACTTCCGGGGTGGAGGTTTTACCCAGCCTATCTGGATGCCGGTGAACGAAGGCGAAACATGGTGGAATTCTACTCCTGCTTTTAGTCCTGATGGAAACGAGCTTTATTTCGCCTCAAATCGTCCGGGGGGATATGGAGGGATAGATCTATATAAAGCAACAAGACTGGCTAATTCTGACTTCGGAAATCCGGTCAACTTAGGCCCTACTATCAATACTCCCGGAAATGAACTGTTTCCCAGACCGATGGCAGATGGTAAGTTGTTCTTTTCTTCTGACGGGCATCCGGGGTATGGAAAGTTAGACCTTTTTGTGGCTGAGAAAGATGAATCGGGAAATCAGGTGATCAAAAATCTTGGAGAAAATTTCAATAGCCTAAATGATGATTTCGCTCTTTTCTTTACTGAATATCCCAAGGCAGGTTTTATCTCATCTAACCGGGAAGGTGGAGTGGGGGATGATGATATCTATTTCTTTGAGGACAAAACCCCTAAGCCGAAAATCATCAATGTATTGCTGAATGTCTATACCAAGCAGCGGGTTGCAGGAGAAGATGATACCGTACTGGAGCAGACTAGAGTAGTACTATACGACAGTCTTAATAAACAAGCCGGAGGTGATTTCTCCAATTCCAATGGAAGGGTTCGTTTCACACTTGCCCCCGATGCTGACTTTTCTATCATCGCATCAAAAACCGGCTATTTCTCTAAGTCTATAACCTACACCACCAGAGGCAAAACCCCTGATGTATCCACGTTGGTTCAGGACGTTACAAACATTACGCTGGATACTACTATAGTGTTGGATCAGCTGGTTTTGGACAGATCTATAGTTTTGGA
>CBFGUY010000436.1:0-2175 GCA_965651895.1 uncultured Algoriphagus sp. | reverse complement strand
TTCAACAGTTACCACAGTGAAAATAGTGTGCCCAATCGTTGGAAATTCCAGGGCCAGGAGCATGTAGATGATCTGGGATTGAATTGGGACTCGTTCAAATGGAGAAATCATCAACCGGATATTGGGAGATTTTTTAATGTGGATCCGTTGGCAAGTGACTATGTTTATAATAGTCCATATGCCTTTAGTGAAAACAAAGTTACAAATCATATTGAGCTGGAAGGCCTGGAATCTTACCCTGCTCAACAAGCTCTTAATAACGAGATAAAAAAAGTTGAGGATGTTGTGATGCCTATTGTGAATAAGGTTGGGGACGTTGTAAACAAAATGGTAGATGCTATTATACCGGATAAACAAGTCGGTCCGACAGAACTTGAAAAGCGAAATCCACCCAAAAAAACAACTGAGAAACAACGAGATGGCGGAGTCATAAAGACTGAGGTACCAAGCCCACTTGATGGTATTCAAGCGCCCCAGTATAATCCCGATGGTACAGCAAAAGGTAACAAAGGAGGGGATCAAGTAGTTACTCAAGGAGGTGGCCAAACAAGGGTGGAAGATCCCGATAAACCTGATCCGAGCATTAAAATTGACACATTATGGGGTAACATTAGGGTGGTAGATGATGCATCGAAAGACTCTACTACCACCTATCGAGAGTATAGGACAAGCTGGGGTGATTCTGGCGAACAGGAAGTAAAAAAGGTTAAAGGCTCTACTCCATGGATGAAGTAATGAATAAGGTCAATCTGGCTCCATTAATTGCATTTGTTGTATTCTGTCTAGTCTGGTCTTCATGCGAACGAAACGGCGTAAGAAAAACGTACTATGATAATGGAAAAGCAAAATCAATTGCTGAGATGAAAGACGGAGTCATGCACGGTACGCATGAGTTCTACTATCCCTCTGGAGTTCTGCAGTCGAGAGGGTACTATTTCATGGGAAAGGCGAATGGATTAATAGAACATTTTTATGAAAGCGGAGCATTAAAATCCAAAGCTAATTGGCTAAATGGAGAGGAAAATGGGGAGGCGTTAGTTTACTTTGAGAACGGTACCCTACAATTTTCTGCTCATTATAGGGACGGAAAAATTCACGGCATATCCAGAGTTTTTTATAAGGACGGAAAAATACGAGAACGAAAACTTTACGATAGTTTGGGCAATCTAACTCACATTACTGTTTTTCAACCAGATGGAACACTACAGAAGTGTTTTGTCGTTCCCAGCATAACTGCGTCGAAAGATACTGTTACATCGGGAGAAGAGGTGTTGGTCAAAATCAAGTTTCCGTTTAGAATGGCCGGTGATATTTATATCCAAGCTTCTGAGACTGACTCTGCTGGTAATGTATTTTATGAACCCGAGATTCTTAAACGCCACTCCGATGATTCGGTTTTGTACAGACGAATTTTTAATAGTTCGGGTAAGTACAAATTATCATTCGAATTTGATCATACAAATATTAATGATGAGGATACACTGAATGTTAAAGGTGTGATAAGAGACTATGACATCGTGGTTTTAAAGTCCCCTGTCTCACGCGAATCGTGAACCGAACATTCAGCCCCGTGCATTCCGAGGTGCATGCATTGATACGTCTTGAGGGCCTTTTCTTTTTGGATGAAGATCTGTTCGACTCGGTGCTTCTCACACCAATCTGCAGGCCCTGTGCGATAAACTGGAATATCAGTGTGTGATTTCGTCTTTTTCCGCGCTTCGGCTCCGCTCAACCACCGGGGTAATCCGATCATCATCTAGGAAGTCAAGAGTGTGATGGTCGAGGGGTACCTGGCTGGTTTTTTCGAACAGGTTAAAAGTAGAGATTTTCTAACTTTAACCATCCAAAACAGCCATGAAGAAGACCAAATTCACCGAAGCCCAGATCATTGGGATCTTGAAAGAACAGGAATCAGGCCTGAAAGTGTCTGACATTTGCCGCAAGCACGGTATTAGTGATGCAACGTTTTACAACTGGAAAAGCAAGTACGCGGGGATGAGCGTTGACGAGCTGAAACGGCTTAAGGAGCTTGAACAGGAAAACGCCCGTCTTAAGAAGATCGTGGCCAATCAAAGCCTCGAGATCGACATCATTAAGGATGTTCTATCAAAAAAATTCTGACGCCTCCGCAGAAGGAGCAGTGCTTGCACTACGTAATCGAGAACCGTGGTGTAA
>CBFGUY010000435.1:0-2176 GCA_965651895.1 uncultured Algoriphagus sp. | reverse complement strand
GTGTCCATGAACAAACGATAAGTGTAGAAGGAATTCCCCACTTTGCAATATGAAGCCAGCAGAAACCTGCTGGCTTTTTTAATTATAGAGCAAAAGGAAGCAAATTCAGCATGTGGTATTAAATTTGGTGTCTCACCCCCAATCATCCACCTAAATTATGTCATCCAAAACACTTGAAGAGGCAGTTGCCTTGACCAAAAAATTCACTGATAGACCAAGCAATGAAGATTTGCTGAAGCTGTACGGCCTTTACAAACAAGCCACAGAAGGAGATAATGAAACAGAAAGACCTGGTGGTTTTGATTTCAAGGCGGCCGCAAAATATAATGCTTGGCTTAATCAAAAAGGGCTTACGAAAGAAGAGGCTGCTGATCAATATATCCAGCTAGTAGAGCAACTTGCTAAAACCCACTCCTAATGCAGGGAGGATGACTGGTCAGCTTTTTTTGAGTATCTCGTAGCTATAAAACTACCCACAATTAATTGCTGTATGTGGTAGAGCATTACAGGTAAAAGCACCAATCCTAAAATTGCCGGATCCGGAAAAATCACCTTTCCGATGACTACTCCTTGGACGAGTGATTTCTTGGAGCCGCAGAACAAAGCAGTCACTTTATCCTCCCAACTAAAGCCAAGTAGCTGGCAGAGGACTGCTATGACTATCCAAATCACGAAAAAGAGCCCAAGCATGGTCACTCCCACTTCAAGCAATACACTTGATTTGTAAGGTGCAAATACATTTTGGAAAAATGACTGTGCAAAGGAAGTAAACACAATCATCATAATTACTGTCTGATCTACATACTTGAGCACAGAGAGATACTTGCTGATTTTTGGAAAGAGCCATTTATGTGCTAAAACACCAAGTATTACAGGCAAGAGAACTTTTAAAGATAGCTCACCTAACGTAGGGAGAAAATCCATCTCGATATCTGCCGCATCTGCCAAGATTCCCATCCATGCAGGAGTAATCACCACTCCAAGAAGGCTGGAAATACTCGCATTGAAGATCGCTCCTGGAATATTTCCCCTTGCTATAGAAACCATAACTACGGAAGCACTTACTGTAGAAGGGAGTACCGAGAGGTAAGTAATGCCTAATTGAAAATCCTTGGCTATCCAGGGGAACAAAGGAATGATGGCCAGTACTAGAAGGGGAAATAACACAAATGTGCTTAGCTGGATGAGTAAATGCAACTTCCAGTTTTTCAGTCCTGTTTTCAGCTGCACAGGATTTAATTTCACCCCATAAAGAAAAAAAACAAGGCCAATTCCAACATTGATGATAGGCTTCCACGGAAAAGGAGACTGATTAGAACCTGCAAACGGAAAAAGCCATCCGAGAAAAATAGCCGCAAATAATCCCAATAAAAACCCGTTGATCCCAACCTTACTTAAAATTCCGGCTAATTTCCTGATCATTGAACTTGTAAACGCTTAAAATTATCACACAGTATGGCTGTAGCTATAGCTACGTTCAATGACTCTGCCTGCCCAAATCCAGGAATAGTCACCCGATCAGTCACTAATCCCCCTATATCATCAGATATTCCATTGGATTCATTTCCCATGAGGATCACACCGCTGGAAATCTGTTTGAGTTCATGGACATTCTTGCCATCAAGGAATGCTCCATATACAGGCACATTCCACTCCTGAAAAGTCCTTCGAAGGTCTGCATAGAAGAAATTTACCCGGGTAAATGACCCCATGGTGGATTGGATTACTTTAGGGTTGTAGAACTCTGCTGTGTGTTCAGAAAAAACAAGTTTTTTTATGCCATACCAGTCTGCTATTCTGATTATTGTCCCTAGATTTCCCGGATCCCTCACATCATCCAATCCCAGCACAAATTCACCTTCTGGAAAATCAAATGAGCTATTGACTTTCATATGAACTACAGCCAAGGCACTATCATTGCTCTGATATTGTCCCAGTCCTTCCAGTTGTTTCTGGGTAGCTTGTATCACATGAACAGACGAATGATCGATAAGTCTACTATTCCTTTGGATAAAAGACTCCGTCGCCACCAGCAACTCCAATCTAAAATCAGAATTCAACACTTCAACTACACTCTTTTCTCCTTCCACAAAGAACATTTGTTCCTGAATTCGGAATTTCTTTTGATGTAAGGATTTAATAAACTTAACTGTATTTTTGCTAAGCATTCGGATCG
>CBFGUY010000434.1:0-2176 GCA_965651895.1 uncultured Algoriphagus sp. | reverse complement strand
TTTGTTTATTCTGAATCTTTCTATTCTGAATTCAATTAACGACGAGATTTAGTATCCTTTCTTGTACTTTCATAACTCGTGAAATGCCGAGTAGGCACGAATTCCCCCAATTTGCGACCTACCATAGGATTTGTTATGTAAATAGGTATATGTTCTTTTCCATTATGAATCGCGATTGTATGGCCAACCATTGCGGGTAGAATGCTAGATGCCCGGGACCACGTTACTATTATTTCTTTCTCCTCCTTCATATTGACCTTTTCGATTTTTGCCAATAAATGACGAGCTACAAAAGGATTCGTTTTTTTTCGTGTCACAGCTGATTACTCCTTTTTTTCATTTTAAAGAGTGGCATCCTATGTCCACTATCTCGATCGAGGTATGGAGGTCAGAATAAATAGAATAATAATGAATGGAAAAAAGAGAAAATCCTTTAGCTGGATAAGGGGCGGATGTAGCCAAGTGGATCAAGGCAGTGGATTGTGAATCCACCATGCGCGGGTTCAATTCCCGTCGTTCGCCCATCGCATTATTGCAAATTCCAAAAATGCAATTTTCCATATTCCTAGTTACGTATTTACTTACGGCGACGAAGAATAAAACTATCACTATATTTTTTCCTTTTCCTAGTTCTTCTTCCAAGCGCAGGATAACCCCAAGGGGTTGTGGGTTTTTTTCTACCAATGGGGGCTTTCCCTTCACCACCCCCATGGGGGTGGTCCACAGGGTTCATAACTACCCCTCTTACTACGGGGCGTTTACCTAGCCAACACTTAGATCCGGCTCTACCCAAACTTTTTTGGTTCACCCCAACATTACCCACTTGTCCGACTGTTGCTAAGCAGTTTTGGGATACCAAACGGACCTCCCCAGATGGTAATCTTAAAGTGGCCAATTTACCCTCTTTTGCAATCAGTTTCGCTACAGCACCTGCTGCTCTAGCTAATTGCCCACCCCTTCCACGTGTGATTTCTATGTTATGTATGGCCGTGCCTAAGGGCATATCGGTTGAAGTAGATTCTTCTTTTTTCTCAAAAAACCCCTTCCCAAACTGTACAAGCTTCTTCCAAAGCATACGGCTTTCTAGATGTATATGACGATCTCTAGACAGATGGATCTTATATGAATCGTATGATGAAGTACCACATGAGTGGATATATAGAAAAGGAATCCAAATCCGCCGAATCGCTCATGTTATGATCTTCTACATCCTAGGTCTCCGCGTTCCGTCATCTGGCTTATGTTCTTCATGTAGCATTCAGATCGAATGACTCTATGAAATTACGTCGATACTTCCACATATTATGGGTAACGTAGGAGACATCCCTATTTTCACCCGGGGGTCTTAATTACCACTGCTTAACTTTCAATTCGCCTCTGACCATCAAATTAAATGTGAATAACCCGTCCTCCTCTCTTTGAAACAAGGGGCGCTTCCGGTTCTGTGCGTGCTTCAAACAATTTTGTCTTCTCCATATTACCATATCTCTAGAGTCAATAATTTTCTATGAGGAACTACTGAACTCAATCACTTGCTGCCGTTACTCAACAGTTTTCTGTTGAGGTCTATCCCGTAGAGGTAGTCAAATTGGATCAGTGATCGATTTCTAGGTTTCGTCGTAAACCTAATTGGTTACTTCCAATTACGTAAATCAATAGTTCAAACCGCACTCAAAGGTAGGGCATTTCCCATTGATATAGGAACTTTTGTACCAGAAACAATAGTATCTCCAATTATAGCCCCTCTGGGATGTAAAATATATCTCTTCTCACCATCCCCATAGTGTATGAGACAAATGTATGCATTTCGATTAGGGTCGTATTCTATGGTTATGATTCTACCAGATATGTCTTTTTGATTCCGTCGAAAATCGATTTTACGGTATAGGCGCTTATGACCTCCCCCTCTATGCCTTGCGGTAATGATTCCTCTGGCATTACGACCTTTACCACAACGGTGCCGTCCATGGATCAATTTATTTCGTGGATTGGATTTCACTTGCCTGTCTACGGTTCCCTTGCGTGTGCTCGGGATAGGTGTTTTGTATAAATGTTTCGCCGTATTATTAAGTATTCTCCTTTAGTTCGTTTCTCTATCTAGAAGTGGAATAGAATAACCCGGTTGAAGGGTAATGATCATACGTCTGTAATGCATTGTATGTCCCAGAATAGGTCC
>CBFGUY010000433.1:0-2177 GCA_965651895.1 uncultured Algoriphagus sp. | reverse complement strand
ACACTACTTCAGCTGTGACATCTCCTGAACCTGAATAGGCATTGAATCCCTTGTGCAGTCTAGGATCGGCAGAGAATGGATCTGAATCAATCACTCCTTCTTGTTGGGATAAGGTTATTTTGTCAGGAGTGATGATTTCCAAAAGAGATTCACCGGGATCATTCGGCAAATACACATCGTAAGGGTAGGAGGTCACCTCCATTCCCGCAGCAGACATCACCTGAGTCAAATAGGCAGCAACAGCTTCGTTTTCAGGTGTTCCTACTATGTGAGGGGATTTGGTCAATTCTTGCAAATGAACCTTAAATTGATCGTAATTTACAGCTTTGAGGTATTCTGCTTCCAGTGCTTGCTGTGCAGCGTTATCTTTAGGATAAAATCCGGTGACTTGTTGTGAATTTGCAGAGAGCCCAAAGCCTAAGGCCAGGATTGCTGCAAAAAATGGTTTTTGCATTGACATATTATTTATTCGATAAAAGCTTAGAAACAGATAAGATATGTTCCGATGGAACATTGGCAATTCTTTTGGTACGCAAATACCTATTTAGTTCATACTCATCATAGTGTGGGCTGGAAGGGTCAAAACTTGAAATTCTCACCAAGCCTCTGGAATGGATAAATTCACCGTTTCCTATCCACATACCTACATGGACTACCCGTTCTTTCTTTTCCTCGGTGGCTTTTTCACCAAAAAACAACAAATCACCCACCTGGAGCTTTTCCCAGTCTTGATCTGAATCCACCAGCTCCCCTTCATGAATTTGCTGACTGGCGTCCCGTGGAATGATCTGACCATTGAGGTAATAGATCGTTTTTGTAAATCCGCTACAATCCACTCCTTTGATAGATGTCCCTCCCCAGAGATAAGGAGTTCCCATCATTTGCTTAGCCGTACTGATTAATTTTTCCGGTGCAGTACTTCTACTGGCAATCCAGCTTTCCCAATCCTGAACATCATCTGAAGGAATCCATCCTTGACGTCCGTCGGGAATACTTACCTTAAGTTGATCACCGGCCTCTTCAATTACGGTCAAAATATTCCCGGCCACCAAGTCGGATACCATTTCTTTTTGAGCTTTGCTATCCCATACATGTCCTGTCAGTGATGTAAATACCACCTTAGGTTCTTGATACCAAAGTTGCATTTCCTGCTCCGTAATTAGATGTATGCCTGCTCGATCAACCCATGAAAGGTAGCCATCAGGGGTTTGGACAAGATACCATCCTCCGTTTTCTTTAAGTACATTCAGCGGAGTTCCCATAAGAGCCTGGGTAGCAAGCTCGGCAGAATGCTTTGGTTGGCTGCGGATATTTGCCACGGAAATGGTGACCAAGGCACGTTTTTTCTCACCCAAAGAGGCATCAGGTAATCGCAAAACAGCATCTGTAAAACTGAATTGTTGTGATTTTAAGTCTTCAACAAGTCCATCTAAGGCCTGAAGCTGATCAGTCTCTCCTTTTAAGGAATCATTTTCAAAGCTCAAGTCCCACAGGGCAACTCGTTTATCCGGTGCTACTTCAGTCCGTTTGGCTTCGATGAGTTCAGTTACCCGATCGTTATTTACGCCAGGGTTGCAGGAAAATTGAAATGTGATTAGTGATACTAAAATTGGGATATATATTCTTTTCATATGATTATAATTGTTTTTCAATGGTCATATGGAATCTCGCATGTAGGATAATCATCCCTCCGTTTCGCGTTCGACATACCTGTCTGTCCGGTAGGCAGGCTCGATTTCATAGCTGAGGCAAAATAAAAGAAAACCACAAGAAAAGCTCTATGTGCGAGCTCTACTTGTGGTTTTGGTGAGACAAAATCTGAGTATTAGTCCATCTTTAATCCCGGTGAGCGATCCAGGAATTCTTGATATAGGCGTATCTGTCGGTTAGAAAGCGGCATTCTATAGCCATCTATAAATACATGCAATACATTGGTTTTGGTCTCGAATGGATCACCATCAGCCACAATAAGATTGGCTACTTTACCTGATTCAACCGAACCATATTGTTCATCTAGCCCAAAGATCTCAGCAGTCGTAATTGTTACAGCCTTCCAAGCTTCCTCTTTCCCCATACCATATGCTGCGGCGAAAGCTGCAAAGAAGGGGAGGTTTCTTACATTTTCCTGACCATTGGTTCTGATGGCTACTTTCACACCTGCTTTGGCCATATTTCCG
>CBFGUY010000432.1:0-2184 GCA_965651895.1 uncultured Algoriphagus sp. | reverse complement strand
GGTGATCATGGGTCTTGCTACCTTTGCATTACCATGGGTTTCTATGTTGGCTAAAAAGGTGGGTATTTCCTATGCTGTTTTTTACTTATTGGCCGGGATCCTGCTGTATAGTTTATTTCCAGGTATCCTGCCAAGCCCGCTTCCTGAGGATAACGGTGAAGAAATAGTCCATCTAACGGAACTGGTCGTGATTATATCATTGATGGGAGTTGGAATACGGATAGATCAACCCTTTTCTTTTCAAAAATGGGCATCTCCCCTAAGATTGGTTTTCATTGCCATGCTGCTTTGTATCGCATTTGCTACGGCATTTGGCTATTTTATTCTTGACCTGAATATAGCAGCGGCTATTCTCCTCGGTGCTTGTCTGGCCCCTACTGATCCTGTATTAGCATCAGACGTGCAGGTAGGGCCACCCAATGAGCACAATAAATCCCCCACTAAATTTGTTCTGACTTCTGAAGCTGGAATGAATGATGGGATGGCTTTTCCGTTCACCTGGCTTGCAGTCACCGTAGGCATCATGGCCAGTGATGGAGACGCATCCCTTTTAGAATGGTTCTACTATCACTTTCTTTATCAGATCATCGGAGGGATTGCAATAGGGTATGCATTTGGCAAAACAGCCGGGTATCTAGTTTTTAACTTTTTTGGAAAAAATAAAATACTTAAAAATCTGGAAGGTTTTCTGGCTATCTCACTGACTTTACTGGTCTATGGGGCGACAGAACTACTTCATGCCTATGGATTCATTGCCGTGTTTATCTGTGCCATCACCTTCAGGCATAGTGAAAAAGAACATGAATATCACAATTCATTACATTCATTTACAAACCAGATAGAACAAATGTTTATTGCTGTGCTTTTGTTGCTTCTGGGAGGGGCCATTGCCGGAGGAATTCTCGAACCGCTCAGTTGGAAGATGGTAGTCTTCGCTCTACTTTTCATTTTGCTTATCCGACCTGTCATTGCGTATATCAGCTTAGTTGGGACCACACTTAATCCCCACCAGAAACTGGTATCTGCCTTTTTTGGAATCCGTGGAATGGGCTCACTCTTTTACCTTTCATTTGGGCTTAACGAAATAGCCTTTGATTCAGAAGATCAACTTTGGGCGATAGTAATATTTTGTATTGGATGCTCCATCCTGATCCATGGCTTGACTGCCTCCACTGTCATCAACTACCTGAGAAAAGGAAAAGAACATTAAAAAACCCGCACTCACTTCACCCTGAAATTCCCGTGCAAGTGTTTGAATTAGGTTTTCCTTTACTAATTAAAAGCCAAGTCTCACAGGTTATCCGTCCATTAAATCCCGACAATTCATCCTTAAATGAGGTGGATTGGTGGAGATTAAGAGTGGATTCTAGCGTATTTTTTGAGGAGGAAGGATTTCAGGGCAATGTAGAAAAGTCCGGTTGCCAACATTACGCCTAACCCCAGGTAAGGATCCGGTGTGGATTTGGGGTAGATAAAAAGAATGAAGTTGACGGCTAGTTGAAGTAACGCATAACTGAGCGCAATATTAACATGAGAAAAGCCTCCCTGATTAGCCAAGATCTGGTAGAGATGTGTTCGGTGCGGTTCGGAAATCTTCTCTCTTTTAATGATCCGTCCAAAAATAGTGATAGCTGTATCCAGCCCATAAATGAGCAGAAAGAGTATTACAGTCCAAGCACCTGAATACAGATACCACTGCACCAGTAAGTAAATCATCAAATAGGCGAGGGAGATACTCCCGATATCTCCTGCAAACATAAGGGCTTTTTTGCGGAGATTGAAGATCAGGAAAACACAGATAGCAAGGATCTCGTAGCGGATCAGAAACTGGTCAAAAACCCCCAAGTATGCGTTCACCGCCAGCATACTTCCCAGGAAAACCAAGCCATACAATCCAGTGACTCCATTGATTCCGTCCATAAAGTTGACCCCATTGATGATGGCCAAGGCGATAAAATACAAGACAGGCAATGCCCACCAATTGATCTGTAAGAAAACACCCAGATCATAGAAAGCCATAGTCAGAGCCAAGAACTGAACAGCAAACCTGATTTTGCTGGAAATACTGTAGATGTCATCCAGCAGGCTGATGGCCGCTACCCACACTACTCCCAGGACCATCCAGGTATGCTGAAAGTCGAAAGCCATCCACCAGAACAGGATCGCAAAGGGAAAAAGAATACC
>CBFGUY010000431.1:0-2201 GCA_965651895.1 uncultured Algoriphagus sp. | reverse complement strand
CAGATGTCGCAGAGGGGGTCTCCCGCAGATCGCCCTCAGATGTCGCAGAGGGGGGCTCCCGCAGATCCCGCAGATCCCGCAGAGGGGGGCTCCCGCAGATCCCGCAGATCCCGCAGAGGGGGGTTCCCGCAGATGTCTCAGATCACGCAGAGGGGGAAGGGAGGGAGGCATGCATTCAGAAAAAGAGTTATGAAGTAATGCTGTATCCCCGGCGGAAGCTGGAGCTTCCACTACCCCAGAAAGATGGTCCGCTCTGCGGACCATCTAGTTGGATCATGGTCCGCGAAGCGCCCCATGAGTTTGTCGGCTTCGCCGGTTTGTGCGCTTCGCGCGTTTGGTTGATGGTCCGCGGAGTATGTGTTTAGCGTGTCAAAATTTGGAATATATTAAAATATTTTGTAATATGTGCCAAATTAAACTATCAAGGTTTTGAATGACCTACAACTTGAGCAGCTATCAAAGGAAGAATTGATCAAGATCATACTCAATTTAAAAGGGGTTGTGGATGCACAGATGAAGGAAATAAATGACCTAAGAAAGGAAATAAATAGCTTAAGATCGAAGGTTGAGCGGGCAGATAGAGCATCCAAAAGGCAAGCTGCCCCTTTCCGCAGAGATGAAAAGGAGTTAAAAAAGAAGAAGAAAAAGCCGGGTCGAGAGCCGGGTCACAAAGGCCATTATAGAAAATTTACCGGAACACCAGACCGGGACATAGATGTGAAGCTAACAAAATGTCCGGGTTGTGGTCACAGTAAATTTCTTGATGTAAAGAAAACGGAACAATATGTTCAAGACATAGTAGCTAAAGTAGTGACAACGAGGTTGACCACATACAGTGGTAAGTGTAGTCATTGTGACCAGGAGATCCAAACAGATCATCCACTCAAAATCAGTAATGGCCGGGGAGCAGCGGGAACTTATATTGGTCCGGTTGCCCGGAACCTGGCCCTTAATCTGGATTATAAATATGGTCTTTCCAAGCGGAAAATAACCGATATTTTAGACAATGTATTTGGACTCAATATCAGTCCTGGAGGGCTGGTACACATGGGCCATAAAGCGGCCGGTATACTGAAAGAGGATTTTGATAGCCTTGTGGAATCAGTCCGTAGCTCTGAGGTCATCCATGCAGATGAGACCAGCTGGTATGTGGGAGAGCCAAAGCATTGGCTATGGACATTTACTAACAAAGACCACTGTTTGTACCACGTCATTAATTCCCGGGCCCGTCAAGTGATTTACGACATCCTTGGCAAGGACTACGAAGGGGTATTAGTCAGTGATTGTTTGGCCATTTATGACGATGTAAATGAAGATCAACAAAAGTGCTATGCGCACCATTTGAAGGCACTTAATGCAGCAGAGGAATTGGTGAGTAAACATCCTGAGGATTTACAGTTGATACGGGCCATAAAGATCATGTTGAAAAGTGCGATACAAATCAAAAAAGTCCGTAATGTAGTCAGTAAATCCAGATATAAAACTGCTATAAAAAACCTGGAAAACCAGGCCAATGAGCTTATTCCCTCACTTCAAATATTAAAAAACGATATCAAAAAAGCTCCGTACCGTCGATATCAGGAATCCACGATTGGTGTACTAAAAAGATTATCGAGGCAAAAAGATCACTTGTTCACTTTTCTGCACTATGAATATGTAGATGCGACCAATAATCTGGCAGAGCGTCGATTACGACCGGCCGTTATATCCAGAAAGATATCGTGCGGAAACAAAACAGACAAAGGTGCTAAGACCTGGTGTATTTTGACATCCCTTTTGCAGACTTGGAATCAAAAGGAAATATCTTTCAAGGAAAAGTTGACACAAGCATACCATAATTATCTTACCCGTCCCATTCCCACTTGACAACCCAGGAAGACAACTCCAAAAAAGGGCAGCAACCATTATCCTTTACCATTCCAATGAGATATAGGCAGACACTGCCAGACAAAACATTCTAAGGCCAGAATGAGAGCTCTACCTCTGCAACAGCGCGGGGCAAAAAAAATCCGTTGCGGCTTCTCCCCTTTATATTCCAGCACGAGGTGCAAGATGAAATGCATAGGTCAGGAATAGTATTAATACCAGGACAACCCAACTATCCAATAAAGGGGTGTGGAAGCAGGATTATTTTTTGCTGAAGCCTGTGCGGGAGCTAAAGCGCCTTTGCAGAGGGCTGCTTTTTTGGTTACTTTTTTTCA
>CBFGUY010000430.1:0-2206 GCA_965651895.1 uncultured Algoriphagus sp. | reverse complement strand
CCTCATATGATCTCATAAAAATTACACTAAATAAAGCAAACAAATGAACTTACAAGTGCTTCTCTTGCCGGTTCACTCAGGCCACGTTTGGAGCTGGTATGACAGGTCTTGAAGGCGTCCACCGCATCTAGTTCTTCAGTCTGATCTAAGCTGGGTTCTTCTCGGTTTCTCTTCTGCTTCTGTTTCGTGGATAAACAATCACAGCGAAGTTTGCTCAGATCAAATGCAATAGAAGTTGAGTGCAAAAGTGCAGGTAGTAGTACAAGGTAATAGTTACTTACATATGCATGTAAGTGTGCCACATAGCAGCGAGAACCCGTAGCCTGATGAAACTTGACTTGACTGCGGTTCTGCTTGTTCTTTTCACTTATTTCCTACAAGAGAATGAACATGTCAGATTAGATCATAGGTTCAATATGCGAAGATCCTTTGCAAACGTATAGTGAAAGAACAATATATGACAAGATACCCATACCATGTTCTTTGGATCAGACCACTTTGCAACTAATGCCCTCCACTGTTCATCAGTCATGTAAGATACAGGAGAAGTTGTGCTAATCTCATTTGCAGGTACACCATTGAAGTATTTCTGCTTGAGCCGATAACGCTGGTTTTTTACCGCAGAGCGTAGCATATCGGTGCAAGCTTCCTTTGTTGCCTTGTCCTCAGTGTTAACGGACAAGCGCCCCTATGCATATGACAATTCCATAGTTAGTCAATTCAGGTTAAGCAGTATACAAGTGAACCATAGAATCAGTAATGCACTTACATTTAGCTGTGACACAAAGCTGTTGTAGTATTTCTGGTCGTCCTTGTAATCTTTCCAACGAGTTAGGATAGGCATGGTTTCCCGAATAATGATGCCAGCCTCTGATGCAAACTTGGCAGCTTGAACAGGTTCATGTGGCCTTTTTTTGCCTTCCTCAACAGCTATGGGCAGTCTCCTTTGCATAACTTTAGTCATCCTGTCCAGTTGTTTTCCCTTGGTTGCTGCCCTGGGTCTCCTTGGTGCTCGCTGTGTAGGAGCTACAAAATATAATTCGCTTTTATTGAATAATGAAATTGTTTTGTTTCATGCAAATCAGCAAAAGAGATGCCTTATTTGACTGAAAAAATAGAACTTGCCTTCAGTTTCTTCATCTCTAGCTACATTGGCTTGAGCATCACCTGTACTGTCATGAGCAGCAGATGCCATGTCTTCCTCTTCAGCTCTGCTGAAATGATCAGCAAGTCCAGGTGTAGTACGGCTGTTGCCTTCAGCATCACCTGTACTGTCATGAGCAGCAGATGCCATGGCTTCCTCTGCAGCTCTGCTGAAATGATCAGCAAGTCCAGGTGTAGTAGGGCTGTTTGGTATGTGATCATTTCCATCTGTTGGTTCCTGTACATTGTGGCCATCTGTCTCTGTAGAGTGAAGCCTTTTTGAAGATTGCTCCTCTGGTTGTGCACCTGCCCTCACTCTCTTGCTGAACCTAATGCCTGGAGCCATGTTGGGGTCTATCTTCTTCTTTGAAGCAAGGGTTGTGTTTCTACCTCTTCTAGGATACTGTCCACAAAAAAATAGTCATGTGCATTTAAAAGCAAGACCATATATTAATTAAGAGGTATGAAATAAAGAAGATGAATCTAAAAGCATGAGCATATATTAAACACCAGATTAAAAACATTGAAATGCAATGCAACTATTTGGCATCCACTACTTTGAAGATAGAAGGAGCACCTTCATTGCCAGGGGTTTTGGCTGCTCATAATATTCAGTGTCATCATCAGTATCTCCTTGATCATCATCGTCAAGGAGATAGAAAGAGACATATGAATCCGAATCTGAACTATTATTTATCTTGTTTGCTGCATGTTTCCCCTTTGTTGATGCAGATGGTGAGACAGAATTATTTAGAACAGAAGTATATTTGTTCAGACCCAAATCTTGCATCTTCTTTATATTCTCCTCCACTTGTTTATCCCGTCTTCTCTCATAAGCAGTTCGCTCATGTTGAACTACTTGCAAGATAGATAAGAACAAGCATACTGTGTGTATTAGATAATGTAAAGGATTTTACTAAAAGCTAAGAGGTACTACTATTTGCAGGGAAGGATTTGACTAAAAGCAAATAGATAAGATGTGTAGATTCAGTCATAATGAAGCTTGGTTATGATTGTGCAATTTCATAATTGTGGTTGCACTATAACTGTAGTTTTTCCCCTG
>CBFGUY010000429.1:0-2208 GCA_965651895.1 uncultured Algoriphagus sp. | reverse complement strand
AACAAAAAGGTCATTGCATGCTTCTCGTTGATGTGTTCTTTGATGATTTGAAGGTTACACATACAAAAAGTCCGGTTATTCAGGCCAATGACTACTATCCGTTTGGACTCACGTTCAACAGTTACCAGCGAGAAAACGTAACTGGGAATAGGTACTTATACAATCAAGGCACGGGTGAAAAGAAGTTCCGTACTGAAAGAGTGTTTGATCTTGGATTGAATGTCGATCAATCAAAGTATAGGACTTACGATTATCTCACAGGAAGATCGTGGCAAATTGATCCACTTGCTGATGAAGATGAATTAGTTTCTTTAACACCATACAATTACAGTTTTGATAATCCAATCCGTTACAACGATCCTGAGGGAGATTGCCCAAGTTGCTGGGGAGCAATTATTGGTGCTACTATTGATTATGGATTGCAGGTAGCCAGCAATTTAGCAGAAGGTAAGGATCTTGGCGAAGCTCTAACAGATGTTGATGTTGGATCAATAGCTGTATCAGCGGTGGCAGGGGCATTAAGTGGCGGACTCTCAACTATCTCTAAGTTTAAGACCGCACACAAAGTGGTGAAAGCCGGTGTTGAGGTTGCCGGTGATGCGTCCGCAAGCGCAGCAAATCAAGCTGTTACAACGGGGGAGATAGATCCTGTCTAACTGACTATAGATGTTGCAGCTGCACAAACCATTGGCAAGGTTGTGTCACGTAAGGTAGAAGCAGACGCGAAGAGCTTACCCAAGGGAAAAGTATTGGCTAAAGAAGCAAATAGAACTAAAAGGATTGCAGGAAACAGAACAAGTAGGCAAGCCAGGGCATATAAAGCGCAGGAAAAGTTCGATTCTTATGGTAAGGCACGAGCTGCCGCGGCGGGGGTTGAGAGTTCAGGAGCTGCATCAACAATTCTGAAAGACGCTTATGAGAAAAGTAGTGGTGGTGGAGGAAGGGTCATAGAATACGGAGCGCTTACATATCCAACTGGGGACCTTTAGAATGACAGTTAAAAATATGTTAAAGAATTTGAACTGGGTTTATTTGGCTGCAATGCTGATTGCGCTGGTATTGGCGACGACGAGATATGGGTTATCCAGCGTTTGGCAAACCATTATTGTCTTGTTCTGTATTGTTCAATTGATCTTCAATCTTGCGACAATTTACAGTATTTTGAAAAACAGACTGGAGGATAAAAGATGGATATTCAGCAGGTCACAGATAGTAACCATAATCTTATCATCCATTATTGTCGGTGTTTTTTTTGTATACGTGCTGACGGACTATTTTAAAATGTTTGTTCTCACCTATAGTGGTGTCATTATAGCGATGCTTTTAATTTATGACCTGGGTAAGATGATTTTAAAAAGGATCAGATAAAGATGTTATGGTTTTAGTTTGATAGTAAACGGGCAAAATGAATTGGAATAGACCGTTTTGATTTTAAAGGAAGTTGCTAAGGAGCTGGAGGGCAAATCCTATCCCGATTACTGCCATTCCGTCCTTGCGATTTTGTTCCTTCGGTTTGTTGTGGGATCATCTGATGTATCGCCGATAAAGGCAGTGGCTTCCAGCTTGGGAGAGTTAAAGAAGATCATTGAAGCACCAATGATATCAATAATCAGGCGGCGGAGTTAACGCCAGTGGAACTCACTTAGCGTGCGCCTTTTTGGTTTTAAAATCCCGCAGCGCCATATCGATCATGTTGAGAATGAATTTTTTATTTTCTTCGGAGAGAGTGGAGATATCTTCGAGCCTGCGCATGGTATCGGCATCCACTTCCATTTTTGTTTTGCCGATCAGATAGTCACCGGAGACCTCCAGGGCGTCGGTAGTTTTAGAATCGGCTTCAATAGAGGGCGTGATATCGCCCCGTTCATAACGGCCGATCACATCGCCAGATGTACCGATCATTTTTCCGAGTTCGGCCTGCGATAAGCCTTTCTTTTTGCGCAGCAGCATCATATTATCCCCCAAAGCCATAACTGAAAGCTTCCCCGAAAGTTGTCACGATGAAAAGTAGAGATTCAATCGCCAAACTTGAAGGAAAATGAATCGCATAGGAGTTTGGGATTTGACGTGAGGGGTGAAGCGATGTGCGGGCATCGATTTCTCCGGTGGCTGAGCTGAGCCGAAGTCCCGAAGAAATTGATACCACCACAATAAGTATCCGCATCCTGGTGGCTGAGCGAAGTCGAAGCCGACTCCGACGGATCCAGC
>CBFGUY010000428.1:0-2214 GCA_965651895.1 uncultured Algoriphagus sp. | reverse complement strand
TTTGATCGTGACGACGAAGAGTGGTTCCAAGAAAAGTAAAGGGCTTGGAGTCACTGTTAATTCCAACTTCAGCTTTCAAAATGTGCTGAAGTGGCCCGAAAGACAATACGAATATGGCCAAGGAACAGGCAAGTCTTTCAATGCTGAGGGTGAGCCGTACTATTCTTACGGAGTTTCTGAAGATGGTTCCAGTACTGGAGGCACAAGTAGTGCCTTTGGACCTAAGTTTGACGGCCAGTCTTATTTCCAGTACGATCCTACGCTAGAGGGGCAATCGGCTGAGCGTCAGCTTTGGAGGCCTTATAGAGATAATGTAACAGGGTTCTGGAGAACAGGGTTCAATATGATCAACAGTGTTTCATTGGAAGGAGCAAACGAAGGTGGTGCCTTGAGAGCATCTATCACGCAGACCAAGAATGAATGGATCATGCCGAATACAGGTTTTGATCGCTTGGTAGCATCACTTTCAGCTTCTCAGCAGATCAGCAAGCGGCTAAAGCTAAACGCCAAAGTCAATTACACGAATAAAAGTTCGGACAACCTTCCGGCCACTGGCTATAACAACCAGTCTATTTCTTATTTCATGATCTTCCAAAATCCTAGCATTGATCTGGAATGGTATAGGCCTATCTGGAAAGAAGGCCAGGAAAATGTGGATCAGGTTCACCCGTTTAGTTCTTTCATAGACAATCCTTATTTGATCGCTTATGAGATGACCAACTCCGTGAATAACAATTCAGTATTTGGGAATATGTCTGCCAATTATACCTTTAGCGATCATTTTGAATTGATGGTGAGGACTGGGTTGGCTATGAGCCAGGAAGAGCGTGCCCAGCAGAGACCTTACAGTACTGCGAATTTCCAAAGAGGCTATTTCAAAGAGCAGAATATTACCAACTATGAGCAGAACTCAGATTTCCTTTTTACCTACAATGGGAAACTCGCTGAGAAAATATCCCTGAGAGCAAGTGTGGGAGCTAACCACATGACCCGAAAATACCGCATGATGTCGGCTTATGTGGACGGTCTGGTGATCCCAGGGGTGTACAAACTTGCAAATGGCATCAACAATCCAGTGCTTTCTACCAATGATAACAACCGAGTGATCAACTCCCTATATGGATTGGTGACATTGGATTTTGATGAGAAAATATTTGTGGACATCACGGGAAGAAATGACTGGTCCAGTACGCTGCCTACTCAGAACAACAGCTTTTTCTATCCTTCGGTAAGCACTAGTTTTGTACTGTCAGATATGCTAGTCTTGCCTAGTGAAATCTCTTTTGCCAAACTCAGAGTATCCGGAGCGCAGGTAGGGAATGATACAGATCCTTACCGTACCTCCAAGTACTATGGACAGAGTGAGTTTCCGGGATCCGCATCAGTGCCCTCTACCTTGTATAATGTGGGGTTCAAGCCTGAAATCACCACCAGTTTTGAGACAGGATTGGAAATGATATTCCTCAATAGAAGATTGGGCTTTGATGTGAATTTTTATATTTCAGAGACCAAAAACCAGATTCTGGAAGTTCCTGTAGATATCACGTCTGGATATTCCAGGGCAATATTGAATGCTGGGAAAGTACAGAACCGCGGAGTAGAGCTTGTGCTGAATGGGAGTCCTCTAAAAACGAATAACTTCCAGTGGAATTCATTTATCACTTGGGCTAAAAACAAGAATGAGGTGCTTTCTCTGCCTGACGAAGTGGACGGTAGCCAGGTCATCGGGAATGGGGGAAATGCGACTATACTGGCTAAAGTAGGAGGCACCACCGGAGATATATACGGATTTGGTTTTGTGAGATCCCCGGATGGTGATATAGTATATGGCAGCAACGGGCTTCCGGCTAGACCTGCGGAGATCGAGTACCAAGGAAATGCCTACGCAAAGTGGAAAGGTGGATTCAGAAATGAATTTGTCTATAAAAACCTCCGGATGAGTATTTTGTTCGATGGGCAGTATGGAGGGATTGTGTATTCCCAGACCCACCATAAGATGACCGAGCAAGGTAAGCTGGTACATACACTGAAAGGCAGAGAGACGGGGATGATTGTTGGAGAAGGTGTGGTAGATAATGGCGATGGTACTTTTTCGCCAAACACTACGGAAGTGAATATTGCGGACTACTACAAGGAGACATACCGAAGAGCCAATGTAGAGTCCAATTCCTTTGACGCTTCTTTTATCAAGTTACGTGAAATGAGAGTTGAATA
>CBFGUY010000427.1:0-2222 GCA_965651895.1 uncultured Algoriphagus sp. | reverse complement strand
GAGACATACAGGGTAGTTAAAAAATAGCCCAAAGTATAAACTTAAATAATGAAGAGCTGCCTCACGTGAGTGGGGCAGCTTTTTTATATTTAGATAACAAAAAAATTAAAATAAAAAGTAATTGAATTAAAAAACATTTATGATTGGGCTACTACAAAAGAGTCAAAAATCAAAAATGAAGTTGTATGATATAATAACACAATTTTCATAATTTATGGATAGGGATTTTTATTATTGAAAAAAAAATTATTTTTATTTGTTTTCTCGTGTTAAGTTAATACATTAGCTGACATTAACAAAAAATTAATAATTTTAACGTAAAACGTTTACTGTATGAAGAAACTCTATTTTATTATTGCGTTGTTTTTTTCCTTAACGGGTGGCACGCATTTAATGGCACAATATTGTGTTCCTACCTATGCTACAGGATGTACATCAGGAGACACAATTAATGACTTTATTATGGCAGACGCAGGGCTCAATCACATGGGCTCTGGATGCTCACCCGCTGCTTATGGAGATTTTACCGGTGACCCGGCATTATTAGCAACTGTAGAAGCAGGAGAGTCTTATGCTTTTTCTGCCACTCATGGTTTTGGTGGTCAGTGGATGAAAATATGGATTGATTTTGATGGCAACGGTTCTTTTGAAGACTCGGGTGAATTGCTGTTTACATCCGCAGGGGGTTCAAGCCCTACGGTAGGAAGCATTACCATTCCAGGTGATGCCGAATCAATCACCACTCGCATGCGAGTGATGATTAATTGGAATCAAATTCCTATAGATTCTTGTACTCCATCAACCAACTGGGGCGAAGTGCATGACTATACAGTAGAAGTCATTGGAGTCGCAAGCCCCGAGTATTGTATTCCAGTTTATAGTACAGGATGTACATCGGGTGATACTATTGATGACTTTATCATGGCTGATGCGGGTATAAACCACATAGGTTCCGGTTGTTCTCCCGGTGCCTATGGAGATTTTACAGGTGACCCGGCATTATTGGCAACTGTAGAAGCAGGAGAATCTTATGCTTTTTCTGCCACTCATGGTTTTGGTGGTCAGTGGATGAAAATATGGATTGATTTTGATGGCAACGGTTCTTTTGAAGACTCGGGTGAATTGCTGTTTACATCCGCAGGGGGTTCAAGCCCTACGGTAGGAAGCATTACCATTCCAGGTGATGCCGAATCAATCACCACTCGCATGCGAGTGATGATTAATTGGAATCAAATTCCTATAGATTCTTGTACTCCATCAACCAACTGGGGCGAAGTGCATGACTATACAGTAGAGGTTATCGGCGGAGGTTCTGTTGAATATTGTGATAATCCTTTGGTAGGGTCTTGTACTTGGGATCGAATTACCAATGTTACCTTTGTGGGAATCAACAACACTACACCAGACTGTGTAGCTCCACCACATCATCAATATTTAGATCAAGTTGCTAATGTAACTGCCGGTGAGTCAGAGCAAATTTCAGTTACAATTATGGGAGATCCCGGCAACTATGTAACAGCATTTATAGACTGGAATCAAAATGGGACACTCAATGATCCCGGTGAAGTATATGAACTGGGGAATAATGTTGGAAGCGGTACCTATACCATGACCATTAATGTTCCGAATGACGCCTTATCAGGTCAAACACGTATGAGAGTCAAAACAGGATGGGAAGACAATACCTTAGACCCTTGTCAAATCATCGTTGCTTCCGGAGATAGATGGGGAGAAATGGAAGACTATACTGTGGAAGTTGCCGGCGGTGGTGGAGGAAATGCTTGTACTTATGAAACCACTTCCAATGGCGTTGAAAATGGTTCGCCCAATTCTCTTTGGGTTTCAGCCAATGATTTCATAGTTCCTGCTGATGAGAGTTTTACCCTTGAGCAAGTAGTTGTACCAATTCTTACAGCCCCGGGAAGTACCATCTTGTTTGGAGATTTAACATACTATAATAATAGTGGTTCAAACTTACCGGGCACAACAATTGGTTCAGAAAATGGTATTGTTCCTACCTCTCAGACCATCATAGGAAATGCTTTTGGTTTTGATGTTAGAGAGGTTGTTTTAGATGTTACACCTTTTACTTTTGATGCAGGAGTGTCAGATACTCACTTTTGGGTTAGAATACATACCCCGAATTCTTTTGGCAACGCAACATATTGGGAAACTAATACTACTGGAACTATGTTAGGTTACCCGACTGCGGGATTTGATGG
>CBFGUY010000426.1:0-2235 GCA_965651895.1 uncultured Algoriphagus sp. | reverse complement strand
GCCATCAAAATAAACGGTATAAACTCGCACATGCAACATCCAGATTTGGGGCACACTATGGATGAAGCTACCATTCGGAAAGACTTTGAAATATTGAAGCAATTCAATATTAATTCTGTACGGACTTCTCACTATCCACCAGTTGCAAAGTATTTGGAGTTGGCTGATGAATATGGATTGTATGTTATTGATGAGGCAGGAGTTGAAGCTCATGCAACTGAATATTTGTCCAATAACGCTGATTGGGAACCCATGTATCGTGAACGTGTCCGCAAAATGGTGCTCAACGATCGCAATCATGCCAGTATTCTATTTTGGAGTGCTGGAAATGAAAGTGGTGAAGGGGAAAATATTTGTGCTGTGATTGATGAAGGAAGGAAATACGATACTACAAGATATTGGATGTATGGCGGAAACGCTTTTTCTCATTCTTGCGAGGAAATTATCGGGCCTCGTTACCCAACACCTTTTGAACTCAAACATCAGGTGGGGATGGTTCCTGAAAGTGTTGATTCGCGACCATCGTTTATGGACGAATACCTTTCGGTGGCCGGAAATGCCGGTGGCGGACTGGATGAATACTGGGATGTGATTTACCAGTATCCACGCATCATGGGCGGAGCCATCTGGGATTTTGTGAGTCCGGGCTTACGCGAGCCAGTTCGCAAATTGACAGATGCTTCACCAAACAAGGTCGCAACTCACATCATGGGACGCGCCAAACTGGTTGCAGGGCACGAAGGCAAAGGCATTGATTTGAATGGTCACGATCAATGGGTGGAAGTCTACCAGGATAAAAACACAGAAATTTCGGGTGATGAACTAACAGTGTCGCTTTGGATTTTTCCACGCGATTTAATGAAAATGGGCGGCACACTGCTCACAAAAGGAAACTATCAATTTGGTTTGCAGCAAAATGGTGACAAATCGCTCGAGTTCTATATAAACACTGCGAGAATTTACAATTCAAGAAAAACGGTCGTCAGTGCGGAATTACCAAGTGATTGGACACAAAACTGGCATCATGTAGCAGGTATTTATAACGGAAAATCGATAGCACTATATATAGACAATAAAAAGGTGGCTGAAGAACAGGTTACTGGGAACATTACCAATTTTCCTTTCCCGCTTAATGTGGGCAAGAATGCCGAGACGCATGGTCAGCATACGGCCAGTTATTTGTGCGATGCTATTATCGATCAGGTAGGTATTTTCCCAGAAGCCATAGAAATCAATGATTTATATACTTCAAAAGCGGACTTGAAAAATCGTGCAGCGTTGTGGCTTGATTTTGAACAGGAGCAAAACGAAGGCGAATTTTTCAGCTATGGCATTGGTGCGCGTACCTATGGAAGTATTTTTCCTGATCGGGTTCCGCAGCCTGAAATGTGGCAAATAAAAAAGTCGGCTCAACCCATTTTTGTAACATGGAGCAATGCCGAAAAAATGGAAATTGAAGTGCACAACCGACACTTTTTCACCAATACAAATGCCTTTGAAGCACGTTGGAATCTGGAGGAAAACGGCATATCAATAGCTTCCGGAACATTGGAGGTGGATGTGGAACCAGAAGCAAAAAAAACCTATGTGCTTCCTATTCCAAAACTTCAGCTAAAAGCCGGTGCAACCTATTTGGTAACCGTTAGTTTTCATTCGAAAGAAGCTACCCAATGGGCACCAAAAGGTTTTGAATTGTATTGGGATCAATTGGAAATGCCCTGGATTATTCCCGACGAGGAAAAATTGGTACAGCATGAGACCAATCCTTTAAAAGTGACAGATAATGAGCAACATCTGGTTGTATCTGGAGTAAATTTCGATTATACCTTTAATAAAGCCGATGGACAATTGTCCTCAATGAAATACATGGGCATAGAATTACTGAAACAGGGAGCGCAACTTAATGTTTGGCGTGCGCCTGTGGCAAACGAACTAGACGACTGGACCGCTGGTTCAGCCAGAACTCAGGGCTACGGAACGATGGTTGCTGCTTCATGGTATTCTATCGGTCTGGATAATATGAAGTCGAAATTGGAATCATTCCAGGTTGAAAATAAAGATGAAAACGTCATTGTTAGCATACGCGACATTGCTCTTTTTGGAAATTCAGGTAGGGCAGGCTTCGACAATGAGATGATTTATACCATTTCACCAGACGGCGACATTAATTTACAGCACACGATTAATCCGAATGGAAGAATGCCCACGATGTTGCCGCGCATCGGAACAAAATGG
>CBFGUY010000425.1:0-2237 GCA_965651895.1 uncultured Algoriphagus sp. | reverse complement strand
ACTTCCAGTGCGTCCCAAAAAGCCAAATCACATAAATGTGTGGCGTCCAGGATTATCCCTAACTCATCCATCTTTCGGATCAGCGCTTTCCCGTCTTTGCTCAGGGGCACTGAAGCATCTGTGCCATGTGCGTAGCGACCAGGGCCGTAATGGGCTGGGCCAAGGGCACGAAGTCCGGATTCAAAAGCTTTTTCCAGGTAATCTATCTTCACTATGGAGTCCGCTCCCTCAAGAGAAAGAATAAAGCCCACAGGTTTGCGGGTATTATCCTCATCGTTTTCCCATAACGCAACATGCGCCTCCAGCTCGGAAAGATTTCTGATCTGTGCCATTTCGCCTTTTTCCACCATCGCCTCATACCAGGCGAGCTGCCCTTGGGTCTGGGCCCAGGCCTGCTCCGGAGAATGCCAGCCCGGAAGTGAATTTCCGGGAGCTACATAGCGGGCGATTTGTGTGGCAACGACCAGTCCTATATTTCCTTCTCTAAGCGCAGGCAGAGAAACAACCGCATTGCCACGATCTGGTTTGTCGTTCAGTCCTTTTTCTCGGGCATTGATCTCTGAAACGGGCAGCGTGAGGTCACGATTCCATTCCAGTGCATTCATACTTAGGTCAAGATGGGCGTCAATTGTAAACATGGCTTAAAAGCTTTGAAGGATAAAAACAGTCGGTATTTTATGAAGATCAAGCGGGAGTTCTTTCCATTCTTGGACAGTTTTGGTGAGGATCATTTCGTCAGATCCTGTGATATTCTTTGCGATACAAAGCTTGGTATGCGGAGCCAAAGTCTTCAGTAAGTCCTCCAGCAATTGATTGTTGCGGAATGGAGTTTCCATAAAGATCTGGGCTCTTTTTTCCCGCATGGACTCAGCTTCCAGCTTTTTGATTGCAGTGGATTTGTCCTTTTTGTCAATGGGTAGATAGCCATGAAAGGCAAAGGACTGGCCTGAAAATCCTGAGCCCATCAGTGCCATAAACATGGAGCTCGGGCCGGAAAGTGGCACTACTTGGATTCCTTTCTTATGTGCATGCTCCACAGCCAGCGCCCCCGGATCAGCAATGCCCGGGCAGCCTGCCTCTGAGATGATTCCTATATCCGCACCATTGATAAGGGGTTGCATAAGTCTATTGATAAATTCCGGGGAGGTGCCTTTGTCCAAAATCTCCATATGGACATGATCTAAATTTACTCCGAGTTTAAGACTGCTGATATAACGACGGGCACTCCGCATATTTTCCACAAGATAGACTTTGGTATTGGTGAGGACTTCCTTCACCTGAGGTGTGATGACTGCATCTTGTGTATTGTCGGCCAATACATTGGGAATAAGGAAGAGCTTTCCTTTAGGTTTGGACATTTTATAAGGTGGTGTTTGAAAAAAGAACGGGAAATTAGACTTTTTAAGTACAATAAAGCAGATTCAAGCAAGATGAAACAGCCAAAAATCAGACCTATTTCAAAAACCGTTTGATTTCCTCTACAACAGCATCCGGCTGCTCGGCATGAAGCCAGTGGCCTGCATCGGCGATGAATTCCACCTCATTTTTGGGGAAATATGCATCAATATCCTCAAGGTCAGATTGCTGAATGTAACTGGAATTTGATCCGGCCAAGAAGAGTGTAGGTCCGGAAAAGCTTTCACCTTCAGGCAGTGCTCTTCCTACTTCATTGATTTTTTCAGTGATGACTGGCAGATTGATTTTCCACATGAAGCCATCTGACCCACGGCCCAGACTTTTTAATAAAAACTGTCTTTCTCCAAGATTAGGAACATATTCTGCAAGTTGATCATCGGCCTCCTTGCGTGAACCGATCGCATCCAGATCAAGGGAATTCAAACCCTCCAATATACGTTGGTGATGTACAGCATAATATCGAGGAGCTATATCGGCAACAATCAGTTTTTCCACTTTTTCCGGATGTTTTAAGGCAAAATTCATGGCCGTTTTGCCCCCCATAGAATGTCCCATCAGAAAAGCTTTTCCCAACTTTTCACTTTCCATCAATTCTTTCAAATCTTCCACCATGACATCATAATCCCATTCCTCAGCATGTGGTGAGTCCCCGTGATTGCGCTGATCTACCAGATATAGCGTATAACTGTCTTTGAGTTCTTTGGAAATGCTGAACCAGTTATCTGCCGAACCGAAAAGTCCGTGAAGAATGATTAATGGCTTTCCGGTGCCTATTTTTTTGAAGTTTAATTTCATGTTGAATTACGAGTTACGAAATACGA
>CBFGUY010000424.1:0-2294 GCA_965651895.1 uncultured Algoriphagus sp. | reverse complement strand
GCATTAGGTCGATTTGAAAATGATGGGAATTTGTAATTTTTAGAATATTTAGGGCATGAGATCTAGTATGTCGGAGGTGATATGTGTAGCTCTTCAGGAGGTGTTATCTAGACAAAGTCTAATTCTCACGTCACTTAGGTCAGGCAGGCATCCTTTGGTGCCGGGCCATGCATCAGGTAGTAAGTGAAACTAGCATTGGCTGAAAAAGAATTGATATTGAGTAGTTGGAGTGATAGCAGGGAAGGCTGCGGATATTCTTGATTGTGGTGGGGGCTCTGTTTTTTGGACAAAAAAAATCCCTTAATTCTCAGAAAGAAGGGATAGATTAAAAGAGTTTTAGTTTACCTCGAAATCTGTTTTTCAGGAAAAGTCTTTCACGGTCTGAATAAAGACCTTAACCATTTCCGGATTGATATCAGGATATACCCCATGACCAAGGTTAGCGATATGGCGGGAGCCTTTGAATTGCTCCATCATTTCTATAGTAGCTTGACGCACCTGCTCTGGAGTGCCATAAAGCGCAGCCGGATCCAGATTTCCCTGCAGGGTTTTTTCCGAACCTATCACTTTACGCGATTCAGCGATTCCCATATTCCAGTCCAATCCGATTGTCTCACAATTCAATTTTCCCATTTCTTCCCTGGCAAAGAATGCGCCTTTGGCAAAAACAGTTTTAGGTACTGTAGTAATAGCATCACAGATCTGTGATATATAAGGCAAAGAGAATTCGGAGTACTGTTTTGGGCCTAAAATACCTGCCCAGCTATCAAAGATCTGCACTAATTGTGCTCCTGCTTCAATTTGAGCCTTCAGGTAGTTGATCGTGCTATCAGTGATCATCTGAAGTAGGGTGTGAGAAAACCTCGGTTGGGTATAGAGCATTTCTCTGGCAGTAGAGAACGTTTTGCTTCCGTGTCCTTCCACCATGTAGGAAAAGATGGTCCAAGGGGCCCCGGCGAATCCTATTAACGGTACTCGGCCGTTCAAAGCCGTCTTGGTAATACTAATCGCTTCAGTTACATACCGGAGTTCTGATCCATCCGAAACATGTAGTTTTTTCAGGTCTGCTGCGGATCTGACGGTCTTTGGAAAAAGAGGGCCTCTTTTTTCTACCATTTCATAAGGCAATCCCATCGCTTCGGGGATCACCAGAATGTCCGAGAAGATGATAGCTGCATCTACACCCAGCAAGTCCACAGGCTGGATAGTCACCTCAGCTGCAAGTTCGGGGGTTTGCGCAAGTTCAATAAAGCCGCTGACACTTTCCCTTACTTTTCTGTACTCAGGCAATATTCTACCTGCTTGGCGCATCAGCCATACTGGGGTTCTTTCTGTTGGTTCGCCTTTCGCGGCACGAAGTAGGAGGTCATTTTTCAGCATAGTGCAAAGATAAGCGTCAATTTATTTTCGGCAGGTATAATATGGACATAAAAAAACCGGATCCTTTAAGGCAGGATCCGGTTATGTGGTAATCAGTTGGTTTAGTCTAATGGGTTATTTCCTAGACTCCACTCGGACGAAGTCTTCTTCGGTAAGATTCAGAAGGTCCATTGTTCCTTTGAAATCAGAATAATCAATTCTACCATTAATTAAGTCTGAAGGTATAACGATCACCCTAAAAAGAACACCATTAGTATAATAAGGGGCTAATGTTAAGAAGTCTATTGGTGAATCGTCCAAAAATATGCTCACATCATCTAAAGTGTAGTCGAAATTATAGACCAATATACCTTCTTCTAAGTAGAATGTTTGTGGCAATAGCCTCCATCCCGCAGCATCTTCAGCGGCTGGATTCTCCTCTAGCATATATACAAGCACAGCGTCGCCATCTTCCAGTGGTTCTGTAAATTCCCGAAAGTCTGCAAAATTATTTGCCTGTGTAAAGTCAACTACAACTTCAAAAGTTTGACCCACAATATTTGTCCCAGGAGCTCCATCCATACCGGGAGGGCCTGGAGGGCCTGCAGGTCCTTCGCAGGACTGAAAAGCCAACATTCCCATAAGAGCAAGAATTACTAAGTTTATGTTTTTCATAGAATTAATTGTTAAAGTGAGTATGGGTTTTCACGAATTGTGCCATTAAATGGTTGGATAAAAATCCTTAACAACTTTTCACTTGATAGGTGCAATGACCTGAACTTCGTTGTCATCGATGATTTTATCGATATAAACGCCCGTTAGAACCAACTTATTCTCTTTGGCATAATTCTTCAGTTTTTCCTTCACTGTTTCCGGATTTGGCATTACCCATTTATTGCTTTTGATTTTAGCGAGTAAATAGTTCTCGTTGTCAT
>CBFGUY010000423.1:0-2297 GCA_965651895.1 uncultured Algoriphagus sp. | reverse complement strand
TTATACTTTTCCCTCTCAATAATTATTTGTAGTTTACCGCAACTTTAGGGGTGTCCATACGGAATATTGTACGGACTGAGATTATACCCTTTGAACCTGATGCAGTTAGTACTGCCGAAGGAAAAAGCTAAGTGATACACGCTCAGTGTCTCCCCTGAAGTATATAATTTTTACAGGATGGAGATAACATACAACGATCAAATTCAGGAAGTACAGGAAGGGACCTCGGTTTCAGAATTTGTTTTTTCCCAAATCGGAGAAAAACAAAACGGTATTGCTGTAGCAATCAACGACACAATTGTACCCAAATCCGAGTGGGCCAGAACCAACTTAAAAGCAAACGATAATTTATTAATCATCAAAGCAACCCAAGGAGGATAAGTTATGAGCAAAAAAGATAAATCACCCGAACAAGGGAAAATTTCCACCGGGCCAATTAGCGGTTCTAAAAAGGTGTATGTTCCCGGGAAAATCCACAATATCAAAGTAGCGATGCGTGAGATTGCCGTTTCCCCCACAAAGTTATTCAGCGGAGGGACGATGGAAAACCCGCCTGTCACTGTGTATGACCCAAGCGGTCCATACACCGACGAAAATGCAGTGATCGACATCAAGAAAGGATTACCGCGTATTCGTGAGCAGTGGATTCTTGACCGTAACGATGTGGAGCGGTTAGATTCATCCACTTCGGATTATGGTCAGGAAAGACTGAACGACAGCTCGTTGGATCATTTGCGTTTTGAGCATATAGCGAAACCTTTGCGTGCGAAAAAAGGTGCAAATGTCTCACAGCTGCACTATGCAAAAAAAGGAATCATTACGCCCGAAATGGAATATATCGCCATTCGGGAAAATCAACGCATTGAAGATTTAAAGACGCAATGGAACGGAGAATACGATACCATGTGCGCGCAGCATATCGGTGAAAGTTTCGGCGCAAATACTCCTAAAAACCTGATCACTCCCGAATTTGTACGTGATGAAATAGCAGCGGGAAGAGCTATTATTCCCAATAACATCAACCACCCTGAAAGCGAGCCGATGATTATCGGGCGTAATTTCTTGGTGAAAGTCAATGCGAATATCGGTAACAGCGCTGTGACTTCTTCCATTGAAGAGGAAGTGGAAAAAGCAGTATGGGCTTGCCGTTGGGGAGCAGATACCATTATGGATTTGTCCACCGGGGATAACATACACGAGACTAGAGAATGGATTATCCGCAATTCCCCTGTGCCTATTGGCACCGTACCGATTTATCAGGCGTTGGAAAAAGTCAACGGAAAAGCCGAAGATCTGACATGGGAAATATTCAGGGACACCTTGATCGAGCAAGCTGAGCAAGGCGTATCCTATTTCACGATCCATGCAGGAGTTCTTTTGCGCTATGTTCCATTGACCGCAAAAAGAATGACAGGAATTGTTTCCCGAGGTGGGTCTATTATGGCAAAATGGTGTCTCTCTCACCACAAAGAGAATTTTCTTTACACACACTTCGAGGACATCTGTGAAATCATGAAGGCATACGATGTGGCTTTCTCTCTTGGAGATGGCCTACGTCCGGGCTCGATTGCCGATGCAAACGATGCGGCACAATTTGCCGAGTTGGAGACATTGGGTGAGCTGACAAAAATCGCTTGGAAACACGATGTGCAAGTGATGGTAGAAGGTCCGGGACATGTGCCTATGCATATGATCAAAGAAAACATGGACAAGCAATTAAAAGAATGTCACGAAGCCCCTTTCTATACATTAGGGCCTTTGACCACAGATATTGCGCCTGGTTATGACCACATCACTTCGGCAATAGGAGCTGCGATGATTGGCTGGTTTGGTACTGCGATGCTGTGCTACGTCACACCAAAAGAACATTTAGGCTTGCCAAACAGGGAAGACGTGAAAACTGGAGTAATTACCTACAAACTGGCTGCGCACGCTGCGGATTTGGCAAAGGGACATCCAGGGGCGCAATACCGGGATAATGCCTTGAGCAAAGCCCGCTTCGAATTCAGATGGGAAGACCAGTTCAACCTATCGTTGGATCCTGACACGGCACGTGAATTTCACGATGAGACTCTTCCTGCTGAAGGTGCAAAAGTCGCCCACTTCTGCTCCATGTGCGGCCCAAAATTCTGCTCGATGAAAATCAGTCAGGAGATCCGAAATGACGCGGAAGCGGGGATGTTTGAGAAGTCTGAGGAATTTAAGGAAAAAGGCAGGGAAATCTATTCCTGATGCTGCTGGTCGTCTCCAGTCCTGAAATACTCAAAAATGAACCTGCGGTAATCAATCAATTATTT
>CBFGUY010000422.1:0-2317 GCA_965651895.1 uncultured Algoriphagus sp. | reverse complement strand
AGGGACGCCCTGTGGACTACAGTCATATCTTGCTTCCGGTTTTTAATTCGCAGCAAAACCAGGTATGATCCATTTTGTACGGGAGTATTATTGAATGTTCCATCCCAGACGCAGGAGGATTTGACTCCGTTTTCCAAATTAGTGTCCTGGCAATTGAAAATTAGCTGCCCCCACCGGTTAAATATAGAGAGCTCCAGTTCGTCAGTTAGATTATCCGGATAAATTTCAAAAGCTCTTTCAGAATCGCCAGGGTGGATAGCTGTAGGATACCTAACCTGAGGTTCACATTTCAATTCTACTTGAAAATCTGCAACAAATGCACATCCTTGGTAATCTTTTGCAATTAAACTGTAGTCTCCTTCCTCAAGGGGGCTGAAAGTGGAAGCAGTGCTTACTTCTACTCCATTTAGCATCCAGCTAAAATCCTTAAATCTACTTCCTGGTTCTATGACAGGAATATTGTTTTTTGACACACAGACTGTGTAGAGATCACTTAGTTCCGGAGGGGAGGTAGTGGATGGAGCAAGTAGGATCTCGCCAACTCCCACGATACATCCATCCGTATCTGACAGGGTGACACGATATTCACCTTCTTCCTGATCATTTAAAATAGAATTGTTATCATATTCAGAAAGGTGTAGGTAACCCTGGGAACCTAGCTTAAACCACTTCAGCTCATTACTTCCAATTTCACTACGTAGAAATACAGTGGTGGAAGTAGCTTCACTACAGAAAGGCAACACTTCCAGATCCAGTGGGAGAGGAAGGGAGATTTCAGCCAGGAAGGTTTGTTCTACTTGGCATAGATGACTTTTTGCGTCTTTTCCAATGATTTTATAAGTACCTGTCTGTACTATAGAGAAGTATCCATTAGAATTAGGCATTACCGTAGTGGCATCGGGAGCTAGGAGGGTATAATCCAGATTTAAATCTGTCTGAGGGAGCAGTAGATATTCACCACATGCTACAACTTGGTCAGGAACTTCAAATTTCACAAACTCCTTTTTCTCTATAATAACTTCTTCTGTGACTGAATGGATGTTGCCATCCTCATCCCATATGGTAATACTGTAAGAACCTTCAGGAACTTCTTGTCGTATCTGGCTTTTATTTTCAAATTGGCCTTTATATTCCTGACCATCATGTAAGTTTAGTATAGAGTAAGTGCCACTTTGGGATTGCTGCCAATCAATCGCTATATATCCAGGTATTACTCCTATAGGCTGACATTGTTCAGATGAATATGTGAAGGAATAATTTAAAAATCCAGGTGGGGAATCTTGCATTGGGATTTCGATGGATGCATTGTCATTTACATTTTCCCCAGTGGCTGCGAGCCCTCCGGTTTCAGCATTGAGCTGGATAAACCCGTTTTGTACATCTTGGTAAGTCGTAATATAGGTGACTGTAAAGACTTTTTCCTCAGCAGATTCTAGAGCGGAGAAGTTCCAATTGCCATAATTTAAGTATTCATTCAGCCACACGTATAGAAGTTCAACCCCGCCGTTGTTTTTCAGTTTAATGGTAAATGTTATAGTTTCTCCCTCTTTTGTATAGATGTTCCGGTCTGCGGTAAGGGTTAGTTGAATGTTAGGTCTTAAGCTACAGTCCTCACTTATGAATTTTACTTCCTTCCGGATACTTTCACATTCGCCATCTCTATATTGACTTACCCATAATGAAAACTCTCTAGGCTTTGACATATCTATTGTAGGCGCTCCGGCCAATGGAGATGTCAAAGAATTGTTATCGGTGTAATATAGAACCGTGTATTCAGGGCTAGAATCCACTGTGAACAGGAAGCTATTGTCTTCCATGCAGAAAGACATATCCTCTGTATAAGGTTGTGGGGTACGGGGAGTCACAGACAGATCTACCGGAATCCTCATGCCTGTGCAGGAACCAGCAGGCCCCTCGGATACCCATACCCGCTCAGTGCCTATCTGTGAAGTATTTACATAGTACTCCAGTATAGGTGTGCCTCCTGTTTCAGAGGAAAAGAAATATACTTGTAATCCCTCCTTGCTAGGTTGGATGTACTCAGAAAGTTCGGCTGGAGGGTCTCCTTGGCAGAATTCAGGTAGATCTATTGGGCCTAGACTAGTAAATAACTCATACCCTAAGCAGTGGGTAGCCGCAAACTCTGCTTTTCCGCTTATGGGGATATCCAAGTCCCCATAGACTCCATATCCAGTGCATTCTCCATCCATAAACTCCTTTATAAACGGAATATCAGTATAAGCCTGTTTTGAGATTCCACCTATACCGGAAATCGTCCCGTTTACCGAGATCCTTGCATCACAATTATCATTTGCTA
>CBFGUY010000421.1:0-2332 GCA_965651895.1 uncultured Algoriphagus sp. | reverse complement strand
TTTGGGACAATCCGGAGTTCACATCATAGTGCCGGAAATAGTAACGCTTTTCCTGCGCCTGGCTGGAAATGGTTATAAGAAGACTGAGGCTGAGAAAACCTGTCAGTAGTAGCTTAGACAAGTTCATGATATTTTGGGTTATGGGATTGAAATTATCAAAAACAATCACCCAGAGCATCATCTATTGGGATTTTTTATAGACTAATGCTAAATATTGCCTATTATTTTCTATTCGCTGACCGAAAAGTTACAAACCATAATCCAGAAAGGTTTGATTTCGCAATCGATTTCGAGACGCATTTTTTGAAATAACTGTATTTTAAAATTAACTGTAGGTTATGTTGCTGTTTTCAGGATGATTCAATTTTTTAAGTGAAAATTTAGGTTTTTTCAATATAATATACTGTAATGTCTCATTTGTTAAGGTTTTTAGTTTGCTTTAGGAGTGATAATTTTACATTTTTTGAAGCTTTTTTATTAAAAGTCCGCCTAGTGAAAAATTACTTTTAGGACATCAGAAAAAGTGTGTGTTCACTAAGAAGTGAGCGAGCGTTCTGAACTCATATAAATTACAATAAACCCTTATCCCTATGCTGAAAATTCTTACACCCACCTAGCCAGTTACTCTGGCAAACCCAAGAGTCTCTTATACTCGGGTAATATTTTCCTGCAATTTCTGATACCTAAAAAAGCCTTTTTCAAGGCCATAGGGGAAGTATTGCCCTAATCGAAGAACCATTTATTTACTTAATTCTTAACCCAAAATGATTATTTATGAAAAGACTTCTTCTCATGAAATCTTGCCTATTGCTTGTTATAGCTATCCTGGTGGCAGCACCTTTGATGGCACAGCAAGGCACCACCATCCGGGGGACTATAATAGAGGAGTCCTCGGGCGAACCCCTTCCGGGTGTCAGTATCCTGGAAAAAGGAACTGCTAACGGAACCGTCACGGATATAGACGGGAAATTTGCACTTACGCTCACAAGTGAAAATGCTACATTGAGAGCTTCATTCATAGGTTTTAAAACCCAGGAAATTATAGTAGGAACCCAAACCGAACTTGAGGTTCAGTTGCCAAGTGACCTGGGCAGCCTGGACGAGGTAATCGTAGTAGGCTATGGGGAGCAGCAGAAGGAAACCATCACAGGCGCTATCGCCAATGTCACCAGCCGGGACATAGAAAAGGTTCCTTCAGCCACCGTATCCGGCGCACTGGCAGGTAAAATGGCAGGGCTATCCTTCCGCCAGCCTGATGGACGACCAGGTGCTGGAGCTTGGCTTCAGATCAGGAATATGGGAACGCCTCTGTTCGTTATTGACGGAATCCAGAAAGACGAAGGGCAATTCAATAATCTGGCTCCTGGAGATATAGAAAGTATCACCATTCTGAAGGACGCTTCAGCTGCTGTCTATGGATCACGTGCCGCTAATGGGGTAGTGGTGGTAAAAACCAAACAAGGCAAACGCGGCGAAACTCCAACGATCAATATAAACGGCTATTATGGCTGGCAAAACTGGTCAAGATTTCCGGATGGCGTAAACGGATACGAATGGATGCTGGGTCAGGCAGACGCCGATATTAATCAATTTGGAAGTACTAACATTACTGCAGAAGAATTGGAAAAGTGGAAGCAGGGAACTGAATACGGATATAGATCTTTCGACTGGAAAGACTTTATTATAAAGGGAAATGCTCCCCAAAGTAATTTCAATGCTTCTGTATCCGGAGGTTCCGAAAAAACAAATTACTATTTATCCGTTACCCGATTCGACCAGAAAGCTGTTTTCTCAGATGAATTTGAATTCAACAGAACCAATATCCAATCCAACATCAATACAGATATCACGGACAAGTTCAGAGTGGGGATGCAGATCAACGGAAGAATCGAAAACAGAAACAACCCGGGCGTGCCTGGAGGAGATGATTATTGGCAGCCAAGGTTTGCGCTATTCAGAAACCGACCTACTGAACGTCCCTACGCCAATGATAATCCTGACTACCCAGCCAACATCAATAATATAGAAACCAACTGGGCGCTGCTGAACTATGACCGTACTGGCTTTTATGAAAACAAATGGCAGGTACTTCAATCCAACTTTACCGCAGAGTATGAGATCGTACCCGATTTGGTAGCGAAGGGTTTGTATTCCTATTATTTGGCAGATAATATGTTCAACACATTCGAGTACACTTATGATGTATTCGGGTACAACCCTGAAACCGATGAATATTTCCGCTCAGGAGGAAATGATAACCCATACAGGGACCGTGGTCAGACCAAGATCATGGAGAATGTATGGCAATTGTCTTTGACTTATAACAAGACCT
>CBFGUY010000420.1:0-2335 GCA_965651895.1 uncultured Algoriphagus sp. | reverse complement strand
TTATGAATAAGCCTAATCCAATTCTTCAGAAGATTGTATTAGGCTTTTTTTTGTTTCTCGTACCTTCTAATTCTTTTGCCCAAAATATTTTCAAGGGAACTATAGCGGATTATGAAACAGGGGAAGGAATACCTTATGCCACAGTTTTTTTGGCGAATACTACTTTTGGGGTTTCTGCTGATGGGGAAGGCAAATTCTCACTTACTATCCCGGATGGAAACTACGAGGTAATTGTGAGGATGCTGGGATACGAAGGTCTGACATATAATCTTCGAACAGCAGAACTACAGCCCCAGGGATACAAGTTGCTGTTAATAGCAGCCGATGAGGAATTGGATGTCCTATACGTGGAAGAAAGCCGTGACCCAGCCTGGTACAGAAACCTTGGCGAATTCAAGAGGAATTTTCTGGGAACCTCTGAAATCGCCCAATCTTGTCAACTTCTAAATGAGACGGTTTTGAGACTGGATGATCACACAGAACCTGGGGTATTGAAGGTTTCTGCTACAGACTTAATGAAAATCAATAACCAAAAGTTAGGATATAGAATAGACTATTGGCTTAAGGAATTTAAATATCAGGCTAGAGAAGGTTATGTCTTTTATGCTGGCTATCCTTTTTTTATTGAGGATTCTACCTTGTCCAAATCGAATAGAAGAAAGGTGGAAAAGAGGCGTGATATTGCTTACAAAGGAAGCTTGCAGCATTTGATCAGATCCTTCTACGAAGGCAATGCAGAAGGGGAAGGATTTGTACTGAGAAAGATATACCGGATGCCTGACCCTTCTAAGCCAGGAAAATTTATAGACCAATTAGACACTTCGCCCATTTCCCAGGATGTTTTTATCAGGAAAAACTTAGATGGCGAAGTTTTTCTGAGTTTTCAGGATCATCTTCATATCACGTATATTCACGAGCGGGAAAGTATAGCATATCTTGGGTCAAGCTACCGAGGCAAGCCTGGAAATCAGGTCTCTATTATGCATCTGGAGATCGACTCTCTGAAAATTTTTCCGAATGGAAGTTATGACGATCCATTTGGACTGCTGATGGAAGGATATATGGCTTGGGAAAGGGTAGGAGACTTGTTGCCTATAGATTATGAACCAGAGCAGTAAAGCTTACTTAAAATAGCATGGTGACTTCCATTACTATGTGCAAAAATCCTCATTTTTATAGCGTGGGTTAGGGTACGAGTAAAATCCCTCTCCGGATTTGATTCCCAACTTCCCTTGGTCTACATAGGTTTTGAGCAGTGCGGCAAAAGCACGGGAGGCAGGGTTTCTTCGGGAATTGGTAATGTGCCAAGCTGTGTCCAGCCCTACTTTGTCCAATATCCCAAATGGCCCGACAGGCATGTTGAAATTTACCATCCAAGACTTGTCTATAGCCTCTACTTCTGCTATATCGCCTGTAAGCAATCGACCGGCTGCATCTATCCAAGCGATGAGTAAGGTGTTGAAAATATAACCCGGATGCTCTTTTTTTACGAGAACCGGCACTTGATTAAGACTTTTTCCCAAAGCTTCTAAAATCCCAATAATTTCTGAATCCGTACCTAGGTGAGGCATAATATCCACCACCCTAGAGTGAAATACATCATGGAAGTGAAAAGCGCAGAATTTGGCCGGTCTTCCGGAAGCATCCGCCAATTGCGAAGGAAGTAAGTAGGAGGTGTTTGTTGTGAAAATAGCCTGCACTGCTGCCCATTCGCCTATCTGCTGCCATACTGCCAATTTAATTTCCAGATCTTCAGTTACATTTTCACTTACAAAATCCACCTCTTGTAGGGCATCCTTGAGATTGGGTAAAAAAGAGATTCTTTCCAACGATTGTTCTCTTTTTTCCTTGTCCAGAAGATTTGATCTATCCAGTTGAGTCAATAGTTTTCTCATGGTGATCTTTGACCTTGCAAAGCTGTTCTGATCTATATCATATACATTCACCTTATACCCGGAAATAGCAGCCTGCAAAGCAATTCGCGTCCCTAAATTGCCTGCTCCTACTATGCCTAAAGTTTGGATTGTCATGTGTTTATTTGATTTTCAATGGCCACCCCGATTAGTCGGGACAGGCTGTTTAATCTCGCATCACAGATTAAACATTCCTCCGTGTGACTCTTGAGTGATGCGTGCCTTTCTACCACAGTGATGCTCGATCATGTGATTTTTAAATTTCTTATGTAACCATATCCAGTTGTCATACTGGATGAATAGATTTGATCTACAACCAGTTGCTTTATTCCCTCAAGGTATAAAAGATCAGCAGTATGACTGAACGAATGGCAGATTTTCTTAGTTAAAAAAGCAGGAAAATTTTAGATTCAAATTGGAGT
>CBFGUY010000419.1:0-2336 GCA_965651895.1 uncultured Algoriphagus sp. | reverse complement strand
AAAAATGAAAAAAATTACATCTTTGCTATGCATTAGTATTGCTTTTTTAACTTCATTTTCAGTTTTCCCTCAATTTTCATTTCCTATCGATGCAGGACCATATGCTGTTGTAAATGGTTCACCTGTTACGGTTAATATTAATGATGCTGGAAATTCTGGAGGTGTTACTGCTGGGCTTTACGACAGTTTTACAATTACAGCTGACTGGATAAGCACAAACAATGCTTGGTCAAGCGAAGCCGATTTAACTGTGATCACCTCTGCTGGTTCTGTACTTATAGATCCAGCAACTGCAGGAGGAGGTAGTAGTGGTAACAGCACAACCCTTACTTTTGAAGGTTCTTTTGCAAGTGTCTACGATCCTTCAGTAGATGGGCTTCTAGACATTGTTATGAACCAGTCCTATAGTGGTTCATCTGCAGATTGGTCCAATATTGAAGTGACATTACATTTACAACCAACTTGTCCTGTACCAACCAATATTATGGTTGATATGACAAATAATGTTTCAGCAACTTTAAGCTGGAATCCTGGAGGGACTGAAACCTCATGGAATATTGAAGTGGTTCCTGCTGGAACAGCTCCAACGGGTACACCTACAGAAACAGGCGTATCCAATCCTCATACTGTTTCAGGCTTGACTCAAGCTACAGATTATGATTTTTACATACAAGCCGATTGTGGGGCCACAGACGGCGTTAGTACATGGGTAGGACCTATTGCTTTTACTACTGCTTGTGATGTTTTTTCTGCTCCATTTGTTGAAACATTTGCTACAACCAGCACTCCTAATTGTTGGACAGAGACTGGTGATGAAGCTTGGATATACAGTACAAATGCTGATTATGATGCCATTTCAGCAGGAGACAACACTTTTGGAGGAGGCACTAACTATGCTTGGATAGATGGATCAGGTACTGGTAATACCATTAGTACATTAACATCTCCATTAGTAGACGTTTCAACTTTAACATCACCAGCCTTATTTTTCTCTGTATTTAGTGAGAACAGTGATGACAATACATATAACACCATTACTGCTGAATTTAACGATGGAACAGCATGGACCAACGTTTACACACTGCAAGGAGCTTCTGGAGGCTGGAGTAATATTGTTATAGACCTATCTTCCTACACTTTTTCTGGTGCAGTTCAAGTAAGGTTTACTATCAACACAAATAGTACAGGATCTGCATTTTATAACGATATTTTAGTGGATGATGTAGGATTTGACGAAGCTCCTACCTGCTACACACCTATTAGTCCTGCAGTTACAGTACTATCAGGTAATACGGCTGAGTTAAGCTGGACAGCTGCTGGCTCAGAAGCCCTTTGGAACGTTGAGATTGTTCCTGCTGGCACACCTCCTACGGGAACCCCAACAGAAACAGGTGTTTCTAACCCTCATCTAGCAACTGGTTTAACTGCTGTAACTTCTTACGATTTTTATGTTCAAGCAGATTGTGGAACTGATGGTGTGAGTGCTTGGGCTGGACCTATTTCTTTTACAACATTTTGCGATATATATGTACCTGATTACTTAGAAGATTTTACAACCATTCCAGCAGATTGTTGGGATGAAGCAGATGCTGGTGATCCAACAACAGGACCACAAAACATAGGAGCTGGCTCTTGGGTCGCAGATGGCTATCTTAACAATGGTACTACGGGCGCTTTTAAAATTAATTTATATGCTGCAAGCAAAAGTGATTGGATATTATCTCCTCAAATTGATTTAACGGGAGTTCCTTTTCAAGTAGAATTTGATTTTGCTGTTTTAAATTGGGGAAGCACAACTGTCGCAGGTAGTTTGGGTAGTGATGATCAAGTACAATTCTTAATGTCTACCGATAGTGGTGCTACTTGGACTGCTTTGGCTTCATGGGATAACACCTCTGTGTTTACGCCTACAGGAAGTCATTATGTATTCGATTTAACGGCATACAGCGGCGATATTGTACAGTTTGCTGTTTGGGCCTCTGAAGGCACAGTTAACGATGCTGAAGATGTTGATGTATTTTTTGACAATTTAGAAGTTAGGGCCATTCCTGCTTGTCCAGAACCAACGCAATTAAGTGCTACAAATCAAACTCCTACAACAGCGGAGTTAAGCTGGTTGCAATCGGGATCAGCTACTTTATGGAATATAGAAGTAGTACCCGCAGGCACAGCTCCAACAGGAACGCCAACAGAAACAGGAGTTACAAACCCTCATACAGTTACTGGTTTAAGTGCAGCCACAGATTATGATTTTTATGTGCAGGCAGATTGTGGTGGAGACGGAACAAGTATTTGGTCTGGCCCATTTACATTTACAACCGCTTGTGATGTGTTTA
>CBFGUY010000418.1:0-2337 GCA_965651895.1 uncultured Algoriphagus sp. | reverse complement strand
GCGAGGTAGATCCTGTAAAAAGCCTTATATCTCTTCCGGGGGTGAGTTCAGTCGGAGAGGGGACATCAGGTTTTAATGTTCGTGGAGGAGATCCGGGACAAAACCTGGTCATGATGGACGGGGCGATTATATATAATAGTTCTCATCTGTTTGGTTTCTTTGGAGCTTTCAATTCCGACCTGATCAGGGATGTGGAATTGTACAAAGGAGGTGGCCCGGCTAATTATGGCGGGAGAGTTTCTTCTGTGCTTAATGTGAACCTTCGCAACGGAAATTCCCAAGGTATTGAAGTACAGGGAGGGATAGGGTTGATCTCCTCCAGACTTTTAGTAGAAGGACCATTAAATAAGGATAAAACCACATTTTTGATATCTGGAAGAACTGCTTACCCTAACTGGATGCTAAAACAGATGAAGGATCCGGATCTTTACCAAAGTGCCGCAGGCTTTTATGATGTTAATTTTAAGGTCAACCATGCCCTAGATGAAAACAACGTTCTGACTTTTTCTGGATACCTCAGTGATGATAATTTTGAATTTGCGTCTGATACTGCTTATGTGTGGAAAACCAAACTCGGGATTCTAAAATGGGGGCATAGGTTCAGTAATAAATTCCTGATGCAGACACAGGTGGTAGTGAGTGATTTCCAAAGTAATATCCATAACACTGAAGCCAATTACGATTTCGACTATCAATCCGGCATTCTAAATTATCAGGGAAAAATTGATTTTACCTATGAATTAGGATCTGCCCATAAGTTCGATTTTGGCTTTACTTCCCTTTATTATGATTTCAACAATGGTGAGTTTACACCAGGAAAAGAAAACACCACTTCTCAAATGGTGCGAATCCCTCAGGAAAATGCACTTGAAAGTGCCCTCTATCTGAATGATGAATTTGTCATTTCTCCACGTATATCCTTAGTATATGGGGTGAGGATTTCTAATTATTTGGCTCTTGGCGGCAGTTTCTTTGAATTTGATCCTGATCAGCCCCGAACACCGACATCTATTACAGATACCCTCAGTTTCAGCACAAACGAAATAGCGAAGTCTTTTTTCGGTATAGAGCCCAGGGCTTCTTTTAGATGGTTAGCTACTCCTTCCAGCTCCATCAAGCTCAGCTATTACCGGACGAACCAGTATATTCATCTAATTTCAAACACGGCCGCTATTTCACCTGTGGACTATTGGAAGTCCTCGGGATATAATCTTTCTCCTTCGATCGCTGATCAATATACGCTGGGTTTTTTCAAAAACTGGAAAGATAATCTCTTCGAGATTTCAGTGGAGGGTTACTATAAAAACATTCAAAACGTAGTCGATTATAAGAATGCAGCTTCGATTTTGTTAAATGAAACACTGGATGCGGATTTGGTTCAGGGTGAAGGGAAAGCTTATGGAGCAGAATTTTTGATCAGAAAAAACCGAGGCAAATTGACCGGATGGGTAGGGTACACCTATTCTAGAAGTTTAAGGAAGTTTGACGAATCTCCGTTCAAAGAGGAGAAAATCAATGGGGGGAGTTTTTATCCTGCAAATTATGATAAGCCTCATGACCTTTCCTTGGTAATGGATTATAAGCTGAGTAGAAGGTTTTCCATGAACCTTAATTTTGCCTATTCTACAGGCAGACCTATTACGGTTCCTGTTTCCAAATTTCAATATGAAGACATTCTCTCTGTGCTGAACTACAGCGACAGGAACCAGTACCGTGTTCCTGATTATCACAGATTGGATTTGGCTTTTACATTGAAAAGTGGGTTGAAAAAAGAGAAAGCTATTGACGGAGAGTGGGTATTCTCCATATATAATGTGTACGGCAGAAGAAACCCATTCTCAGTGTATTTTACCCAAAGAGGGAATGCCTTTCAGCTCTCTGTATTAGGCAGTGCCTTCCCGTCTATCTCATACAATTTTAAATTATAAAGATGCGACAGAGTTTTACCATAGCGCTTCTATTGATGCTGACCGCCTGTATCGATCCCATTTCCTTTGAGACAGGCAGTGAGCCGCGCCGGCTGGTGGTGGATGGCTTTATCTCGAATGTTTCCTACACCGAGCAAAGCAAAAAACCTGCGCCTCCCCTTAGATTTTACGTGGCATTGCGATGGACGAGTACGGTGAACAATGTATTGGATGAAGTAATCTCTGATGCCAGGGTTACACTCTTGACTTCTGAGGGTGAAAGCTATTCGTATCTCTGGAACTCAGAGGCAAAGAAATACTTGATTGAGGATGTGGATTTTTCTGCTAGAGTAGGCGTGACCTATAAAGTGCATGTAGAGACTTCTGATGGGAAAATATACGAATCCGACGAGGATGGGATTCATCCCGC
>CBFGUY010000417.1:0-2339 GCA_965651895.1 uncultured Algoriphagus sp. | reverse complement strand
TCCTTTGCTATGACATCAGGTGAAAAATATGAAAATCCTGCAAAGGGCTTTAGCTCTTATTTCTTAAGTTTTGCTTCAGGCAGCAGGATCGAACTCATGAAAAGAAGTGATGTACAGGAATCTCCACAACCCCGCGGGATGGTTTCAGGATTGGCTCATTTTGCGATTTCTGTAGGATCCAAAGAAAAAGTACTGTTAAAGACTGAAGAATTCCGTCAAGAGGGAAGTAAAATCATCGGCGAGCCACGGACTACCGGGGATGGTTATTTCGAAAGTGTGATTGAAGACCCGGAAGGCAATTGGATAGAAATCACGATTTAACTGATTAGACTTTGACTAAAGGGCTGATGTAATGCGTACGAGGAGAATCAACTAAAGTTAAAACGACAATTCCTCACATCAGCTCTTCCAGTACCAATCCAAAACTGACTTCTATCGAATCCCTCACTTTAATCGTTCCCAATAGCTTCACCGGCGGATCAATTTCGAAATCTGTAAATGCCAATTTCCGCTCTCCGGTTAGGAATGCCTTCCTTCCGTTTTTAGCAAGAAAAACACAGGAAATCGGGTAGATTTTAGAAACTCCGGCCAATGTGATTTCCACTTGTCCCCTAAGGTTTTCTTGGTTTACATTTTCTGACTCCTTGATCATCTTCAGAAAGCGCACTCCGATAGTGGGATGCTGCTCCATCTGCAATGTCTCCCGAAAATCTTTCGTCATTAGCGCGTTGAAGCAATCAAAGTTCACCGTCTCTAGCGTGATCTCGCCGCTCCATTCAGACCTATCACGGACAGGGAAGTAGGTTTCTGTGAGAATATCCCCTCCTTGGTAATTCTTCGATTCACATCGAAAGCTCGAAATATTAGTACTGCCTCCGATCTCAATTACACTTCCTGAATCTACCGTCCAGCTTCTAACCTCACGGACTTCAGGTGATGTGGCAAACAAGGACAAGAAACTCAGGATTATCAGAAACACTGTGTTCATAGTCATTTAAATTATAATGCCCAGTCAGCTTATTGACATAATCCAACTGGGCAGTGATAGTGCCTAAAAGCTGATAGCTGCTTCTAGATTTACCCCATTAAATTTTGCTTCATTATAAATGGAGGTTGCACCAAATCCGTTTTTATATTCCTGATTCATATACTCGAGCTTCACAATCACATTCTTTGTCATAAACCATCCTCCGCCTACGTTCAATCGGCTTATTTCAATCTCAGAGGGATCTGAATCATTGTTTTTACCCTTCACAGTATTGTATCTTCCTCCGAAGTAGAATTGCTCCGTACCTCCGAAACGGTAAAGAAGTTCGCCTGACAGCTGGGTAAAATTTCCGTTACCCTGCTCTTCAGAGTTTCCTACTGATTCTACAATCCCGAAAAACTCCAATCCTTTATATTTCAGAAATGGGTTGATTTGGAAGGCGGTCATTTGTCGGAATCGTGGGTTAAACCTTCCTTCAAAATCATTTGTAGCTCCTTCTAATGGCTGCAATATGCCATAATATCGACTACCCGCTCTGTCACCCCCGTATAGCCAGGTTCCTGTTGTGGTTCCATTATTCATATACCAAGATCCGGTTAGCCTGAACCTAAAATCTTCATTAAGCTGCTTATCCACACCCAATTTTCCGTAAAATGACACTTTATTATCCGTATTGTCATTCACGATCACATTTTGGTTGAGTTTGCCATTACTAAGACCAAGCACAGCGATCAATCCGTCTTTCTGCACAGTTACTTCCCCAAAAGCTTCCGTTGAAAAAGAATCCATGATATAGTTTCCTATAAAGGGATTAAAAATTACCCGTGCATTATCCGATCGGCGAAAATGTGCATCACCATAATTGAACTCATCCAAACCAAAGGTAACAGTGGTATAATCCATTATTCCATCCAGAAAGCCTTCTCTTATAAATCCCAGTCGATCAATTTGAAGATAACCTCCTTTCACCCAAGATTCATTGTGATGCTTGGAGGATAAATAAGTTCTTAAATGCAATCGCAACCCATCCGCCAGTTGCGTATTGATATTTAGGTTTGCGGTAGGCAAGTTGAAGTTTGAACCCAGTTGCACGAGATTATTCAGTGAATTGGAATGATCGATAGCTTGAAATTGCAAAGCAAAATCTCCACCCACAAACACACGGACTTTATCAAAATCGCCCCCCTTTTCTTTTGGGGATTCAAAAACATTCAATCCTTCCTTACTGTTTTGGCGGAAATATTGAAGTTCCGTTTTTTCTTGAGCAAGAGCAATTCCGGATGTCAGCATCGCGCCTACAAGGATAAATCCCCTTATGGTGAAACTAGATAATTTCATAATGGCTTAGTTT
>CBFGUY010000416.1:0-2343 GCA_965651895.1 uncultured Algoriphagus sp. | reverse complement strand
GAGTCAAGAAAGGATCCTGATGCACATACCTTTTGCACCCAGCTAATATTGTTCAAATCACATGTTTTAACCTATTAACCCTTGACTGTCGTCTGACAGCAGCAGGTGTTTTCTATAAAATGAACTCGCCTCCCTTATGTGAAAACAGCGTGTTGCGTATAGCTCCCAGACCTTCAAAGCGATATTGAACACCTACAATTTCACTGGCGGGACTGGAAAATGTAGTGGTATAAACATGAGTGTCATTAACGAAAATCCTCACTTCGCTGTCTGCTGACTCCACCCGCAGGTCAGTCCATTCTGAGAGCTCAGTACCAAATCCCGATAGGTCGGTTTGAGAACTGCCGGCCTCATGCTCGGAAATTCTCAACCATAAATCTCCAATACACCTTTTGGAGCTAAGGGGAATGATCATCACATCGTTCTTGCATAAAATCAGAATCTGGAGTCGTTGGCAGGCTCCTGTACCTTCCTTGAAATCATTCCTGACCGAGGTACGAAAAATAAAATTGTCGTTTTTCAATCCTTCCATTTCTCTAACATTGAAAATGCGAAGTTGTGGAATTTCAGGCTGCAACCCAACTCCCATCCCACAGTATATAGCAGGGGTTACCTCAATGGTTCCGTCTTTCAAAAAAACCGTTTGATCCAGGTAGAGCGGAACCTTGTCGGAATCCACTAGTGCTGCCCATCCGTCGGAGGCGATAAACAGGTCGTGTTCCTTTACAATTTTTTCCCCTACCACCAGTTTGGCTCTGAAGTATCCCGGGTAATAGTAAATGGAAGTATGGCTAGTGTCCACGCTGGAAACCTTGGTCCTTCGGCGATTGTCCCAGTTCTGTTGGATATAGACCGAGTCGTAAGGAGAAGAAGATGCCTTGTATTTAAAAATGACAGAATTGGGAATTCCGGCTGCTTCGGATTTGATACTGGAAAAAGCATAATCTGATGGGTTTATTTCTTCAGATCCCGGCAATAACCAAATCGTACTCCCTATTAGAGCAATAAAAACGATCAGAGAAAAAACAAGAATTAGGGACTTAGGGGGAACCCTTTTTTTGATACTAGGAGATAATGGGATTTTAGCAGATTGTTGAGCGTTATGCGCATTTTTGAATTCCCTCCAGTTGTTGTACTTCAAAAACATGGCAAGTGCGTCCAGGGTTGAACCGGATGGAGAGTGGTCAGACTTAACCCTGTCCCATATCCGCTTCAAGGTCGTAATGCTGAGCTTAATCTTTGTTTCTTCTTGGATTAGCTCGCTCAATTTTTCGAAATCATGGTTTGACCAACTCTCACCCTTTCCCCATCCCAGTTTGGCTTCGATTAGATCTCTGCAACTATGAATTAGTTCTTTTGGATTTTTCATTACCGGAATGGGAAATAGGCTGTTGAATGAACTTGAATGTAATTGAACGGGAGTTGAATAGGCTAATAGGGGGATTTGGACTAATCTTGACCGAAGTATTTCACAAGCGATATAGCTAAAAATCTAAAAAGAATCAAGACTATGAAAGTACTGAATAGATTACAGGGATTTCGAACAGCTCTCCTGATATTACTTGCTTCACTGTGGGGGATGTCGGTAGAAGCTCAGGAAAATAAGAAATTGCTTTTCGATACCGGTCACGGCCAGAATCCCCGCAACGCTGAGGTATTTGAAAGCCTGATACGAAAGGGAGGGATATCTGATGTGCGGGTGACGGCTGCTGCCATGAATGAGGCTGATTGGTCAAACAGCAATGTATTGATACTGTTCTCACCCACTGAAGAGGTGGAGGAATCGACCGAGAGAGAAATTCTGCAGTTTTTGGATTCAGGAGGGTCAATGCTGCTGATCTTTGACGAGGAGCGTCGGACGCCGCTGGAAAAAGTAGGTGTCAACAAACTATTGATACCCTATGGATTGGAATTGACGGAAGATACTCCGGTTCCCCATAATTGCGGAGCGGTGTCAGTGCCCGGTGAGGTTACTAAAGCTGAGCGCCAGCTTCCTTACAGTGGAGGACGGTCCATTAAAGGCGGAACGGTGATTAGTCGGGTTTATGCTGACGGGAATTATGTTCACAGCGCCTTTGTACGGACGAAGGCAGGAGGAAAAGTGGTTGTGATGAGCGACGGAATGGCAGGATTGCTGATGGGGGAGAAGGACGGTGTGAGATTCAGTGGCACCGGACCGGGGGATTCCAAGTATTGGGGAAAAGATAGTCAGGTATTTATGCAGGAAGTATTTACTTTTCTTTTGGAGTAGTAAAGTATATGAGTCAGAGTCAGACCTTCTTTAGTGGAGCACGTAAAAGGCTGCATTTATATAAAGATGAATCCTAACCATTTTGCCTTGGA
>CBFGUY010000415.1:0-2354 GCA_965651895.1 uncultured Algoriphagus sp. | reverse complement strand
ACTAAGTACACAAAGAAAGCCAAAGAGCTCAGCTATAACTTTCACTTTCCGGTAAAGCACTAATGGTCAGTGCCAGGGTTTCTATATCAATGCCCAACCATATAATCATACACTGTCTTCGATAAACCGGCTAACTGTTCTGTTGCTTTGTCAAATTCTTTGAGATTTTTTGACAAAATCACCAACACATAAGCTCTTCCATCCGGTAGATACACTATTCCAGCGTCGTGATGTACTCCTACGATTGAACCTGTTTTATGGGCTACTTTCACTTCATCAGGAAGGAAATAGGGAATGATGGAGTGAAACTGCTGATCTCCTAGGATTGAAATCATTTCTAGGCAATCAGCCTCTGTCCCAGCTTTATTTTCCGCAATTGCCCGCATGATGATCATCAGATCTTTGGCTGTGGTGGTATTGCTGAGCCCCAGCTCGTAGGCTTTAGTGTCTTCTACTCCCCGCAAAACCTCAATCTTATCAGCCCCTAATCCACGCATCGTGGCTGTGACTTTTTTGGCATCCACCAGCTCAATTAACACATTGGTAGCCAGATTACTGCTGATGGTGATCATATTATACATCAGGTCTTTCAGAGCGACAGTTGTTCCAATTTTGCTGTAGATCACATCGTCACTATCATCCCCTATATCCATGCTGTACAAACTACTATCGACGATGCTCCTGAACTCATTTGCTAGCAAAATAGAATCATTTAAATCCAATTTCCCTTGATTTTGTTGCTTGAAAAGCTCAATCATCACCGGAACTTTCATCGTACTGGCTGCATGAAACTGCTCCTCAGCGTTGATCAGAACGCTTTCCTCTGGATCGGAGAGACTTAAAAAAGCCACAGCAACATCTCCCTGAATAGAATCGAGTTGGGATTCGATTGCTCCTTCCAAGATTTCCAGTCTTGATTTCTTTTCAGCACACGAGAGTATCAAAACACTTAATGATAAGCAGGTGGCAATGGCTCTAAAGCAGTTCATACACGTAATATTTTCTCCATCTTTCTCCCCTTTGCCAGCTCATCTACTAGCTTATCCAGGTACCTTACCTGTTGGGTCAGAGTATTTTCTATTTCCTCCACACGATAGCCACAGATGACACCAGTTATCAGGCTTGCGTTAGAATTTAGCTTTGCTCTTTCAAAAAACTCTTCAAATGTAACCTTCTCCTCAATGAGCTTTTGGATGCGATCTTCATCAAAACTTGTGAGCCATTCTATTACCTGATGGAGTTCTTCTTTGGTACGGCCTTTCTTCTCAATTTTGGTCACATAATGTGGGTATACTGAAGCAAAAGTCATTTTTGAAATTCGCTCATCATGATGGCTTGTGCTTGTCATAAGTCGAGGTTTTAGGTAAAAAAAGTATTTTTTTTTAAGCTTTCCAATATGGCTTTTTTTAACTTTTTTCCAAATTTTCAACTAATCCTAGCCATTTTTACACACTTAACCTAATGTAATCGACCTTCATGAATTTCAGATTTTCTTACTTAGCCACAGTTGCATCCATACTGCTCTCTTTTTCCGCTCTGGCAAATGTGGACACAGTGATCACATTCAGTCCAGCCATGCAAAAGGAGATCAAAGCTGTAGTAATCACGCCTCAAAACTATAACCAGACCAAAACATACCCGGTGGTTTACTTACTACACGGCTATTCGGGCAACTATGCTGATTGGATCGCTAAAGTGCCCCAACTGTCCTCCTATGCAGATCTATACGATATGATCATAGTTAATCCTGATGGAAATTATGGAAGCTGGTATTGGGATAGTCCGGAAGTAGCCGAATCCAGATATGAGACTTACGTAAGCAAGGAGTTGGTGGAATATATCGACAAACAATACAGCACGATACAGGGTCGGGAAGGTAGAGCGATCACGGGATTGAGTATGGGCGGACACGGCGCACTCTATCTGGCATTTCGCCATCAGGAGACCTTTGGAGCCGCAGGAAGCTTAAGCGGTGGCGTGGATATTGCCCCATTCCCGGAAAATTGGGAGATGAAAAAATACTTGGGAACCAAAGCTGAGCATCCTGATCGCTGGGAAGAATATTCTGTACTCCATCAAAGCAATCAGCTGATTCCAAACAGATTAAAACTGATCATAAGCTGCGGAACTTCTGATTTTTTCTATCAGGTGAATTTAAAGCTGCATGAGCAACTTGCTTACAACAACATCCCTCATACCTTCCTAACAGGCCCAGGGGGGCATACCTGGGATTATTGGGCAGATGCCGTAAAGTACCAGTTACTGTTTTTCCATGATTTTTTCCCAAAGAATCAATAGTCTTCATATGCAGAGCATTAGTATGTCTCAAGTCAGTTTAAATAATCTATTGTAAA
>CBFGUY010000414.1:0-2364 GCA_965651895.1 uncultured Algoriphagus sp. | reverse complement strand
AACTGCCTCAGCACTAATTGGATCCTCAGGCCACTCATGCTTGGGATAGCGTCTTTTTAGTTCCTTCTTCACTTCGAAATAGCCATTCTGCCAAAAGCTTTTTAAGTCTTGGGTAAGCTGAACCGGTTTATATCCCGGAGAAAGCATTTCTATCAGCACGTTAACTTTCCCATCGTTTACTTTGGGGGTTTCCAGCAGACCAAATAATTCCTGGAGTCGTACAGACAGCAGAGGTACATTTCCGCTTCTATAGGTAAGTCTGATTTTACTTCCTGATGGAACATCAATTGTAGCAGGTGCTAGCTGATCCAAATCCTTTTGCTGCTCAAAATCAAGAGAATGCAGTAATATTTGACTGACGTTCAATTTCTTGAAATCATCGTTTTTCTGAATCCCCTTTAGATAAGGTTCTATCCAGGTTTCGGGTTTTTCGCAGAGTTCAGCCACAGACCAGTCCGGCCATTTCTGCTCAGGATTCCATTGTTTCAGAGATTGGACTCGCAAGATCAGTTGCTCCACCTCTTCATTGAAATCCAGCAAATATTCTCCTTCCTCACGGATAGCTTCCATTATAGCTTCGGTCACGTCACCCTCGGAGTATTTGGCCAGTGGTCTTGTGCCTAGGATAATGGATCCAATCCGGATCTCTGAATGAGCCTGAAGGCCGCCTTTTTTTCTGTCCCACTTCAGCACTTCCTTGGATTTCAGCATTGGAGCCAGATCCTTGGGGTTGATAGGAGCAGCCATCCAGATTTTGCCCATACCTTCACGGGCATCCACATGCGCTACAGCAAGCCAGGATTCATGGGCTAAATCATCCTTATGCCCAATCTGGGCGATCTTACCATTGGCAAGTTGAAACTGGGCATTGTTGCCGGGACGTGCAGCAGCGATACGCTCAGGATACGCATAAGCAAGGAGCAGACCGGTTTGCCAGGGATCTACGGGGCTGTTTTCCGGTTGTATAGAAAACATCCGCCTATAGGAGGCAGCCATCTTTTCGATTTTTTTTATTCTAGGAATACTCACGTTGTGTTGCCTGAATCTCCGAAGTGCCTCTATTCTTAAATTCAAATCCACACCCGCATCAGGCCCAAGAGGATCCCGCTCATCTAGTATAGCTGCTATATCTGTAGCCAAACCTAACTGATCGATTTCTTCCGCATTGATGAGCATGTGGGCTATACGGGGGTGGGTGGGAAGTTGATGCACTTCCCGGCCATGAGGCGTCAGTTCGCCCCCGACGATAGCTTCTATGGATTCCAGTGTTTTTTCAGCCAAAGCCAACGTGCCTGCAGGAGGAGGAGTAAGCCAGGTCATGGAGCGGATGTTCTGTTTACCCCAGGCTTTCATATCCAGAACCAGCCCTGTAAGATCCGCTTCCATCAATTCAGGAGTACGGTATTCGAGCAGTTGGTTTTGAATAGTTTTAGTCCAAAGTCTATAGCTATGACCAGCGGTCAACCGACCTGCCCTTCCTGATCTTTGATCTGCAGAATCCTTGCTGATCCTATGCAATACTAATCGAGATAGACCTGATCTGGCATCGAACCGGCTGGACTTGGCAAAGCCAGAATCCACCACGACTTTCACCCCTTCTATTGTAAGGGATGTCTCGGCTATATCTGTGGAAAGTACAATTTTTCGCTTTCCGGAGGGATGGGGCATAATTGCCCTGTTCTGATCTCCTGGTGAAAGTTGTCCGTACAGTGGCAAAACCAAATCATCCGGCAGTGCTTTCCGTAGAATCTCCTGGGCTTTTCGAATTTCCCCCTGTCCGGGGAGAAACACAAGAAAGTCACCCTCGTGGATTTTGGTGAGCGGAATAATCTGCCTTGCGGCATCTTCCCCGATCGCGTATTGATCTACCTCATTGAGGTAATTTACATCTACTGGATATTGTCTTCCTTTGCTTTCTATGACCTTGGATTTCAGCAATCCTGACAGCACGTTTGCATCTATTGTGGCAGACATGAGCAGGATCCTGAGATCAGGTCTCAATACCTGCTGCACCTCTCTACAGAGCGCAAGTGCTACTTCGGAATGAAGATTTCTTTCGTGAAACTCATCAAAAATCACCATTCCTACATCTTCCAGTGCATTGTCTGAATGGAGCATGCGGGTCAGGATCCCTTCTGTAATCACTTCAAGGCGGGTATTTGCAGAAATGGCAGATTCAAAGCGTATTCTATAACCTATCAGATCGCCTAACTTGGTGTCAGTCATAGAAGCCATCCGCTGGGCTATGGTCTTTGTAGCCAATCGTCGGGGCTCCAGCATGATTATTTTTTTGCCTTTCAGCCAAGGTTCATCCAGGAGAGTTAATGGTAAAAGAGTACTCTTCCCGGCACCCGGAGGAGCCTG
>CBFGUY010000413.1:0-2377 GCA_965651895.1 uncultured Algoriphagus sp. | reverse complement strand
AGACATGACCGGTTTGAGGCCAATGACGATCAACGTCAGCGCGACAACCCAAAAGGTCACTTTATTACGATGAAGGAAATAGGCAAAATCAATGGTATCCCATTGCTGACTGCCGGGAAAAGGCATGATGAAGTAAATTTTCAGAAATTCAAACAGCAGCAAAAAGCCTAAACCACAGTAAAACAGGATTTTCATAGGAGAATTCGTTCAAAAGAAAGTGAAACCGGTTATTCCCTTATATAAAGCACATCATCCCAGTGAACTATGGAAAATCCATTTCAAAGGAAATTGGCACTAGGGATAAAGAAACAAAACCCCAAAAGCAACATTGCCTTTGGGGTTAGTAGGATTAAAGTGAATTAAATACCTCTTTAGCTTTCTTTGGAATCCTCACCGCTACTGTAAAATTGATCAAATAATCAGCAAACGCTGCATCTCCATGAACCACATCATCTGGCGTAGAATTTTCAATATCAGTCACACTTTGTGTTCTATTTCTTAATAATGCGATAGGCACATTAAGCGTCCCGGTCACATTCCCCAGCATATAGCTGATCCCTGGCTCTACAGAAATAATGTATCCCGGTCTTCTGAAGCCTTCACTACCTCCAAAGACATCACGTACGGGAATCCCCTCAATTCTTCCTCCAAGTGAAGCTCCCAGACCGTGCACTTTTTCAAATGATTTGAATATCCCAGTTCTCATTGCGAATTGATCCGGAACGCTCATGATTGCTTCATTTTCACGTCTTCTGTTAGTGACAGTCCCATTTGTCTCACGTGGATTGAACATATAAAACCCATCATAATACCAGAAGAAAGTGCCTCCTACATTCCAAAGTCCCTGGAAGTCCACAATCAGTCCAGTACCCCCATCACCCAATTGGATGGATTGATCTACGGTCATTTCAGTAGGTGTCGCTTCCTCTCCTCTATAGAAAGTACTTGTGGCGGCATAATCACCGGTTGGGAATTTAACACCAAGCCCAATTGCTGTATTCCCTTTTTTGGCTTTTTCGCCAGAAAGTAACCAGTACCCTGCACCTATTCTCATATCACCGAATCCTTTTGAATAGGTAGTATATCTATCGATTCGGTTATGTTCATACAAGGAACTGCGCTCATTGTATTGAAAAGGAAGAGAAACTATTCCGTAGAGCCTTTCGGAAAAAGCATAACTGATATTGATGTCCAGTCCATGTTGATAGTTGATGACTTCAGTCCCCTGTTCTACTCGATTTGGGTGTTCCTCGGTTCCACCGAAGTGCCTAAATGATTTGAAATAGCGGTAGTTGGCACTGACGTTCCATTCACCTTGATTAAGAATATTTCCCTGACCTACCGCATTGCCGAGGCCAGAGAATTGACGAATAGCCACGCAGCCTTGAGCATAAGCATTCAAATAAGCTAAAGACAATGCGATAGCCAGTATTGTTATTTTGGTATAATTTTTCATGTTTTTTTTGTTTAATGATTAATTATCTGCGCCGTCTGATCTGGCCACATCAATTGTGTATTGTGCTACATTTCTGCCTTGAGCAGTGCCTACTGTAGCGTCAAAAGTCCAGTGAATACCTCCGTAAACCCTAGAAATCGCAGCTTCTTCCGCCCACTTATGAAACACATTCCCCTCCTGAGGAAACACATAGGTTAAGACTTCCGCTGCCGCAGCCGAGAACACCGAGTGTCCCGAGGTATAAGCAGGAAAGTTTGGAGTACCTGCAATAGTCTCGAAATCCTTGATCATCTGTATAGGTCTAGGATAATAGTAATAGTACTTGGCATCCCAGCAACTCACTCCTCCATCCATGATAGCCATATTCATGTAAGCAAATACACGGGCTGTTCGAATAGAGTTAAACTTGTATTTAAGGATAAATTCACCTGCTATGTCATTCCAGTGTCCCGGAGGAGTATAGGTACCGAGACCATCTTGCCAGAAATTAGCCGTTTTCCTGCGTTCTTGTGTGACATTATCAGCATAGTCTTGTAAGGCCTTCACATCTTTATTGAATGCTTCAGAACCTGGAACAGGTGGAATCCCCGGCCTAGTATCTTCTACATTTTGGACACTCCACATTTTTACTTTGCCAAACAGAGGTGTCAGCCCCACGGGACGGGACGGGCTTTCCAGATTTTCCCATTGCCATCCAAACCGTTCAAATGCGGCGGCTCTCAGAGAATCGGAAACTGCCTTTGGTGCCTGGGCATTCTTCATCCCATCATTTGAAGCTCTTGCAAGTGCAATAGTGGCAATCTCCTCTCCTATTTTCTTCCCAGCCTCCACGTCACTCGGCACATTTTCTCCCGCCAGAATCAAGCTTTCCAAATGCTGCTGCTCTAATCGCATCAAGTATTCAGCTTCTAAAGGAAACAT